>CAMLPZ010000213.1 GCA_946482045.1 uncultured Asticcacaulis sp.
CAATACTACGCCTTTGACCTGTTGCACCTGAACGGCGACGACCTGACGGGCCTGCCACTGATCGAACGCAAGTCCCGCCTCCAGGCCCTGCTGCAAGGCCAGGACTTCGATGGCCGCATCATCTACAGCGAGCACTTCGACGATCGCGACGAGGCCTTCCTGCATCAGGTGTGCGGGATCGGCATGGAGGGACTTATCTCGAAACGCGCGGATGCGCCCTATTCGCGCGGGCGCGGCAAGTCGTGGCTCAAGACCAAGTGTCACAAGCGCCAGGAATTCGTCATCGGCGGCTTTACCGAACCGACCCACGCCCACCGCGGCATTGGCGCCCTTCTGCTGGGTTATTACGAGCAGGGCGAATTCATCTATGCCGGCAAGTGCGGCACCGGGTTCAATCTCGACGACTCGATGGACCTGCGCCGGCGGCTGGATAAGCTTGCGCTCGAACCGTCAAAAACCGGCGCGTTCAAAGCCGTACCGCCTGCGGTCCGCCGCGAAGCACGCTATGTTGCGCCGAAGCTCGTCTGCGAAATCGAATTCACCGAATGGACGCCGGACGGCCGCCTGCGCCACCCCTCTTTCCAGGGCTTGCGCGAAGACAAGCCCGCGGCGGAAATCGGCCGCGACCGGCCCATCCACACTGAAACCGCCAACCTTGCTGAAATCAAAGTTAAACCATCTGCCGGGAGACGCATCGTGACGACGAAAAAATCCAAGGGCGGCGATGTCGGCGGCATCACCATCACCCACCCTGAGCGCGTCGTCTATCCGGCCGATAACGTCACCAAGCTGGACGTGGCGGAGTATTATCACGCTGTTGCCAACCACATCCTGCCGCACATCGTCAACCGGCCGATCTCCATGATCCGCTGCCCGGAAGGCATTGGCGAACAGTGCTTTTTCCAACGCCATTTAAGCCAGGGCCGCGTGCCCCACGTCCACGACACCGGCATCGAGGTCAACGGCCGCAACGAGGAATACGTCATGATCGACGATATTCATGGCCTGATAAGCCTGGCGCAGTGGGGCGTGATGGAAATCCACCCGTGGGGTTGCAAGGCCTACGAGCCCGACCTGCCCGACCGCATGATTTTCGACCTCGACCCTGATCCCGAGGCGACCTGGAAGGACGTCACTGACGGCGCCGCCGAGGTCCGGGCGCGCATGAAGGAGTTCGGGCTGAAGAGTTTCCTGAAGACCACCGGGGGCAAGGGGCTGCACGTGGTCGTGCCGATCAAGCCCAAGTTCCACTGGGACGCCATCAAGGCCTTTACGCGCGCAGTCGCCCAGTCGATGGCGCACGACAATCCCAAGCGCTATATTGCCACGGCGTCGAAAGCAGCGCGCAGGGGCAAGGTCTTTGTTGATTACCTGCGCAACGACCATACAGCGACGGCGGTCGCGGCCTATTCGCTGCGCGCGCGGCCAGGGGCGCCGGTGGCTATGCCGGTTGAGTGGGAGGATCTGGGCGCGGCCCTGAAGCCGTCCGAATTCAATATCCGCACGGCTGTCGATGTTCTGAGCAAGCGAAAACACGATCCGTGGGAAGAGATGTTCAAGCTGCGGCAAGCCATGCCGGCCAAGGTCCTCGAAGCACTTAAAATTCCTGCGGAATAGCGAAGTTCCCTCTCCCCGCGAGCGGGGAGAGGGTTGGGGTGAGGGGCAAAAGGACAATAAACCGAACGCGTCTTCCATGGGCTTGCCCCTCATCCGGTCGCAAGCGACCACCTTCTCCCCGCAAGCGGGGAGAAGGGAAGTATCGAAATTTGATCCTTGATCGGGCATTAACCGTCACTGGCTAAGGGGCGCATATCAGGACAGCTCCATGACCCCGCTCGACTATCGCCAGCAGGCGGAATCCACCGCCGAAGACCACCGCCGCATCCAGGACAACCTCGAACAGCGTGAAAGCGGCAAGCCCAAAAGTGGAGGCGGCGCCCTGCAGGCCGGGGCCCGCAAATATCCCGAGCCGCCGCTGACCGGCCAGCATCTCGAAAAGCCCGGCATCGAGGCCGACCTCGCCATCAAGCCAATGTACGACGCGCCCTACTACAAAGGTTCGGACAAGCTCCTCGACAAGGTGGCGCTGATCACCGGGGGCGATTCCGGCATCGGCCGCGCCGTGGCGGTGCTCTACGCCCGCGAAGGCGCAGATATCGCCATCGTCTACCTGAGCGAACATCAGGACGCCGAAGAGACAAAGGCCGCCGTCGAAGCCGAGGGCCGCCGCTGCCTGCTCATTCCGGGCGATGTGTCGGACCGCGCATTTGCCTATGAGGCGGTGCAAAAGACGGTCACTGAACTGGGCAAGCTCGACATCCTGGTCAATAACGCCGCCTTCCAACTGCACGTCCAGGCTTTCGAGGACTTGACCGCCGAACACTTCGACAAGACGCTCAAGACCAATCTCTACGGCTATTTCAATATGGCCCAGGCGGCGGCAAAGCACATTCCGTATGGCGGTTCGATCATCAATACCGGCTCGGTCACTGGCATTCAGGGATCAAAAGAACTGCTCGACTATTCGATGACCAAGGGCGGCATTCACGCCTTTACGCGCTCGTTGTCGGGACATCTGCTGCCGAAAGGTATCCGCGTCAACTGCGTGGCGCCGGGGCCGGTCTGGACGCCGTTGAACCCGGCGGACAAGGAAGCACCGCAGGTCGCGCACTTCGGCGAAAAGGTGCCGATGAAGCGCCCGGCCCAGCCCGAGGAAATCGCGCCGGCCTATGTGTTCCTGGCCTCACCGCAGACGGGCAGTTACATTACAGGCGAGATATTGCCGATCATCGGCGGGTATTGAAGGAAGTAAGTAAGCGGCCCCACCACACAGAGCCTGACGGCTCATGGTGGTGGGGTTTCTTACTTCTAACCCTACGCCGTCACCGCGTCTGGTGTCTGCCGTCGGCGCATATCAGCCTTGCCGAGCGCCGCCGTCAGCGTCGCCCAGTCGATCGGCTTGGTCAGGTGCAGATTAAATCCGGCCTCAAGCGCGCGCTTGCGGTCGGCATCGCGGCCGTAGCCCGTCAGCGCGACCACATAGGTCTCGGCAATCTCACGGTCCTCGCGGATCTTCTGGATGACCTGGTAGCCATCCATCCCCGGCAGGCCGATATCGCATAGGATCACGTCCGGCAGAAATGCCCGCGCCTTGCTCAGCCCCGTTTCGGCCTCAAACGCGATGTCGATTTCGTGACCATCGTGCCCCAGCAGCATGCGCGCGCTTTCGGCGGCATCGACATTGTCCTCAATCAGCAGGATGCGCAGCGGCTCAGCCACCGTATTCGCTGGCGTCGCTGGCGCTGCGGGTTCTTCCGCCGGCACGGCCAGAGGCAAGGTGATGCGAAACTCCGCGCCCCGGTTGAGCCCCTCACTGCGCGCCTCGACCGAGCCACTATGAAGCGCCACCAGCCCCTTGACCAACGCCAAACCAAGACCCAGTCCGCCACGCGAGCGATCAAGCCCCTGCTCGGCCTGGCGGAAGACGTCGAAGACCTGGCCCAGCATGTTGGGTTCAATGCCGATGCCGGTATCCGACACACTGACACGCGCCGTGGCCCCATTCGCCTCGACCGACAAGGTAATGACGCCTTCGGCGTGGCTGAACTTGTTGGCATTGTGCAGCAGATTGCCAACGACCTGAAGCAGGCGCGTCGGGTCGCCTTCGACCCAGACCGGCACGTCCGGCGTATGCACCCGGAGCGCGACGCCGCTGGCATCGGTCAGGCTCTTATAGTCGGCAGCCGTCTGGCGAATGATCTGGTTGAGGTCGCAGCGTTCGGTGCGCAGCAGGATCTTGCCGTGCGCCAGCCGGGTGGCGTCGAGCAGGTCATCAATCAGCCGCCCCATGTGCTTGACCTGACGATCCATGGTCTCGCGGATCGTTACGCCGCGCGGATCGCCCGGCGGCAGCATCTTTTGTAACTGCAAGCAGTTGACGATCGGCCCCAGCGGGTTGCGCAGCTCGTGTGCCAGCATGCCTAAGAATTCGTCCTTGCGGCGGTCCGCCTCGCGGATACGTTCCATCAGCATGACGTTTTCCAGCGCCACGCCAGCGCGATGCGCGACGTCACTGGCCAAAGGGCTGATCTCGGTTTGAGGGTTGCGCGTTCCCAGCACCAGCACGCCGTGGGTTTCGCCCTGCACCGTTAGCGGCAGTATCTGGCCATAGGCCAGCTTGCCACCCACCACGTCGCTGAACAATAGCGGCCGGTTTTCGGAAATCGCGCGGTTGACCGAGGGTTCCAGCCGGTCGAGTACCGGCGGGCTGGCGGTCATGCGGCCATCGCTTTCGGCCCATTCGATGCGGTCGGGCTGGCCCTCGCGCTTGAACCAGACGAGCGCCGCGTCGGCAAGATCCGGCACGGGCAGCCGGACCAGGGCGCGCATGAAGTCGCCCCGGCTCTGGGACCGCGACAAACCTTCGGAAACGCGCGCCAGGAAGGCAAAGCTCTGGGCAGCCTCTTCGGCCGCCTTGCGCCGCGCCTTTTCTTCTGCCTGCATGGCCGCCTGCCGGCGCATCTGCGACAGCTCGATAAAGACGCGCACCTTGGCGATCAGCACTTCGGGGATGACCGGCGTCGGCATGAAGTCCACCGCGCCCGAGGCATAGCCCTGGATGATGTTCATCTCGTCATTGAAGGCCGTCAAAAAGATGATCGGCGTCGAGGCCGATTTACGCCGCTTGCGGATCAGGTTCGCCGTGTCGAAGCCGTTCATGGTCGGCATGTTGACGTCGAGCAGGATGACCGCGAAGTCATGCTTGAGCACAAGCTTCAGCGCTTCCTCTCCCGAAGACGCGGTGATCATGGTCTGGCCCAGCTCTTCCAGGATGGACTTATAGACCATCAGGTTGGCCGGCCGGTCGTCGACCAGCAGGATGTATTCGCGCGGCGCCTCACCCTCCGCCGGAGCGGACTCGTTTGCGGCGGCGCTGGCCTTGGGTTTCCTCATAAGATTATTCTGTTCCAATGTGCGACCTAGCGATGCAGCCAGGCGCGCAGGACCTTGATCATCTGCTCGGAATCCACAGGCTTTGACAGATAGTCCCATGCTCCCGCCTCGATGCACTTTTCACGGTCACCCTTCATCGCCTTGGCGGTGACGGCAACGATGGGAAGGTTCTTGAGGCGCGACACCTTGCGGATTTCCTGAATGGTTTCCATGCCATCCATTTCCGGCATCATGATGTCCATAAGCACGATGTCGACGTCCGGGTCCTCCATCAGGATGTGGATGGCATCGCGGCCATTATCGGCCGACAGGATATCCATCTCGTGCTCTTCCAGCACACTGGTCAGGGCGAAGATGTTGCGGGCGTCGTCGTCGACAATCAGCACCTTCTTGCCGACGAGCAGCTTGTTCGACTCGTGCAGATCGCTGAGCACGGCCTGCGCCTCGCCGGGCAGGCTGTCGACGCGGCGGTGCAGATGCAGGGTCAGGACATCGAGCAGCCGGTCGGTCGATTGTACCGTCGATACCGGATAAAGCGCCGACAGCCGCTTGAGCGCGCCTTCGTCCACCCCCGGATCGCCGAACAGGATGACCGGCATGCGGCCCGTAATCGTATCCGCCGCCTCACCCTGTTCCAGCAGGTCGGCGACCACCTCTGGCGCCGCGCCCGACAACAGGATGCTGTCCACCGGGCTCTTGCGCATGCGCTTCAAGGCCGCCGCGCCATTGGCGACCGGCAGGACCTCGATACCGTCCATTTTCAGCGGCTGGACGATCTGGTCGCGGCGTGTGGCGTCGGGTTCGACAACGATGACGCTGCGCGAACGCCGGTTGACGTACTCCTTTAGCGACTGCATCAACTGATCGACGATCTCGTGGTTCTGGATCGGCTTGGCGACGAAGGTCAGCGCGCCTGAGGTCAGAGCCCGGTCGCGCGATTCATCGGTCGAGATGATGCAGATCGGGATGTGGCGCGTCGCCATGTCCGCCTTGAGCCGTTCCATGACGCGCCAGCCCTGCATGTCGGGCAGATGGATGTCGAGCAGTATGCAGTCGGGGCTATGGTCGTGCGTCATCGCCAGCGCGGAAGCGCCCAACGAAGTCACCAGCCCCTTGAAGCCGCGCGCCCGTGCGGCATCAAGCAGGAAGCGCGCAAAGCCGAGATCGTTCTCCACGATCAGCATAACGGAATCGCCCGGCTGGATGAAGGCCCGGTCGTCGCCGACCTCGTTGACCGCCGGCGCCGGTTCCTCGGCGGTAATGGCAGCCAGGTCCGTTTCCGGCATCGGCATCTTGGCCACCGCCGGCACGTCAAGGCGCATCATGGCCTCGGAAAGGCCCTTGCGCGGACGCTGGGCATAGGTCGCCGGCAGGTAGAGAACAAAAGTCGACCCGCGGCCCGGCACCGATTGCAGCTTGATCTCGCCACCCAGCAGACGCGCCAGTTCGCGCGAGATGGCCAGGCCCAGACCAGTGCCGCCGTATTTGCGCGAAGTGGAGCCGTCGGCCTGCTGGAAGGCTTCGAAGATGATCATCTGCTTGTCAGCAGCGATGCCAATGCCAGTGTCGGTGACCGAGAAGGCAAGAACCTCCGGCGCCCGGTTCAGGTCTTCATTATCGTACGACCAGCCATTGATGACCGGTTCGACGGAGAGTGTAACCTTGCCGTGATGGGTGAACTTGAAGGCGTTCGACAGCAGGTTCTTGATGATCTGCTGGAGGCGCTTGGCGTCGGTATGGATCGACTTGGGCAGGCGCGGGTCGAAGCCGACCTGGAAGTCGATATTCTTGCTTTCCGCCATGTGGTTGAAGGTGCGTTTGACGTAACCATTGAGGTCGTCGAGGCGCAGTTCGCCCGATTCCACCACCACCGTGCCCGACTCGATCTTCGACAGGTCGAGGATGTCATTGATGAGCATCAGGAGGTCGGTGCCGGACGCGTGGATGGTCTTGGCCGAGTCCGTCTGCTTGGGCGTCAGGTTGCCTTCCGGGTTCTTGGTGAGCTGGTCCGACAGGATGAGCAGCGAGTTCAGCGGCGTGCGCAGTTCGTGCGACATATTGGCCAGGAATTCCGACTTGTACTTCGACGTCAGGGCCAACTGCTTGGCCTTGTCTTCCAGTTCCTGACGCGCCTGCTCCACTTCGGAGTTCTTGCGCTCGACCTCGTGGTTCTGCTGAGCCAGCAGGCGGGCTTTTTCCTGTAGCGCCTCGTTGGTCTGTTGCAGTTCTTCCTGGCGGGTCTGGAGCTGCTGCGCCAGCGATTGCGACTGGGTCAGCAGGTCTTCGGTCCGCATGTTGGCGTCGATCGTGTTCAGAACGATGCCGATCGATTCCGTCAGCTGGTCGAGCAGCGCCTGGTGCGACGGGTTGAAGCCTTCGAAAGACGCCAGTTCCAGCACGCCC
>CAMLPZ010000214.1 GCA_946482045.1 uncultured Asticcacaulis sp.
TCTTCATTGCCTTCAATACAGCCGGCATGGCGGACGGTCACGAGGATACGATTGCGGCCCTGCAGGCCATGGTCCTGCGCCATGAGGGCAAGGACTGGATATTCATCGGTTATCTGGTTGCCGCTTGGGTCTTCCTGATTTTCGTCAGCTTGAAGTTCGTCCTGATCGGCGCGGCCAATGTGGCTGAGCGCAAGCTGGTAACGTTGAACGCGCTGGGCCTGAGTTCCGGCAATGTCGGTAAGCTGTTCATCGGCCTGATCGTCCTGTTCGTGCCGTTTATTATCGTCGCTTTTATCATCACGGCCGGCTTCGGCGGGAGCGGCGTTCATATGGGCCAAGGTATAACGGGCCTGCTTATCGCGCAGTCCCTGCTTCAGGCTGTGATGGTTTTTCTACTTATCCCTCTTACAATTGGATTTTTGTCTTCGGCTTACATGCAGATTGTGGCATCACGCACTAAATAAGTGCCCACGCCGCCTGAGTTGAGGACCACATGAAACTGCCGTTCGACTTCGCGTTCGAAGGGTTTCGCATTATCCGGGAAAAGCCGTCGCGCCTCCTGCCCTGGGGCCTGCTGACGCTTCTCGGTTTCACAGCCAGTGCACTCATCATGTGGACGATGGCCGGAACGGCCATGGGCGAGCTCGAACAGGCCGCCGCCGGTAACGACCAGGCCGCCCTGCTCGCCGCTTACGCCAAGATCGGTCCGGCCTATGCCCTGGCCTTTCCTATCAACATGCTGATCCAGGTCGTTATCGCCTGCGCCATCTTCCGTGTGGTGCTACGCGACGCACCTTTGTCGTTTGGAGGCCTACGGCTCGGTATGGACGAACTGCGCCAGGTCGGCGTCACCATCCTGTTCTGGGTCATTTTCTTCTTCGTCTATCTGCTGGCTGTCCTGCCGGGCATCATCATCGGCGCCAGCTTTTCGGCCATCCTGGGCGGGCCGTCGACACCGGCCGGCATGGTCGGCGTGTTCCTGGGGCTTATCCCCACGCTCTTGGCCATCTTCTATATTGGTTCGCGCCTGTCCCTGTGCTTCGTCCAGAGCTTCGACCAGAAGCGCATCAACCTTTTCGGTTCCTGGGCGCTCACAAAAGGATATGCCGGTACGCTGATGCTAGGTTATTTCCTGGCCCTGGCCACGGCGACAATCGTCTTCGTCCTGTGCCTCGGCATTTTTGCGGCGCTGGCCATCGCGGCCTCGGGCGGCGACTTTAACGCCTATTCGCGCATGCTCGATTCAGCGCGCCTCGGCATCCAGGGGCTCGGCGATCCGGTCACCGTCGCCTACCTGTTCGTCAGCAATGGCATTGTTGCCCCCTTGCTCATGGCCATCAGTTTCGGCGCCCCCGCCGCGGCTTACAAGCGCCTCACCAACGGCGGTGTCAGCGCGGAAAACGTGTTTTAAGTCCAAACGAACCTCATGGAACTGCGTTTAAATTTCGCCCTGGAGGGCTTCCGCCTCCTGAAGGCCCAACCAAAGCTCCTGTTTTTCTGGGGGCTGGTCTGCCTGTTCGGTTATGGCATCTGTGCGCTCCTGCTTGTGGCGATCGTCGGTCCGCATCATGCCGATATTCTTGCTTTCAACACAAAGCCGGACGACGTGGCGCTGGCGCTGGTGATTGCCGGCCGGATTTTTACCGCGCTGGCGGCGTGCACGCCCGTCTATCTCATCACTTCGACCATGCTTGTCTGCGCCATCTGTCGCGCCAGCCTGGAGGCCGGCGATGACCGGCTGGGTTATTTGCGTTTCGGCCTGCGGGAACTGCGTGTGCTGGCCGTTCAGGCGGCGACGCTTGGCCTGTCCGTCATCCTGTTCTGGGCTGTAGCGATCGCCTGGTCCATTCTGGGCTTGCCGGTTCAGTTCACGCCCATAGGCATATTCATAGCCTTTCTGGCGGTTGCCTGGCTTCGGTTGCGGCTGTCGCTGAACGCAGTGCAGAGTTTCGCTACGCGCCGCATCGATATTTTCGGCAGCTTCCAACTGACGCGCGGCCGGTCGATCGCGCTTATGGGCGGGTACCTTCTGGCCTTCGGTCTGTCGATGATTGTCAGCTATCTGTCCGAAGCAGTGATCGACGGCGTGACCCTGCTGGCCTTCGGGCAACAGCAGGCCAATATCCCGCTCAACATGACAAGCCTGGACGCCTTTCTGACACCGCCGCGTGTCGTGATTCTTGTCCTTTGGCTGGGACTGGCTTGGCCGCAGACGACGGCCATCATTCATGGCGCGCCAGTGGCGGCTTATCGCGATATAACGGGAACCAAACCCTGATCAGCTTCCGGTGACGTGCAGGAAGTCGCGCTCATTGCGGGCCTGAATGGGACGCGAGTTCGGTCCAACCAGGCGTTCAAAAGCATCGGCCTGTTCCACGCTGACGCTGAGCGGCGAGGAATAGACCATCCAGGTCACGCCCTCCTTGCACGGCGGCGTTGTCAGCGAACCCGAATAGACATAGAAGTCCTCGGTCGCCGGCATCAGGTCCTGGGGATTGATCAGCAGGTCGGCCAAGGGCACCGGCTTGCCGGCCTCGGTCGGCAGGTAGGTCCACAGCGAACCCAGCATGGGATCGGCCGCGCCGATGTCCGACAGCACGCCGATTACCAGCAGGTCGCCCTTGGCGTTCTCGTGGACAAAATGGCTTTCCAACACGGCGCGGTGGCCGTTGATGGCGTGTTCGCTTGGGGAGTGGAAATGAAATTGCTTCAGTTTGTAGGGGACGCCATCGACGGTGAGTCCGCCGGCGTCAGTCAGCGCGACCTGGATGGTGTGACCGTTGTTCTGAATGGTCGCCGCCGATGGCTGGTAGTCGAAGACGACGCGCGCCGAGCGCTGCTTGGTGATGCCGGCGATGTCGATGGGTGACTGGCGGTGGCCGGACTTGCAGACGGCATTGTCACCGCCCAGTTCAGCCCAATGGTCGGGGCCGTCCTTGCCGCCATAGCTCCAGTGATGCAGGCTGGCGGGAATGACTTTGCCGTGTTCACCGCCATGCGTACCGCCGTGCGCCGCGTCCTTCTTGGACGAACAGCCGGACAGGACCAACAGACCGGTGGCCAGACACAGGGCGAGAAGAGAGGGCGATGTGAGTCTCATGCCGCCACCTTCGCGCGAAATGGTTAAAGCTCTTTAAAGCCCGTTAACCATGTCGATTTCTTCTCAAGGCGCGCGCAATTTATCCAAAAAACCGGGGCCACTTTTTGGATTGCGCTTGTCTACTGCGCCGGCTCCAGATGCCGCTGGCGATGCTTGGCCAGCATCTGCTTCAGGTACTTGCCGGTCCATGATTTCGGATTGTCCGCAACCTGTTCGGGCGTGCCGGAAGCCACGATCTCGCCGCCGCCGTCGCCGCCTTCCGGGCCGAAATCGAGCAGCCAGTCGGCCGTCTTGATGACATCGAGATTATGTTCGATGACGACAACCGTATTGCCGTTGTCGGTCAGTTCATGCAGCACTTCAAGAAGCTTGCGTGTGTCCTCAAAGTGCAGGCCGGTCGTCGGTTCGTCCAGGATATACAGCGTCTTGCCGGTGGCGCGCTTGGACAGTTCCTTCGAGAGCTTGACGCGCTGGGCTTCGCCGCCCGAAAGCGTCGTCGCCTGCTGGCCGATCTTGATATAGCCTAGGCCCACACGCTCCAGCGTCTTCATCTTGTCGCGAATCGACGGCACAGCCTTGAACAGCTCAGCACCTTCCTCGACCGTCATGTCCAGAACGTCGGCGATTGAATGGCCCTTGAAGACGATATCGAGCGTTTCGCGGTTATAGCGCTTGCCCTTGCAGACGTCGCAGGTGACGTAGACGTCGGGCAGGAAGTGCATCTCGATCTTGATGACGCCGTCGCCCTGGCAGGCCTCGCAGCGACCGCCCTTGACGTTGAAGCTGAAGCGGCCGGGGCCATAGCCGCGCGCCTTGGATTCCGGCAGGCCGGCGTACCAGTCGCGGATCGGACCAAAGGCGCCGGTATAGGTGGCCGGGTTCGAGCGCGGTGTGCGGCCGATCGGCGACTGGTCGATCTCGACGATCTTGTCGAAATGTTCCAGGCCCTCGATCTTGTCATGCGCCGCCGGGTGGGCCGAGGCGTTGTTCAGCCGCCGCGCTGCCGCCTTGTACAAAGTCTCAAGCGTAAATGTTGATTTGCCACCGCCGGACACGCCGGTAATGCAGGTCATGACGCCGACCGGGATCTCGCCCGTGACGTTTTTCAGGTTGTTTCCTCGGGCGCCGATGACCTTCAGCATCTTCTTTTTGTTGATCGGCCGGCGCTGTTCATTGTGCCCTTCACCATAGAAGAGCGGGATTTCGCGCTTGCCCGTCAAGTATTGACCGGTGATCGAGTCCTTGTTGTTGCGCACCTGGTCTGGCGTGCCTTGCGCGATGATCTGGCCGCCGTGGACGCCGGCGGCCGGGCCCATGTCGATAACATAGTCGGCCTGGAGGATGGCGTCTTCGTCGTGCTCGACCACCAGCACCGAATTGCCCAGGTCCCGCAGGCCCTTGAGGCTGACCAGCAGGCGGTCATTGTCGCGTTGGTGGAGGCCAATCGACGGCTCGTCCAGCACATAGAGGACGCCGGTCAGGCCGGAGCCGATCTGCGACGCCAGGCGGATACGCTGGCTTTCGCCGCCGGAAAGCGTGCCGGAATTGCGTGACAGATTGAGATAGTCCAGACCCACGTCGTTAAGAAAGCGCAGCCTGTCCTTGATTTCCTTCAGGATTCTTCGCGCGATGTCGAGCTGCTTTTCGCTCAGCTTGTCTTCGATCGTGCTGAACCACAGGTGCGCCTGCTTGATCGATAGGGTTGAGATTTCGGCGATGGTGCGGGCGTCGATCTTGACGGCCAGGGCTTCGGGCTTAAGACGCGCGCCGTGACAGGCGTCGCATGGCGTTTCAGATTGGAAGCGCGCCAGGTCCTCGCGCACCCATGACGAGTCGGTTTCACGCCAGCGCCGGTCCATGTTGGGAATCACGCCTTCGAACGGCTTGGTGACGTCGTAGCGGCGCGACCCGTCCTGATAGGTGAACTTGATCTTTTCGGTGCCGGACCCGTTGAGGATAACATCGCGGATCTTTTCCGGCAGCTTTTCCCACGGCCCGTCCATTTTGAATCCATAGTGGATTCCGAGTGATTGCAGGGTCTGGGCGTAGAGGGGCGAAGGGCCTTTCGACCACGGCACGATGGCGCCGTCGTTCAGCGACTTCTTTGGGTCGAGGATCAGGTCGCGGTCGAAGGCCAGTTTTACCCCAAGCCCGTCACAGGTCGGGCAGGCGCCGAACGGATTGTTGAACGAAAACAGGCGCGGCTCGATCTCGGCAATCGTAAAGCCTGAAACCGGGCACGCGAACTTCTCTGAAAACAGGATGCGCTTGGGCTCGGTTTCACCCTCCGCAATATCGGCCAGCT
Organism: uncultured Asticcacaulis sp.; assembly: GCA_946482045.1. The sequence goes on from CAMLPZ010000214.1 coordinate 5,406, forward strand.
CGGCGACGGCCAGGCCATCGGCCAGCCGCAGGGCGGTTTCAAGCGAGTCCGCAAGGCGCCCCATGATTCCGTCTTTGATAACAACACGATCGACGACGACGTCGATGTCGTGTTTGAAGTTTTTCTCCAGCTTCGGGGCGTCCTCGATGGCGTAGTATTCGCCATCGATCTTCAGGCGCTGGAAGCCCTGCTTCTGTAATTCGGCGATTTCCTTGCGGTACTCGCCCTTGCGGCCGCGGACATAGGGCGCCAGCAGCAACAGACGCGTGCCTTCAGGAAGCGACACGATCTTGTCGACCATCTGGGAGATGGTCTGGCTTTCGATCGGCAGGCCGGTAGCCGGCGAGTAGGGAATGCCGACGCGCGCCCATAACAGGCGCATATAGTCGTGGATTTCGGTTACCGTTCCAACGGTCGAGCGCGGATTCTTCGACGTCGTTTTCTGTTCGATGGAAATGGCCGGGGACAGGCCTTCGATCAGGTCGACATCGGGCTTGGACATCAGCTCCAGGAACTGGCGGGCGTAAGCCGACAGCGATTCGACGTAGCGGCGCTGCCCTTCGGCATAGATGGTGTCGAAGGCCAGCGAGGACTTGCCCGAGCCTGAGAGCCCGGTCAGCACGACCAGTTGGCCGCGCGGAATATCGACGTCCACGCCCTTCAGGTTATGCTCGCGCGCGCCGCGCACCTTGATGAAGTCCTGATCGTGATGCGGGTTCGCCATGACGCGGTGTTATCCTGAATACAGACAAGTGTCCTGATTCTGAAATTCGCTCGCACTTGATATCGGCCTTAGGCGAATTTCAGAATCAAAAGGACACTTGCATCTTATAGATTCTAGTGTCGTCCTCGATTTCGAAGTTCGTCTCGGAGGGCGATATCGAAATCGCACGAACTTCAAAATCACGACACTAGGCCGATTATATAAGTCCTTTGCCAAGATTTGCCAGCAGTGACAAGAACATTGTGGCAACATTTTCGCGGGGCGGACATTCTGCGACGTATGCCGTGGTTTTGCCTGTATCTGTCAGCACATGTATTGCGCGTGAAACAATTCATGACACAGTAAGACCGGAATCAGCCGGCAGGGTGCCAACCCGGGATGCACATCTATCAGAAGACGCACGCCGTCCTGAAACGGGCGGCGAACGAGGTCGAAGCCTCTCTGGCCTGGCTTGGCGCCGCCGGCACGCCACGATCGCGCATGGCCGGATCGGCCGTAACCGTTCTGGCCCTGCATGCGTTGGCCCTGTGGCTGCTGATCATCGCAAACCCGACGGCCCTGCCGTATCGCGAACTGGACACGGACCCCGCCATCGACACCGAGCTCTATGAGTTCGTCCCGCCCGAAGAGCAGGTCGAGCTGGTTCCGGTCATTCGTCCCCGCGAAGTCGTTGAACGACCGGTGGAGCAGCAGGTTCAGCCTGAACCCCAGCCTAAGCCCGAACCGGTTCCCGTACCGCAACCTCAGGCCGCGCAGCAGACTTATAAAGCCTTGCCGCAGCCCGTCACCAGGCCGCGTGACGACTTCGATCCTGTCCCCAATCTGGAGGCAAGGCGGCAGACCGATCAGGCCCTGCGCGCCGAAACGGCCGGGCCTTCGATCGTGGAGCCGGACACCAATCCGCTGGCCACAGCCAAGGCCAAGAAGAAAGAAGAGGAGGGGCGGGTGGAAGCCCGGCGCGAGGAGGCTCTGGCAACACGGGGCGTTAGCGATCTCAATTTGCATGAGACGCCCACGCCTTCCATAGCCAATATCGCGCCGTCTGGCCTGGCCGCTGACACGCCGGGCCGGTCGGCCGGGGGGGGCACGCCTCCGGCCGGCGGCGCTGCGGCCGGCGGCGGTCTGAAGGGCGGGCGCAGTGGCGTGAGCCAGGCTTTGATGAACCACGAATCGTGTGTGGCCCTGCAACAGGCCGGCAAACCCATTCCAGCGGGCTGCAACATGAA
>CAMLPZ010000215.1 GCA_946482045.1 uncultured Asticcacaulis sp.
CAAAAACCGCTTCACACTTTTTGGATATCGCTTCTATCGCTTCCACCAGCCGCGCTTTGGCTTTTCCGGCGGCGCGCTGATCTCGTTCGGATCGATGGCAGCGGGCGCAGGCTCCGCAACGACGACTTCGAGTTCCTTGGCGACGGCCAGGGCAGGCTCGGGGGCGACGATGATCGGGTCGAGCGCCGTCAGGTCGGTCTCCTGGGCGGCGACGATCGACGGCGTGTCCGCGACCTTCTTACGTGAACGCGTGGCGCGGGCAGGGCGGGTGATAACCGGCTCGACGACATCGGCGACGACTGCCTCAGGCGCCGCGATGGCTTCGGCCTCGACCGCTTCGGCTTTCTTGCGCGAGCGCTTCGGACGGGCGCGAACCTCGACCGGCGGCAGCTCGGCTTCGACGGGCGTGGCTTCGGCCACGACGGCTTCCGCCGCGGCAGCTTCGGCCGGAGCCTCTTCGGTCGTTACGACATTACGGCCCTTGCGCGGCGGGCGGGCGCGCTTGGGCGCCGGCTGGTTGCGCAGGTCCTCAGGCACCAGCGATGTCGGCTGGGTATTCTCGGCACCAAGAGGTTGGTTCACGACCGGAGCCGTCGAGGTGCTGCCGATGGCGCCGGCGGCGGCGACGCCCGCGATCTCACCCATTGGGGCGACGGCCGGGCGCGCCGGACGGGCCGCCTGCTGCTGTTGCTGCTCTTCGAACGGATCGATCCAGACATATGGCGCTTCCAGCGACGGCGTGCGGGCGCGGACCCAGCCATAGGGCTCGCGCGGACGGCTCTCGAAACCGGCGCGGCGGCCACCCCGGCGACCACGGCGGCGGCGGCCACGGCCGTTGCGGCGGAAATCGCCGTCGTCCTCTTCGCCGTCCTCGTCATCGCCCTCTTCGGCAGCGCTATCGGCGGCCGCTTCGGCTTCGCCTTCACCACGCTCGCGGCCACCGTCACGTCCACCGCGGCGGCGGCGGCGGCGCTTGCCACGACGGCCACCTTCGCCATCGTCACGATCCTCACGGCTCTGGACGCGGGCCGAGGCCTCGTCGTCATCCGTGTCCTCGCGCTCGATGGCTTCTTCGTCCTCCTCGTCTTCCTCTTCATCCTCGACATCGACGCTGAAGTCGAAGGCGACGGGTTCAGGACGAACGGGCGGGGTGAAGTCGACCTCGTCGGCGGTGACGGTGCGGATGATCTGCAGGTCGGTGTGGCCGAGGTCAGTATCGACCTCGATATTGACCTTCAGGCCCCACTCCTCGCGCAGCTTGGCCAGATGCGCCTGCTTTTCATTGAGGATGTAGAGCGCGACCGTCATCGGCAGCTTGACTATAATGGCGCCGGCGCCATTCTGCATGGCTTCCATGTCGATGCGGCGCATGGCCGACAGCGCGGCGGAATCGACCGAACGGATGCGGCCCATGCCTTCGCAGTGCGGGCAGGTAACGGTCGTGCCTTCCAGGAAGCCCGTGCGGCGGCGCTGGCGGGAGATCTCCATCAGGCCGAAGCCGGAAATCTTGCCCATCTGAATACGGGCGCGGTCCTCGGCCAGGGCGTCCTTCAGCTTCTTCTCGACGGCCCGGTTGTTCTTGGGCTCGTCCATATCGATGAAGTCGATGACAATCAGACCGGCCAGGTCGCGCAGGCGCATCTGGCGCGCGGCCTCTTCGGCGGCTTCAAGATTGGTCTTGAGCGCCGTCGACTCGATATTGCGTTCCTTGGTCGACTTGCCGGAGTTGACGTCGATCGCGACCAGGGCTTCGGTCTGGTTGATGACCAGGTAGCCGCCGGATTTCAGCGCCACGACCGGCGAATAGATCTTGGAGATCATGTCCTCGACGCCGTAGCGCGCGAACAGGGGCGAATTGGCGCGATAGGGCTGAATCTTCTTGGCCTGCGACGGCATGATCATGCGCATGAAGTCGCGGGCGGACTTGTAGCCTTCCTCGCCCTCGACCAGCACACCCACGAAATCCTTATCGAACATGTCGCGGATGGCGCGCTTGACGAGGTCTTCTTCCTCATAGATCAGCGCCGGGGCGTTGGACTTTAGCGTCGTCTCGCGGATGGTTTCCCAGACGCGCAGCAGGTAATCATAGTCGCGCTTGATCTCCTGCTTGGTGCGCTTGGCGCCGGCCGTGCGGACGATCAGGCCCATGCCGTGCGGCACGTCCAGCGACTGAACCATGGACTTGAGGCGCTTGCGGTCAGCCGCGTTGGTGATCTTGCGCGAAATGCCGCCACCGCGCGCCGTGTTCGGCATCAGCACGCAGTAGCGGCCGGCCAGCGACAGGTAGGTGGTCAGCGCGGCGCCCTTGTTCCCACGCTCTTCCTTGACGACCTGGACCAGCAGGATCTGCCGGCGCTTGATGACTTCCTGGATCTTATAGCGGCGGATCAGGTGCTGGCGCAGGCGGCGCTCTTCATCAGGCAGATCGTCGCCTTCGTCCTCGTGGTCGTCGTCGTCGCTATCGTCGTCGTGGGCGTGACCGTTATTGGCCTGCGCCTGGGCCGCCAGCTCGGCCATCAGCTTCTCGCGGTCGGCGACCGGGATCTGGTAGTAGTCGGGATGGATTTCGTTGAAGGCCAGGAAGCCGTGGCGATTGCCGCCATATTCGACAAAGGCGGCCTGCAGCGACGGCTCGACACGCGTGACCTTTGCCAGGTAGATGTTGCCGCGAAGCTGTTTGCGGCTGAGGCTTTCGAAATCGAATTCTTCGACGCGGGGGTTACCGTTTTGCTGGCCGTTGAGCACGACGACACGGGTCTCTTCCGTGTGCGTCGCGTCGATTAACATGGTTTTTGACATTAAAGGGGTCTCCGGAGCGCCGGCACGCAGGCGCACGCAAGGCCGCGCTTTGGCGGCGTTGGGCGGTGGCGGGAGCGGGGCGCTGATAGGGGGTGTTGGGGCGCGCGCTAGGAGCGGCAACGTCATGTGCGACGTTAGTGCTCACGGACATTCCAGTGCGGACGTGTAAGGCGCAGCCCATAAGATATTGTTCCAACTCGGATTTGCGCTCCATGTGCGGTGCGCAACTTATTCGGCGTCATGACGGTCAGGCGGCAGAAAGTGCAGACCATCCGGCGAAAATGGCCTCAGGAGAGCCACCGCTGAATGACAGGCTGCGAGATAGTGCCGCAATTTCGTCGTGACAAGGTTCGCCGTATTCTTTGTCCAGCGCCGATGGCGCCGTACCGGACTCGGGAAAGTGGCGATACCTGTTTGCAACATGGCGCGAAAAAGCATCGTGCGTCAACGCAATTTTCGACGCCTGAGGCGATTGCGCCACCTTATTGCCTCCTGAACGGCGAATTATTGGCCGATGCGGTATCCAGAGATAGGACATAAAGACCGTGTAAGCGTTTTGTCCGGAGTATGCGAATGATGTTCCAACTGACCTGTCCAGGCACAGTGGCGCCCCGCGAAAAGCGTGCATACGAACGCCGGCGTCAGTTTTTAATCCTTACTTATCAAGGCCAAAGACTAAAGCCGTGAAAAACGGGCGAAGCGTCCGCGCGCTTAAGGCTTTGGTAAGGAAACAGGTTAAAGTAGCAGTAACCACGCCTTTTAATCGGATTTCTACACCGGTCAGGCATAGTGGTGCCACAGATAATACTGCTGCAAACATAGAATAATGTGGTGCGTGGAGTTCCGAATGCGTCTTCTGGCTGATGCCCTGAAAAGCAAGGGTGTAAGCAATTTCAAGCAATTGAAAGCGTTTTTCGCTGCTGGCATGGTATGCCTGGCAGCGGCCTGCGGCCTGCCAGCCATGGCCGCGCCGTCCGGCGATGTCGTCCGCGTGCGTATGGGCGGTTCCGGGTCGACGACGCGCATTGTCATCGAACTTGACAAAAGCGCGGCCGGCAAGGTCGTCTCGACCAGCGCCGACCAGACGCGCCATGTCCTGGCCCTGGCAGATATCAGCATGGACGCGCCGATGTCGGGTGCGGGCCAAGGCATCATCAAGGACTGGGCGCTCGAAAACGACCTGGGAAGCACGCGCCTCAAACTGAACTTCCGTACCGGCGCGCGTATCTATAAGCGCTTCCTCCTGCCGCCAGCCGATGGCATCAGCGTCTACCGTTACGTTATCGACGTCGTGCCGGGCGATACTCCGATGGATGCGGCCCCAAAGGCGACGCCGGTCGTGACCGCGACCGTGGCCCAGGCCGCACCCGTAGCGCCCGCCAAGCGCAAGAAGGTCATCGTCATCGACGCCGGCCACGGCGGCAAGGACCCCGGCGCGCGCGGCAGCAAGAGCTGGGAAAAGGACATCAATCTGGCCGCCGCCAAGAGCCTGCGCGATCGTCTCGAAAAGACCGGCCGCTACAAGGTCATCATGACGCGCGACACCGACAGCTTCGTCGACCTGCCGGCGCGCGTCCGCATCGCCCGCAGCGCTGACGCTGACCTGTTCATCTCCCTGCACTCGGATTCGGGCGGCGATGGCACCACGCGCGGCGCCAGCATCTATACCCTATCGGATTCGGGCAGTGAACGCATCGCCAAGAAGGCCCTGGTCAAGGGCGACTGGTCTCTCAACGACATGCCGAACGACGCCATCGTCAGCCGCATCCTGGTCGACCTGACCCAGCGCGCCACCAAGAATCGTTCGGCGACCTTCGCCCAACTGGTCATGGACAATATCGGCGAAACCACGCCGCTGCTCAAGACCAGCCTGCGCCAGGCCGGCTTCGTCGTCCTGCTGGCGCCGGACGTTCCGGCTGTCCTGCTCGAAATGGGCTTCGTCAATAACGCGAAGGACGAAGCCATGCTCACCGATTCGCGGTCGCGCGACGCCATGATGGGGCAGGTGGCCAAGGCGATCGAAAAGTATTTCGAAAACGATGTGCGCTACGCCTCGCTGGCCGGCTTCCGCTAAGTCGCGCCTAAAGGTTCCAGGCAAGTCAGCTTTTACAAGGCCCCGCTGCCGCCGGCGGGGCCTTTCCTTTGGGCAATTTCGCCACATCCGCGAATGCATTCGGAAATTTCTCCGAATGGCTTTGCCTATTCCCGGGCTTTTGCTAAAGGTTAAGCCACGAGAGGTGAGGGAAGTCGTTTGGTAAAGTCGTCCGAGCGTGTGTTTGGAATGATCGCCGCGGGCGTCATGACGGTGATCGGCCTTGCCGGTTTCGCCGTGGCGGCCTATGCGGCATGGTTGTTCCACGACATGCCCGACGGCTCCGAACTGGCCGACTTCCATCCGGTGACCTCGGCCCGCGTCTTCGCCTGGGACGGCACCCTGATCGGCGAGTATGGCCAGGAACGGCGCATCTATGTGCCCTACCACCGGATGCCGCAGAAACTCACCCAGGCCTTCCTGGCCGCCGAAGACCGCAACTTCTTCACCCACTCCGGCGTCGACGCCTCGGGCCTCAGCCGTGCCATGATGAAGAACTTGCTGAACGTTGTGCGCGGCCGCCGCCTGGAAGGCGGGTCGACCATTACGCAGCAGGTGGCCAAGAACCTGCTCCTGAACAACGAACGCACGCTGGGCCGCAAGCTCAAGGAAGTTATCCTGGCGCGGCGGCTGGAAAATTCGCTGTCCAAGGAACAGATCCTGGAACTGTACCTCAACGACATCTATCTCGGGTACCGTTCCTATGGTGTGGGCGCCGCCGCCTTCAACTATTTCGGCAAGTCGGTCGACGACCTGACGCTGGAAGAAGTGGGTTATCTGGCAGCCCTGCCCAAGGGGCCTGAAAACTATCGCCCAACGACACACAAGCAGGCCGCGATCGCGCGCCGTAACTGGGTGTTGGGGGAAATGGACAAGGCGGGCTGGATCACGCGCGCTGACGCCCTGACCGCTATGCAGAAGGACCTGGTTGTCGAGGCCCGCCCGGAACGCGCCAAGTATCACGACGCCGACTACTTCGTGTCGGAAGTCGAGCGCCGCGCCAAGTCGCTCTTCCCCGACCGCGACGCCATCTATACCCAGGGCTACTATATCAAGACGACACTGGAACCCAAGCTCCAGACCATCGCCCTGCAATCGCTGATGACCGGGCTTGAGACCTACGACCGCCGCCATGGCTGGCGCGGGGCGTGGGGCAATATCCCCGTCACCGACATGTGGGAACGCGAGGCCCAGGACGTCGAAAACCGCCTGGCGATGAACCGCAAGTCGCCGTCGGAACGCCGCGACTGGCAAATCGGCCTGGTCACCTCGGCCTCGGGTTCTGTGCGGGCGTACGACGGCGGTTCGGGAACGCTTCGCGGCGAGGATGTCGCCTGGGCCAAGGGCGGCAAGGGCCTGAGGGCCGGCGACCTGGTCTATGTCTCAAAGATTTCGGATGGCGCCTATCGCCTGCACCAGGTGCCGATCGTCAACGGCGCCATGGTCGTGGTCGATCCTTATTCAGGCCGCATCGTCGCCATGGTCGGCGGCTATTCCTTCTCACTGTCGAAGTTCAACCGCGCCACCCAGGCCCTGCGTCAGCCGGGTTCGTCGATCAAGCCGTTCGTCTACGCCGTGGCGCTGGAACGCGACTTCACGCCCGCTTCCATCGTCGAAGACGGCCCGATCTCGATGATGGGCGGTGACGGCAAGATGTGGACGCCGCAGAACTACGAACACGACTACATGGGGCCGCAGCCCATTCGCCGGGGTATCGAACTGTCACGCAACCTGATGACGGTCCGCCTGGCGCAACGCGTCGGCATCAAGCCGATTACGCAGAAAATCGTTGGTGATTTTGGTGTCGCCGATAAGATGCCGGCGGAAATGTCGGTCGTGCTCGGCGCCGGCGAAGTCCAGCCTTATCGCCTGGCCAGCGCCTATTCGATCTTCGTCAACGGCGGCCGCCGCGTCAAGCCGCACCTGATCGACCAGGTCCAGGACCGCGACGGCAAGGTGATCTACAAGGCCGACGAACGCCAATGCCCCGCGGCATGCAGAGATGCCTTCGACGGACTGGAAAGCCCGCGCCTGCTGCCTCAGGGCACCCAGGTGATGGACCCGATCACCGCCTACCAGATGAATTCCTTCCTGCAGGGCGTGGTCGAACGCGGCACCGCCGTGCGGGCGCGCGAACTGGGCTTCCCGGTTGGCGGCAAGACCGGCACGACCAATGATTACCGCTCGGCCTGGTTTATGGGCTTCTCGGCCGATCTCGTCGTTGGCGTCTATATTGGCTTTGACGACAACCGCACCCTTGGCGACAAGGAAACCGGTTCGTCGGCCGCGCTTCCGGTCTTTATCGACTTCATGAAGGCGGCCTATGTCAACCGGCCGAAGCGCCAGTTCAACAAGCCGAAGGACGCGGTATATGTTTCGATCCGCGGGCGTGAAGAAGCCTTCAAACCGGGCACGGAGCCGCAGATCACCTATACCCCCGTCGAGGATGGCCCGAC
>CAMLPZ010000216.1 GCA_946482045.1 uncultured Asticcacaulis sp.
ATGCTGGATGAAGACGGGCCGGCCGCCTTCAGCATGGCGGTATGCGACATCAATCTGCCGGGCATTTCCGGCATCGAGCTGTTGCGGCGCATCCGCTCGGACACCGGCACGCGCAGCCTGCCCGTGCTGATGCTGTCTAGTTCGCGTAACGAAGACGAGATCGCGCGCTGTTACGACGCCTTCGCCAGCGGTTATATCGCCAAGCCGCTGAGCGGGGAGGGATATGACCGGATGGCGAGCTGTTTCACCAGTTGCTGGCTGGAGTTGATGGAGCTGCCGGACGCGGACGCGGTGGCGCGCAACCAGTCAGTCGGCGTGCCGCTTTCGTAAAGTTGGGGGAATGGAATGCCCCGGCACCGCAGTACCACCCGCGCTCGGCACACGCGGCGAACGGGGGGAGACAGGACGCCCCCTCTGTGTCCGTTTGTGGGATTCTTGGTAAATTTTCACCGAAAGACGATAGGTTGTAGCTTGATATATCGCCCCGCTCATCTGGCAGGTGAACAGGGTTGATATCGCGTCAATTGGCGTTGCTTATGTGCCCGTGCGCGAATTCGGGCAATTTTTACGGGCCGCGGCCGCGCGTGTGGCACTGTCTTTGCAGGCAAGCGTTTCATTCGATCTGTTTCCATAACCCGCAGGGGGCCTCATGGCTGTCATAACTGGTACCAATTCGCCCGAAAAGCTGACCGGTACGGCCAATGCCGACCAGATATCCGGCCTGGACGGCAAGGATGAAATCCTGGCCGGCGGCGGCAATGACACGGTCACCGGGGGCCTGGGCAACGACGTCATCAATGGCGGCGACGGCATCGATACTGCCGTCTATGCGGGCAATGTCTGGGAATACACGGTCATCCAGGACTGGCAGGGCAACTACTATGTTTCGACGGGTGATCCAGGCCTGATCATCGGCACCGGCATGGATCCCAATGTCGGCGAAGGCACCGACCGGCTGACCAGCGTTGAAAAGGTTTCGTTCAACGGTGTCGTCTACAATGTCGACGACCTGGTCCAGGCCTCCAAGCAATACGGCAAGGCGACCAACGACTATATCGTCGCGCCGACGCGCTTTTCGGAAAGCGTGCTGATCGGCCAGGGCGGTAACGACACCCTGATCGGGCAGGACGGCGTGAAGGACACGCTTTACGGCGGCGAAGGCAATGACAGCCTGGTCGGCGGCGCCGATGCCGACGTCATGGACGGCGGGGCAGGGGTCGACACCATGCGGGGCGGCGACGGCGTCAACATCTATTATGTCGATAACCCCGACGATGTTGTGATCGATACCGGCGCGCCCCCGGTCAACAACGTCCACAACAAGCTGTCCGACCTGATCTATTCGACCGCCTCCTACAATGCCGTCGCCGGCATCGAGGTTCTCGACTTTATCGGCACGGCCAACGTCAACAGCACCGGCAACTCCGAAGCCAATACCATCAAGGGCAATGTCGGCAACAACAGCATCGATGGCGCCGGCGGGGACGATACCCTGCGCGGCCGCGAAGGCGACGACACCATCGTCGGTGGCGACGGCAATGACTGGCTGGAAGGCAACGAAGGCAACGACTGGATCGAAGGCGGCGCGGGCAATGACAGCCTGTATGCCGGTTCGGGCGTCGATACCCTGCAAGGCGGCGCCGGTGACGACGAATATTTCGGCATCTCGGCCGACGACACGGTCACCGAACTCAGCGGCGGCGGCAACGACACCGTCTGGGCGACAGGCAGCTACGACCTGGGCGCCAATATCGAAAACGCCCACGTCAACGGCTCCAGCAAGGGCACGTCCGCCGACAACTTCATCTGGGACGACAGCGATACCGGCACGATCCAGGGGATGGACGGCAACGACTCGCTGTTCGGCGGCGCGGCACAGTATGGCGGCAACGGCCATGACCGTCTCGATGGCGGCGCCTACATGGAAGGCGGCTCGGGCAAGGACATCTATATCGTCTATGACGGCACCGAAGTCGTGGTCGAAACCTCGGTCCACGACCGCGACCAGGTCAAGTCCTATGTCAGCTATACGCTGGGCGCCAATGTCGAGGATCTGGCGCTGCTTAATGGTGGCAACCTCAACGGCACGGGCAATGCGCTCAACAACGAAATCTTTGGCAATGAGAGCAACAACGTCCTGATGGGCCTTGACGGTTCGGACTCGCTGAACGGCCGTGGTGGCGACGACAGCCTGGCTGGTGGCTCGCGCTGGGACACTCTAGTCGGCGGCAACGGCAACGACACGCTGGATGGCGGCACCGAAAACGACCAGATGACCGGCGGCGCCGGCAATGATCTTTACTTTGTCGATCATATCGGTGACCGCGTCCATGAGAGCGTCGGCGAAGGTATCGATACAGTGAAGTCTTCGATCGATTTCGCCCTGACGCCCAACGTTGAAAACCTGCTGCTAACGCATGGCGCGATCTCGGGCACCGGCAACGGCCTGAGCAATTCCATCGAAGGCACCAGCGGCAACAACATCCTGGCGGGTGGCCTTGGCAATGACAGCCTCTACGGCTGGGAAGGCAATGACAGCCTGGACGGCGGCGCCGACCATGACCGCCTTTCGGGCGGCAATGGGTCTGATACGCTCAAGGGCGGTTCGGGCAATGACGTGATGGGCGGCGGCGCGGGCGCCGACGACTTCATCTTCGGCAGCACGGCGACGAACGGCCACGACCATGTCGTCGACTTCGTCCATGCCGTCGATCGTCTGGTCTTCTCGGGTGCGGACTATGGCTTCGCCGCGGGCCACGGACTGCTGGCTTCGGAGTTCACCGAAGGCAGCGCGGCGGTAGGCGCGGGCGCGCAGTTCATCTGGGATGCGGCGGCCGGCAAGCTGTGGTGGGATGCGGACGGTGATGGCGCCGGCGCGGCCTTCGAGCTGGCCCTGATCAGCAATGGCGCGACGGTGACGAAGGACGATCTGTTCTTCGTGTAAAAACGACAGCCCTTACTTGCCCAGCGCGGCTTCCAATGCTTCGATGGCCACCGGCTTGACCAGGTGGACGTCGAAGCCCGCCACCCGGGCGTCACGCAAGTCCTTGTCCTGGCCCCAGCCGGTCTGAGCGATCAGCCGGACGGCCGCGAACCGGGATTGGGCGCGTAAGGACCGGCAGACATCATAGCCGTTCATTCCGGGCAGGCCGATGTCCAGCAGAATGGCGTCGGGGCCGAAATCTTCCGCCGTGGCGATGACGTCACGCCCGTCATGGACCATGCGGACGTCGTGGCCCAGCATCTCCAGCATCCAGCCGAGCGTCTGGGCCGAGGCGACATTGTCATCGACCACCAGCACGCGCAGAGGCCGTGCCGCAGCGGTGGTGGCGCCCTCAACCGCCGCCGCCGCGGTATGTTCCGGCGCCACTGGCAAGCGGACTGTGAAGGTGCTGCCGTGACCCAGGCCCTGGCTTTGCGCGGTCACCGTGCCGCCGTGCAGTTCCACCAGGTTCTTCACGAGGGTCAGGCCGATCCCTAAGCCGCCGTGAGAGCGCTCCATCGAGCTGTCGACCTGGTTGAACATATCGAAGACGTGCGGCAGCTTGTCGGGCGCAATGCCGATTCCGGTGTCGCGCAAGGTCACGCGCAGTTCGGCGTCGTCCGCCTCGGCCATCAGCCGGATCGCGCCGCCCGGCGGGGTATATTTGGCGGCGTTGTTGATCAGGTTGGCGAAGACCTGGGCCAGCCGCGTGAAGTCGGCGTCAAGGTGAACGTCGTGATCGGGCAGGGCGGCGACGAAGGTATGCTTCGCGGCGTCGATCATCGGCTGGGCGGTCTCGATCGCGCTCTGGATCACCTCGGCGAACAGGACGCGCTCCTGGCGCAGCTCAATCGTGCCGCGCGTGATCCGCGATATGTCGATCAGGTCGTCGACCAGCCGCACCATCTGGCGCAACTGGCGGTCCATTGTGGCGTAGGCCTGATGGCGGAGGTCAGGACGATGCTCCGAGCGCGACACGACGCTGAGCGCATTGGTCAGCGGCGCCAGCGGGTTGCGCAACTCGTGCGCCAGCGTCGCCAGGAACTCGTCCTTGCGCCGGTCGGCCTCCAGCAGCCGGGCGCGGATGTCGCTGGCAGCGGCGTTGGCGGACTCCAGCGCCTGGTTGCGGGCCAGGGTCTGCACGGCCATTGCGGCGAAGTGCGTCAGCGATTGCAGGATGCGCAGGTCCTCGCCGTCGAAGCGGCGCGCGTCGTCGTGGGCGACGACCCACAGCGTCCCGACAGTCACCCCGTCGCTTTGGAACGGCACCAGCAGGGCCTCGTGCGGCGGGGCATTGAGGCTTGAGACGTAGTCATAGTAGCGCTCCATCCCGATCATCAGGATTGGCGCGTTGCGCTCCAGCACGGCGCCGCACGGGCTGAAATGGCGCGGCATGGTGCCGCCCAGGTAAGGGGCGTAATTGCCGGCCGTGGCGCGCCAGCGGAAGACGTCGTCTCGTCCATTGCCCTCAGCGATGCTGACGCCCGCCGCGCCCGCCTGGCAGAGCATGAGCGCCGTGTCCGCCAGCTTTTGCAGCACGATGTCCGGTGTCTGCGCCATGGCCTCGATCAGCGCGGTCAGGGCGGCGTTTTCGGCCTTGAAGTCGGGCGCGCGCGACGGACGGTTCAGCAGTTCGTGGGTGGCAATGATGTCGTCGAGGGTCGTCTTGCCCGACCCGCGGGCGGCGGGTACGGGAGGCGCGACGGAATCGCTGACGATCATCTGTGCGGCCTCGCGGTTAAGGTTCCAGAAGTGGCATCGTCCCCTGGTTACAACCTTAACCAAAAAGATGGGCGGCGTATATGCGATTCTTGTGCGCCGGCTTATGCCGGATCGCGGCGCAACACGCGGCAAGCATGCCGTGAGATGTCCCGTCAGCGATTGGCAAGAAAATTACGATGTATGTCAATTACGCCAAGGCGGCCGTGTGCTAAGGTCAAAGGACCAAGCGATATTTTGGCGAAAAGCGCTGACACTTTTCGTCATATCGCTCTTGAACGGCTTAAATCCCGAGGAATGACACCATGTTCGCATTGATCCTGCGCGTCCTTCGACTAATCGTTGCCGGCGTGCGCGAAGCGTCGGAAGTTTACGTCCGCCGCACCTATAACGGCCCCTGGACGCGATGCTCCGCCGATACGCGACAGGAGCCGGGCTGCTGAAGGAGCCAAACACTTAGACAGCCGGCCTCTCAAGGGCGTCGTGGGGATGGCATTCGACCCGCATTGGACCGTGTTGGCCGGGCGCGGCAAACGCGCCCGGCTTTTGGCTTAGCGGTAAATGGTCAGCACGGCCGACGCCGTACCGCCCCGGCCATCGGAGGCCGAGAACGGAATGGTCAGCATATTCACGCCGGGTGGCATCACGAAGGTATAGGGGTTGCTTGGGCTGGTGATCGTGATCGGATCGCCGTCGGGGTCCGAGCACCTGTGCTGAAAGCTGACCGATCCCGAAGCCGTTGCGTAGGAGGGCGCATTGAGCCGGAACGACCAGTCCTGGCAGACTGGCGAATGGTTCACCTCCTGAACGCGCAGCACCAGTGCCGGGCGGTCTTTGGTTTCGGCGGCGCGGATAACCGGCGCGGCGTCGGTCAGGGTTGCGGGCGCAAGCGCTTCGGCGCTGGTGGAACCCGCAAAGGCCGTGCTTAGTGCAAGAGCAATCAGGGCTGACATTATACGCATGTATGGATCTCCCTATATTACGATCGCCTTTCCAATCGAAGGCGCGTGCAACTTATGGCGAAGTAAAAGTCCAGGTCAACCCAGAATCATTATTTATAAAAATTAATTATACTTATGATTGTTATGCGTAAATTCTTGAAAAAATCAATACAGATATGATTTTTACTGATAAATATATTAAGTTTATCGGTTTCATTATTGATGATCTGTGCTGCGCCGGCATCCGGCCGTCAGGGCGGAAGGTACTGCGATCTACTCCAGGGTGAATTAATCGCCTAACGCGTGAAAGCCAAGCGGTTTGTGCCCCGGCCGGCGCCGGGTGTTCACCGGATGGATCGATTGCCGGGAAGCGGACGCGCTCGCCGCCCAGGGTGGCGCATCCATGGCGGCTTTTTCCGGCCGGACGAGCAATGCGCCTTGATGCCTCGGGCGGTGCGTGTACAACCCGGAAACCATGCCGACACCGCAAGACAAACCACCGATGACGTCCGACCATAGCCGTGTGCAGGTGCTGATCCTGGCCGTCGCCCAGGCGCTTTTCCAAACAGCATCCGTGCTGGTCCTGACCATAGGCTCGCTTGCCGCCGGCCAGATCACCGGACGGCCCGAACTGCTGACCGCGCCGATCGCCGCGTCGCTGCTCGGCACCGCCGCCGCCACCTTTCCCGCTTCGGCGCTGATGGCCAGGATCGGGCGGCGTTCGGGGTTTATCCTGGGCGCCATGCTCGGCGTCGTGGGCGGCCTGGTGGCAGCCGGCGGAATGTGGATGCAGTCACTTGTCATGCTATGCGCCGGCACCTTCCTGGCCGGGGCCTACCAGGGTTTCGCGCAATTCTACCGTTTCGCCGCCAGCGAAGTTGCTGACGACGCCTTCCGGCCGCGCGCCATTTCGTGGGTGCTGGCCGGCGGCATCGTCGCCGCCTTCCTGGGGCCCATGCTGGCGCGGGCGGGCAGTGCGTGGCTGGAGCCGCTCTATGCCGGCTCGTTCCTCCTGTTGTCGTGCATCTCGGTTGCCGCCGCGGGCATCCTTCTTTTTCTGCACGTACCGGCCGCGACTTCCGGTCCCGCGGAGGCGGGCAAGGCAAGGTCGTGGCTCGAAATGGTCAGTCAGCCGGTCTACCTCGTCGCCCTATTCGGCGCGGTGACCGGGGCAGGGGTCATGATGCTGGCTATGACCGCGACGCCGATCGCCATGGCGCACCACCATCATTCGCTGGGCGAAGCGGCCAGCGTCATCCAGTTTCACATCCTGGGCATGTTCGTGCCGTCCTTCTTTACCGGCGGCCTGATCACGCGGTTCGGCGTGCTGAAGGTCATGACCGCCGGCGTGCTCATCCTGATGGGGCATATCGCCATCAGCCTGTCCGGGGTAGGCTTTGGTTCGTTCGCGCTCGCCCTGGTCTGTCTCGGCGTCGGTTGGAACTTTCTCTATGTCGGTGGCACGACGCTGCTGACCCGCACCTACACGCCGGCTGAGAAGAGCCGCGCCCAGGCGACAAACGATATGACCGTCTTCGCCGTTGGGTTCGTGGGCTCACTGGCCTCAGGCGCCATGCTTCAGGCCCTGGGCTGGCAGATGATGAACCTTGTCCTGCTGCCGTGGCTGGGACTGACCCTGGTGGTCCTGGTGTGGTTCGGACTGCGAAAACAGAAAGACTGAAGGCGTGCGCGGG
>CAMLPZ010000217.1 GCA_946482045.1 uncultured Asticcacaulis sp.
CCTGGGGCACCGGAGTAGCGCCGGCGGCGGCAAGGGCTTCGAACCAGAAGGCCGATGATTGGCCAGGATCGATCAAAACTGCCGCGCCATCCAGCGCCTGGAGGCTGTTGGGCATGTCGGCCGGCGTCTTGACGCTGACCTCATTGCCCAGCCATTCCAGAAGACCATCCGAGACCTTGACCGGCTCGACGAACAGTTCGGCCGTGCCGTCGGCCCTAACGATGGCCTGGCCCAGCGGCAGGGGCGAGCGGATGACGTCGCCGCCGCGAATGTTGAACAGCCACGCCAGCGACGACGGTGCCGTGATCAGCGCGGCGGCGACGCCATTGGCGGTCAGGTTGCGGGCGATCTGGGCGCGCTTTTCGATCGACGGGACGCCGGCATAGTCAAGCGGTTGCGGCACGATCAATGCGGCGGGCTGGGCTGGGCGCGCGCTGCCCCAGGCAGCATCGAGCGGATTGACGGATACGGCCTTTAGCGTAACGCCGGCCGTCCGCGCGGCGGCGTGCAGGCGGCTCAAACTATCCGGTGTAATCAGGCCCGGATCGTAGCCGATGACGCTACCCGAAGGCGTGGCCAGCAATTCGTCGGCCAGGGCTGTGGCGTGAAAGTCCTTGACCTCGAAGACGGATGCGTCGGTCTGCTCGCGCGACTGCAAGGTGTAGCGACCATCGGCATAAAGGATCGCGCGGTCCTTAAAGATGATCGCGGCGCCGGCCGACCCCGTAAAGCCCGACACCCAGGCCAGGCGCTCGTTGGCGTCCGGCAGGTATTCGTTCTGGTGCTCGTCCTCATGCGGCACGATGAAGCCGTCGAGCCCCTGTGCGCTCATTTCCGCACGCAAGGCCGCGACATTGGTGACGCCTTGCGATGGGTGGGTCGTGACATCATAGGTCTGGAAGACGGGGCGGGCAGAGTCGGCGGTCATGACTGGATCTCGGGCAAGCAGAAGGCGGTGGTTACACATATAACCACCGCCCCGCCAAATCCAGCCTTCCTCCGCATAGGTATGCTTCTGAAATATCCGAAGCATCTGGTGGTGGGGCATCGCCCGCCTTAACTGCTGACGTTGAATCTTGATGACGCCGTGGGCTGAATGGGCGGCGGCCTGGCCCTGGAGCCCGCGGCGGAGCCATCAGACGTTGGGCGGATGACGTCATGCGTCCGAACTTGTGTAGCTATCCCGTGACAACCGGGCCATCAGGCGCGATGCAATAAAGCACCGTGTCGGGCAAGAAAGGCGAATGGTGACGCACGTACATCTCGTAGCCCGGGTAATAACCTTTGATCAGGGCCGGAATGTCCCACAGGTGATTGGCCAGATGGTATATGCTGATGGCCAGGGTTGGCCTGTAGGTTTCGATGATGTGACGTGCGCCCACGAGCGCATCTAGCTCCGCACCTTCGATATCCATCTTGATGAAATTCGGCGGCGCCGCGCTCAAAGTCGCGTCCAAGGAAACAACGGGCACGGAAATGGTGGTCGGTACGGTATCCATCCCGATCACAAATGAACTGCACACGGTGTTCAAGGCATTGAATTTCAACACGTCGTTCTTGGACCACGCGCCGAAAGGCAGAAGCCAGAAGTCGCAATCGCCCGGCTGTTGTTTCAGACCATCCACCCGTGCGCGCAGGCGCTCGAAGATGTCAGGATCGGGCTCGAAGGCCGCGAACCATGATACAGGTACGGGAGATGCCTTGAGTGCGCTCTGGATCGTGTCGCCATCGAACGCGCCACAGTCGGCAAACCGCAAGGATCTGATGCCTCTGAAAACATCGATGCCGGACGGAAAATAGGGCTTGTACTGATCCGGCAGCCCGGTCAGGGGGCCTTGGAACGACTGGCGGAAAGCAACTACCGTATCGAGGATATCGCGGCTGATGTCCTCGTTCAGCATGTCGCGGAGGACTTTCAGGCCAGGCTCATCAGGGTTGACGCTGTGGCTGGATACCGCCCCGATCAAGGCGGGGTAGGTCTGGGACAGGTCCTGCCAGTGCTGAATGTCACCAAAGCCTTCCTTCTTCAGGCTGTCGGCAAGAAAGGTATGAATATCCGTAGCGGAGGGCGTGCCGTTATGCAGGGACACCCGCAACCGGATATCGCTTTTGTCGACAATGTCGGCCATGCGACGCACGGGCAGGCCGCTGACCTGAGTTTGCGGTGTGAATTCGTCAATAAAAAAATCTACGGTTTCGCCACGCTGAGTCATCTCGCTCAAAAGGAGGCGCCCGCTTTTGCCCGCGCCGTAGATAGCCGTTTGCATCGCCCATGACCTCCTGATTGCACGGCCGCGAGTATTGGGCGAAATGGTTAGCGGGGCATTAAACCTTTTCCATGACGAGTGTGCACCAGGCGTCGCGGTGTATGCGGCGGATCAGGCGGAAGCCGTGGCTGAGATAGGCCCCTTTGACGAAGCGCTCCTGGGTGCGCAGCAGGCCCGACAGGATGACCAGGCCGCGCGGCTTCAATGCGCCACGGATGGACGGCGACAGGCTGACCAGGGGGCGAGCCAGGATATTGGCGAAGACCAGGTCATACGGCCCGTCTTTGCGGACCAGTTCATGGCCAAGGCCGTTGGCATGGACGAAGCGGGCATTGGCATTGTTGAGCTTGGCGTTCTCGTTGGAGATGCGCACGCTGATCGGGTCGATGTCGGTGCCGACGGCGACCTTGGTGCCAGTACGTGAGGCGGCGATGGCCAGCACGCCTGTGCCGGCGCCGACGTCCAGAACACGCGCGAAGCCGCGTTTCTTAAGCAGGTCGCTATAGGCCTGCAGGCAGCCGACCGTTGTGCCGTGGTGGCCGGTGCCAAAGGCGGCACCAGCTTCGATGCGCAAATTGACCGTGCTCGATGGCGCCTTGCCGCGATCGTGGATGCCGTAAACGAAGAAGCGCCCCGCGCGCACGGGCGGAAGGCCCGATAGCGCCATGGCCAGCCAGTCGGCGTCAGCCAGCTTATCCTGCGTGATGATCAGGCCGTCGAAGCCGCTCAGGACCTCTTGCAAGCGCGCATCTTCTTCCTCGGTCGTCGGAAAGGCGTCGATGCGCCACACATCCTTGTCTTCGTCCTCTTCGAGGATGGAATAGGTCGCGCCTTCCAGCAGGACATCGCTGTCAATGGCCTCGGCGGCAGCTTCAGATATGGCACGCGGGCCACGGGCGACGATTTGTTGAGGATTATAGGTCATGCTGCTTTGCGGTAACATTGATTCAGCACCCGGACTACGTTACTTTTCCTTTTTCAGGTAACGATTCGGGCGCGTGCCAGGCACTTAAGGACGGATGATGGCGAGAGCTACCACAAAAACGAATTCCGGCGACAAAAAAACCGGCGCTGACGATATCGCGGCCGATGCCGGCGTGAAGAAGACGATTGCACGCAAGGCGCCGGCTCCAAAGGCCGAAGCCGCGGCCCCCGCCAAGAAGCCGGCGGCTGCAAAGAAGGCTGCGCCCAAGTCGCTCGTCAACGACGTCAAGGATGCGGTCGTCGCGGAAGCCCCGAAGGCGGTGAAGAAGCCGGCGGCGGCGAAGGCCTCTCCGGCTAAGACCGCATCGGCTAAGCCTGCGGCGGCGAAGGCGCCGAAAGCCCCCGCCAAGACGGCTATGGCCAAGGCCACTCCTGTCAAGAAGGCGGCGAGCAAGACCGCCGCCAAGGTGGAGGCTGCTGTCGAAATGGCTAAGGACTCGCTCGCCGACGCCAAGGTCAAGCTTGACGAAGCCAAGGACATGGCCGCCGCCAAGATCGAGGAACTGAAGACCGCCGCCGAGCCGGCACTGAAGGACCTGGGTGAAAAGGCCGAAGCCGCGCTCGACACGGCGAAGGCCAAGATCGATGAAGCGGTCGAAGCCGCCAAGCCGGTCATCGCCGAGGCTGCCGAAAAGGCCGACAGCCTCACCAGCGACATCGCTGACAAGGCGCATGAAGTCACCGGCAAGGCTGCCGAAGTCACCAAGAAGAAGCCCGGCTTCTGGGCGCGCCTGTTTGGCGCAAAATAACGTCACAACCTTCGGGTAACGCTTCAAAGGCGGGCCTGATGGCCCGCTTTTTTTGTGCCGTAAGGCTGGCGCAAGACCGAGGAATTATTATGCTGAACTGGCTTTACAGACCCTTCGAAAGGCTGATCGATCCGTTCCGACCGCACGATGAAGCGACTCCGCCGACCGGACTGGTCGCCTATGTCTGGACCTATCTGCGCCAGGTCTGGCCGGTCTTCGCCACGGTGATTTTCATCGGGCTGCTGGCGACCTGCGCGGAAATCATGGTTTTCCGCTTTATCGCCGAGATCATTGATATCCTGACGGTGGCGAAGCCAGGTGAGCTGTGGTCGAAACATGGCTCGACCTTTATCGTCATGCTGCTGACGGTTGCGGTCGCGTGGCCGCTGCTGGTCATGGCCCAGTCCCTTCTGCTTCAGCAGGGGTTGACCAGCAACTTCCCGGCCCTGATCCGCTGGCAGTCGCACCGTTATGTCGTGCGTCAGTCGATGACCTTCTTTGCCAATGATTTCGCCGGCCGCGTGGCGTCCAAGGTGGCCGATACAGCGTCCGCGGTCCGCAACACCCTGGTGACGCTGAGCGACACCTTTCTCTATGTCGTGGTCTATTTCACCGGCGCCTTCGTCATGTTTTTCGAAGCCGACATCCGCCTGGTTGTGCCGCTGGTCATCTGGTGCGCCGGCTATGGCTTGATCTGCTGGCGGTACGTGCCCTTGCTGTCCAAGGCGTCGGAGGAGGGCTCGGAAGCGCGCTCGGCGCTTGTCGGCCGTCTGGTCGACAGCTACACCAACATCCAGACCGTCAAGCTGTTCGCCGAGCCGTCGCGCGAAGACGCCTATGTTCGCGACGCCCTGGAGTTCAACACCGCCAAATGGCAGGTCCAGCAGCGCCTGATTACCCGTCTTGATCTCATGGTCAACTGGCTGAACATCGCGCTACTGGTGTCGACGGCGGTCCTGGCCATCTGGCTGTGGAGCCAGGGCGCGATCAGCGTCGGCGCCATCGCCCTTGTCGGCGCCCTGACCCAGCGCATCCTCAACATGTCGGGCTGGATCATGTTCCAGGTGACCAGCCTGTTCGAAAACATCGGCACGATCCAAAACGGCATCGAGACCATTTCCCAGCCGCACAAGGTCACCGACGCGCCAGACGCCGGAAAGCTTGCCATCGATCGCGGTGAGGTCCGGTTCGACGCGGTGCGCTTCATGTATGGCGAAGCGGGGCAAGCCGCGCTCGACGGTATCGACCTGACGATCAGGCCGGGTGAGAAGATCGGCCTTGTCGGCCCTTCGGGTGCGGGCAAGTCGACCCTGGTCAATGTCTTCCTGCGCCTGCATGACCTGTCGTCCGGCCGGATACTGATCGACGGGCAGGACATCGCCCAGGTGACACAAGACTCCTTGCGCAGTCATGTTGGTATGGTGACGCAGGATACGTCGCTGCTGCACCGCTCGATCCGTGACAACATCGCCTATGGGTGGCCGGAGGCTTCTGACGAAGCTATTATCGAAGCCGCGCGCCGCGCGCACGCCTGGGACTTCATTCCGTCGCTCAGGGACAACAAGGGGCGCAGCGGGCTTGACGCCCATGTCGGCGAACGCGGCGTCAAGCTGTCGGGCGGCCAGAGACAGCGCATAGCCATTGCGCGTGTGCTGTTGAAAAATGCGCCGATCCTGGTTCTGGATGAGGCAACCTCGGCGCTGGATTCAGAGGTCGAGGCGGCGATTCAGGACAGCCTGCTGGAGTTGATGCAGGGCAAGACGGTGATCGCCATTGCGCACAGGTTGAGCACGATCGCGCGCATGGACCGTTTGGTGGTCATGGAGGCCGGGCGGATTATCGAAAGCGGCACGCACGCGGAACTGATCGGGGCGGGCGGTCTGTACGCACGTCTTTGGGCACGCCAGACGGGCGGGTTTATCGCGGCGTAATTCCTTCTCCCCGTTTTACGGGGAGAAGGTGGTCGAGCTTGCTCGACCGGATGAGGGGCATAACACTGTTTGAGCGGGCGCACCGGCTTGTTGCCCCTCACCCCAACCCTCTCCCCGCAAGCGGGGAGAGGGGGCTTTTATAGCCCCGCGATTCGCCAAAAGGTCACGACCCATAGGGCCAGCAGGACGGTCACTGCCAGAGCGAAGACGGAAAGGCGCAGCAGGACTCGGTTGATCGTCAGGTGCACCACGCTGTGTCCGGCGCGAAGCCCGACGAAAAGCCACGCGAGAGCCAGAGTCAGCGGCGCCACCGCATCATCGGCGAACAGGATCAGGCACACCACGTAGAAGAGCACCGGCAGTTCCAGCAGGTTCATATAGTTGCGGTTGATCAGCCGGGTCTGTGCCGGCACGCTATCTGCCTCGCCGTACTTGAAATCGCTGACCTTCGCCTTGCCGCTGCGCACGGCGACCACACGCGAGAACGGCATCAGGTTCAGCACGATGAATGTCAGTGCCGCCATTGCCGCCATCGGCCACAGGATCAGGTGTTTCTCAAGCATCGCAGGGCTCCATGACTCTGTGCCGCGAACCTTGCCATGCTCGCGGCAAACTGGCCAGAACCGTCTTTTTCGTTGCACTTTGCCGGGCAGGGTTTTAGGACAAACGCGAATTTCCAAGGAGTGACGCATGTTCGGCTGGGGCAAAAAGTCCAAGGACAAGAAACGTCCGCAAACCGGCGCCAAATTCGAGGCCCCCGAGGCCGTTCAGGCCGGGCCGTCCGGCAACGAGCCGCCATCCACTCCCCCGACACCTCCGGAGACGAAAAGAATGTCCATGACGCGTACTGAGACCGATACCTTTGGCCCGATCGACGTGGCGTCCGACCGCTATTGGGGCGCGCAGGCACAGCGCAGCCTCGGCAACTTCAAGATCGGCTGGGAAAAACAGCCCCTGCCGATCGTCCGCGCTCTGGGCATCGTCAAGCGCGCCGCCGCTGAAACCAACATGGCGCTGGGCAAGCTCGATCCGAAGCTCGGCGCCGCCATCATCCAGGCCGCCAACGAAGTCATCGAAGGCAAGCTCGACGACCATTTCCCGCTGGTTGTGTGGCAGACGGGTTCGGGTACCCAGTCGAACATGAACGCCAACGAGGTGATCTCGAACCGCGCCATCGAAATCCTGGGCGGCGAAATGGGCTCGAAGAAGCCCGTTCACCCGAACGACCACGTTAACATGTCGCAGTCGTCGAACGACACCTATCCGACAGCCATGCACGTCGCCTGCGCTGAGGAGATCGTCCACCGCCTGCTGCCAGCGCTGCAAACCCTGCGCAACGCCCTGAACGACAAGGCGGAAGCCTGGAAGGACATCATCAAGATCGGCCGC
>CAMLPZ010000218.1 GCA_946482045.1 uncultured Asticcacaulis sp.
GGCGCGCACCAAGGTCGGCACGGACCTGAACCTGGTCGATGAAGACCAGTTCAAGTTCTGCTGGATCGTCGATTTCCCGATGTTCGAATGGAACGAGGACGAAAAGAAGGTCGACTTCTCGCACAACCCGTTCTCGATGCCGCAGGGCGAGATGGACGCGCTTTTGACCAAGGACCCGCTGGAGATCCTGGCCTATCAGTATGACATCGTCTGCAACGGCTATGAGCTGTGCTCGGGCGCGATCCGGAACCACAAGCAGGAGATCATGCTGAAGGCATTCGAGATCGCCGGCTATGGCCAGGACGTGGTCGAGGCGCAGTTCGGCGGCATGCTCAATGCGTTCAAATATGGCGCCCCGCCGCACGGTGGCCTGGCACCGGGCATCGACCGAATCGTCATGCTGCTTGCCGGCCAGACGGCCATCCGCGAAGTCATTGCCTTCCCGCTGAACCAGCAGGGCCAGGACGTGATGATGAGCGCCCCGTCGGGCGTGCAGGAGAAGCAGTTGAAGGAACTGCATATCCGGACGGCCTTGCCGATCAAGGTGTAACCTTCTGGGGCTTGGGGGCCACGGCCCCAAGTCTTTGCTCTTCAATAGAAAAGCCTCGCCTAAAAAAAGGGGCGAGGCTTCTCTATTGAAAAAGAAGGTTTTGTAGGGGCACAACCCCCACGTCCTGTCAGCTTAGCGGAGCGTACACACTGGAATACGCAGGCCGCGTGGCAGTTCAGTGGCTTCGTCGCCGCAGGTCTGGTCGAGCTGGCGTTGCGTCAGGCCGACCGCCGAACGCATCTCGGCGCCCGAGAAATTGACGCCGTCGAGGATCGCACCCTTGAAATTCGCACCTTCGAGATAGGCGCCGACGAAGCTGGCATTGGTCAGGTTGGCGCCGGCGAAGCTGACGCGGCCGAAGAGCGACGCGGTGCCGTCAAGGTCGCGCAGGTCGCCGCCGGCGAAGGTCGAACCGTTGAAGATGCCCATGGACAGGTCGGCCTGACGCAGCCGTGCGCCCGCGAAATTCTTGCCACGCAGTTCGCGGCCGTTGAAGTCGGCCTGGAACAGGTTGCACTTCGGGCAGCTGGCGCCGGATTGGGCGCGGCCGATCTGGCCGGCGTTCTGCGCGTAGGCGGGCACTGACAGGGCGGCAAGGGCCAGGATGGCGAGAACGATACGTTTCATAAGGGAACACCTTCGCTGTTTGGCTGAGTGCTAAGCAAAATGGGTGCCGCCTTCCTTCTCCTCCCTGTGCCGAAGGCATGGGGAGGGGGACCGCGAGCGAAGCCCAGCGGTGGTGGGGCCTACCATCGGAGTCACCCCCCTCCGTCATCTACGCTGCGCTCGATGCCCATCGCTGGCGAAAGCTATACTTTCGCTGGCGCTATACCCCATTGCTTCGCAACAAGGAGGAGGGAGATCACCCGTTCTCGACATCCTCTTCGACGGCTTCGCGCAGGTCGTCAGCCGCCGCAGGCTTCCGCCCGAACGGTACAACGACCAGATTGCCGGTCGCCGTCCCGCGCGCGAAACCTTTCGAAATCAGCTGCGAAGCAGGCAAGGCCTCATCCGGCGGATTTTCACCTGCGCCCAGACCATCGGCGTTCAACGCATCCGGATCGGCATTGGCCAGGTCTTCCCGGTCGAGATAGGAAATCGCCAGTTCGCGGAAGATGTAATCCAGGATCGATGTCGCCGAGCGCACACGGTCATTGCCCGTCACCGGCCCGGCCGGCTCAAAGCGCGTGAAGACAAAGGCGTCGACAAATTCTTCCAGCGGCACGCCATATTGCAGACCGATCGAAATCGCGATGGCGAAGTTGTTCATCAGCGACCGGAAGGCGGCGCCTTCCTTGTGCATGTCTATGAAGATTTCACCCAGCGCACCGTCGGAATATTCGCCGGTGTGGATATAGACCTTGTGACCGCCGACGGCCGCCTTCTGGATATAACCCTTGCGGCGGTCCGGCAGCTTGTGGCGCGTGCGGTCACGCTCGACGATCTTTTCGACCACGCGCGGCGCGGTGGCTTTTTCCGCCACCTGAGGACGGCGCGGCGCCTCTTCCATTTCGGGGATGTCGAGCGAAAAATCGTCGGGCGCTTCAGCACGCGTCACCGACAGGCTGCGCAGTTGGATGCCGGCGGCCAGCGAATAGACCTTCATGGCGTCAGTCACGCCCTGGTCCCATGCCAGTTCCACCGGGGCGGTGGATGGCGAATCGACCAGGGCATCCAGTCTTTGCCGCAAGGTCAGGCGCGCCTTGATCGATAGTGGCGCCAGCAGCGCCCAGGCCATGTCATCGACGGCCTTCAGCGCCTCAAGCTCGCGTGTCCCGAAGAGGAAGGCGTCGGCTTCAGCGATCTCGTCTGCTGTAAAGCCCATGGTCTTGAGCAGATCAAAACCCGGATCGGCAAGGTCGGCTTCGCTCAGACCCCAGATGTCGCGGACGAAATTGGCGTCGAGATAGTTGAGCGACACGACGTCGCGCAAGCAGGTGCTCTCCGCCAGGGCCTCATGCAGGCGGCCGGTCTCAAACTCGCTTAACCCCCTGACTTTCAGACTGGCGTCATTGATGTGCGGCGCATCCGCCAGGCTGCGGTGGCCGAGGCGCGCATCACGCACCAGGGTCGTATCGACGCCGATGGCCCTGATGCCCGACAGCACGCAAGCCTTCAGCACAGGCAGCATCTGGCCGTCGTCACTTTCCATGAAGGTGGCGATGTCGCCGACCTGCTGGTCGCCCAATCCCACACCCAGCCGCAGAGACAGTTCGGCGTCAGAATAGAGGGCGGTGACCTGGGCGTTCCTGAGACCGGTCTTCTTGGCCAGCTTCAGGCCCGTTTGCAGCAGGTCGAGCGCGCGTCCCTTGAACGTAGACACGCCATTGAGCGCCGTCACCTGATAAAGCTGGCGGCTGAGACGGTCGATCTGCTCGGCCTTGCCGGCGGCGAAGCCATCGAACGCGCCCAATCGCACGGCCAAAGCCGCAGAGGCATGGACGGCGGCGGCTTCGAACAGGGCGAACAGGTGGCTGGCGAAGTCGAGCCCCTCAGGCCCACGCAGCGACAGACCCTGGGTCATCGCGGCCTCGGCCAGGCCGCCGATCGTCAAAGCCAACGGCCGTTCCGAAGCGCGGCGCTGGGCATCCGAGGATGAGGCGGCGTACGCAATAGACGCTTCAATATCAAGGGCATGTACCCACAGGTTTACGCAGTCGATAAAGGCGTCTTCGGCAAAGCCTCCATCGGCCAGAAAGCGCTCGACCTGGATGGCGGCCTTGGGTGCGACGTTCTGGGCCTCGACGGCTTCGGCGTCGGACGGTGAAAAGACGAGGTGGACGCCCGAGGCCTCGAGCGCCGTTTCGGCCAGCAGGACCGCCGACGGGTCCCCGGCGCTGACCAGATCGCGCTGTGCGATGACGGCGTGGTGGCGGACGGCTTGCGGGGCCGAAGCCTCACCCGCCTGCCACGGCGCGCCGCCGGAATGGCTGAGGAGGATCTGGCGCGCGATTAGGCCGTCATTGGCGCCTAAGCGCCTGGCCTTGGCGCAGGCGCGTGCCAGGGCTGTGTTGTGCTTGGGTGAGGCGCGGTGCTCGCCTTCGGCGCGCTGGACGGCGCTGTGAATTTCCTGCAATGCCTCGGCCAGCCGCGTCTGGTTGGTGTCGCGCAAAGACTGGGCACGCGTATCGAGCAACAGGCGGTTGAGCGTCTGGCGGCCGACATGATCGTCGAGATAGAGCGGAGTCGTTTCCGGCGCGCGCGCCACGACATCTCCGGCGGTCGGATGGACGCGATGGCCAGACGCCAGGCCCACGGCCGGCGCGGCCAGGCCCGACAGCAACGTCGCTTCAATCGCTTCGGCGAAATCGGCTGCCTGCTCCGGGTCGCTGAAATGCCCCAACCGCAGGCCCCATTGCGCCAGACGGTGGGCGTAATCACCGGTCGCTCCGCCAAAGGCGTCGCTGTCGGCATCGCCGGCGCGCGCCCACGTACCGGAGGGCAGGTCATGCGGCAGTGATTCGGCCCAGTCGAGCCAGGATTCGGCCTGTGCGGACGTCAGGCTGCGCGGACAAATGACCTCGATAAACGCCTCGGACCGTTCAATAACCCGCGATTCCAGGTCGCCGACCGTTCCGAGGCGGCTGAGGGCAGGGGTTAAAAAGGCCATGACAACCTCGCAGGAGTTCACGCAATTGGACCAAGCTATCGCCATATAAGCGAAGCTTCAATAAATCTGGTGGGAAAATGCCAAGTCGTCCACAATATATTGATGCGGGCAGCCACCGCACCAGGCGAAATTATTTCCGCGTGCGGCAGTTGCGCGCCTTTACCTTGTGCCGTCAGGTTATTATAACTGGCCTTTGATGTGTACGGGACGCCGGTTCCGGTTTGAGAGGGTTTTGATCTTGCTCGACAAGGTTTTTCTGTGGTGGAGCGGCGCGACGCTGGGCACCTTGTTCACCGTCGGCAAGCGTGGCCGCCTGGTCGGCAGCGACGAGTTCGGCAACAAGTACTACGAAGACCGAACCGCCAAGAATTCGTACGATGTCGGCCGCAAGCGCCGCTGGGTGATCTACAAGGGCTATGCCGATGCCTCGAAGATCCCCCCGGACTGGCACGGCTGGATGCACTATATCTACGACACCCCGCCGTCGGAGCAGCCCCTGCCGCGCAAGGCCTGGGAACTGCCGCACATGCCGAACATGAGCGGGACGCCGCTGGCGCGTTTCCCTACGGGATCGCTGAATGCCGAAGGCGAACGCCAGGCGTCAACCGGCGACTATGAGGCCTGGAAGCCGTAATATGGGTAACGGATGGCCACATATGTCGCGCTCCAGAATGGCAGCGTTTCTGCTGGCCGGGGCGGCCTTGTGCGCCGTCGTTCCCGTTGTGGCCCAGGTGGCGCCGCCATCACGTGGCGACCGTGATCGCGACCGTCCCAACTATGTCGACAATGCCGACTACGACCGTCAGCCCTATTATGTCGACGGCGTCGAATACAAACCCTATGTGCCGGAAAAAAAGCCGTCGCGCCCCTCGGCCAAGCCCGCCGCGGAAACGGTAAAGACCGCGCCACCGTCCTCGGGAAGCCAGGACCCGGCCTATGTCAGCCCGGCGCCGCAGACCGAACTGCGGCCGTTCAATCCGTCGTCGGCCTCAGCACAGGCGTCCGCCGCCCCGCGCCAGCAGGCCCAGGCCTCATCGTCCTCGTCGGCGAGCGTTCCTTCTTACGCGCGCGCCAAGCGTCCGCGCTACGGCGTGGCGATCATCGAGGCGCTTGACAAGATTTCGTCGGAAAGCGTGCGCTTTGAGGCGCCGATCGGTCAGCCCGTGCGCTACAAAGGCCTGATCTACACGATCAAGGCGTGTGAGACGTCGGCGGATGATGAGCCCATGGCCGACGTCATCGCCTATATGCAGGTCCGCACCAATCCGGTGACGGCGGCGAACAATACGCAGACCATCCGGTCCAAGGAAATCTTCCGTGGCTGGACCTATGCCTCGACGCCAAGCCTGAACCCGCTGGAACACCCGATTTATGATGCCTGGGTGATTGCCTGCCGCAAGCCACTGGCCGCACCTGTAGCCGTCGCGGCACCGGCTCCGGTTACCTCGGCTCCGAAGTCGTAGACTTCTACGTTTGCGGTTGCGTACGCAAAATTCTCCACAGATTACACTGATTGCACAGATGATTAGAGTTTTTGGGACGTCGAACCCGCGTAATCGTCATCGAATGGCGACGGCGCTCTGCGCCGTCAATCCCAACAATGGGTTGGGCGCTTAAAGGCCACCTGTTCAGGCAAAGTCTGTGTAATCTGCGTAATCTGTGGACACCCTTTTCCTAACAATCGGACAGCAACCGCATGATTTCGCGCCCCGGAGTCGCGCCGGGCAGGGCGTAGAAATCGGCTTTTTCATCAACGGCATCGGCCAAAAGCTTAAGATATTCCGTCTTAGGCAGTTCGATCACGCCGAACTGACGCAGATGGTCGGTTTGGAACTGACAATCCAGCAGCGTGAAGCCGCCGGCCCGCAGCCGCCCGACCAGATGCACCAGGGCGATCTTCGAGGCATCGGTGGCGCGCGACACCATGCTTTCGCCGAAGAAGGCGCCGCCGATCGCCACGCCGTAAAGCCCGCCGACCAGTTCATTGTCGCGCCAGATTTCGACGCTGTGCGCCAAACCCCGGCCGAACAGGGCCTGGTACAGCGCCTGGATCGAATGTGAAATCCAGGTCGAGGGCCGGTCGTCAGCGCTTTCGGCACACAGCTCGATAATCTGCTGAAAGGCCGTATCGATGCGCACGACATAGTCGTCCTTGCGTACCGTCCGCGCCAGCCGCGACGGGATATGAAAACCATCGAGCGGCAGAATGCCCCTGAGCGGCGGATCGACCAGGAACAGGTATTCATCGTCGCGCCGGTCCGACATAGGGAACACGCCGGTGCGATAGCAGTTGATCAGGTCGTCGAGGGTAAAGCTTGGCAAGGCTTGGTCGCAGCAGAAAAAGAGACGCGATCTAGCCTGATTTCCCGCAAAATTTCCAAGGGGAAATCGCAGCTATCAAAAGGAAAAATCGGGAATCTGGACGCCCAGCGTCAGCCAGATTTCATAAAGCAGGCCGACATAGCGTTCATACATCCGGACGACAACCTCAACGGCGTACTTGCCGAAGAAGTAGACATAGGCCCCGGTACCGCCCGCCACCGCCATTGCCGCCAGCATGAAGATGCCGTCGCGCTGGAGAACACCGAGACCGGTGAGCGCGACCGCTATGCCCGGCAGGATATTGGCGCCGGGCATGGGCAGCAGCAGAACCAGCGCCATGACAAGCGTCTGGAGACCGGCATAGAACATACCGGGCCGGCTGGTTAGGGCCGTCAGGCGCGGCTTGGCGAGATATTCCAGTTTGTGCAACAGCTTGCCACAGGCACGCAGGGCCTTGCGCAGGTCATCGCCCTTAAACGACCAGCGCTTGACGAAGCCCGGCATCCACAGTGTCTTGTTACCAAAGATCATCTGGAATGACGGCCCGAGCAGCAACAGGCCGAACAGCGTTGAAATGCCCGGAATGTTCGGCACGCACATAGGCAGGGACAGGATCAGCAGGATGAGCCCCAGGCCGCGGCCTTCAAGATGCTTCAGCAAGGTGCCGACCGTAACCTTATCGCCATCCAACGACGTCGCCAGGTCGTCGACCAACTGCGACGCTGCCTTGCCGGACTCCTTTGCCCTAAGCGCCATTCCCGTTCCCTGTTTCCCCACTAGCCCCGCAGATTACAGCTAAGACTAGCACGGGCGGGCGCTGGATCAACGGATCGATC
>CAMLPZ010000219.1 GCA_946482045.1 uncultured Asticcacaulis sp.
ACCATCATCAAGCTGGAGACCGAGAACCAGGCCTTCGAGGACGAGAGCCGCAAAGCCGAAATGCGCTTCCGCACCGTCATGAACGGCATCAATGACGGTCTCTACGAACTCAACTTCGTCAGCGAGACATTCTACGCGTCACGCGAGTTCAAGGCGATGCTTGGCTATGGCGAAGACGAGATCGCCGACACGATCGACGCCGTCATGGGCCTCATCCATCCTGACGACCTGCCCAAGGTCCTGGAGGTGCGGCGCCAGTACATCATGCGTCAGTCGCCAGTCTACGCCAACGTCTTCCGCATGAAGCACAAGGATGGCACCTGGCGCTGGGTCCTTTCGCGCGGCGTCGGCACCTGGGACAAGTTCGGCCAGATCCGCACCCTTATCGGCACGCATACCGACATCACCGAGCAGAAGGAACGCGAGGAGGAGTACAAGCAGCTTCACGCAGACATGGAAGCCTTCACCTACATTACCTCGCACGACATGCGCTCGCCCCTGGTCAACCTAAAGGGTTTCAGCCACGAACTGGCCATGGCTGTCGAAGAAGTCCGCGAGCTTATCGAACCGCAGAAAAAGAAGATGAGCGCCGATAGCTGGACACGGCTCGAAGCCCTGCTCAAGGCGGACATTCCGGAATCGCTCGGCTTCATCGGCAAGGCGGTCGATCGCATGGATACGCTGACCACCGCCATCCTCGACCTGTCGCGAATCGGCAAGTACGTCTACCGCGAGGACCGCGTCAGTTCGCGGGCCATATTCGACAAATGCCTGGGCGCGCAGAGCTACGAACTGACCGGCAAGGGTGTCGAGGTTGTGGTCGGCCACCTGCCCGAACTGATTACCGATCCGGTGGCGCTGGAACAGATTTTCTCCAACCTGCTCGACAACGCGGTCAAGTACCTGCAGCCGGGACGGCCAGGGCGCATCGAGGTCGGTTGCGTCGAGACCAGCCGCGAGTACGTCTTTTCCATTCGCGACAATGGTCGAGGCATAGAGGCCGATGATCGCCAGAAGGTGTTTCACATCTTCCGCCGGGCCCGCAACACCGGCGATGTGCGCGGACTGGGGTTGGGGATGGCCTTCGTCAAGGCGACGCTGCGCAAGCTTTCCGGCGCCATCTGGTTCGACTCGACCGTCGATGTCGGCACGACCTTCTATTTCAGCCTGCCGAAGAAACTCCCCGCCGCCGCCAATGCCGAACTGCCTCACGAAACCCGGGCCCTGGCGAGTTAGGATATCCAATGAGCACGCCTTTTTCGGAACCCTTTTCGCTTGTGCTGGTCGAAGACGACGCCGGCCATGCCAGCCTCATCCGCCGCAACCTGAAACGCAGCGGCGTACAGAACACCATCGAGCACCTGGATTCGGGCCGGGCGGCCATGGACTATTTCTTCGGACCCGACCAGCCCGAACGCCATTACGACAAGATGGTCGCCGTCCTGGATCTCAACCTGCCGGACATCGACGGGTTCGAGATCCTGAAGCATCTCAAGGCGTCAGAAACAACGCGGCGAATGCCCGTCATCGTTCTGACGACGACCGACAGCCCCAAGGACATCGATCGCTGCTATGCTCTGGGCTGCAATGTTTTCATGAATAAACCGGTCGGCTATGATGAATTTTCCGAGGCCATCCAGAAACTCGGCCTTATGATGACCATAGTTCGCGTACCCCATATCAATGACTGATTCTCATGCCGCTTGACGCCGAAATAGATCCGCAATCCCACCCGTTGTCCGGCATGCAGCAGATCCTGTATGTCGAGGATGACGCGGCGCTGGCGCGTCTGTTGCAGAAGCGCATGGATCGGGCCGGCCTGGCCGTCGATACGGTCGAGACGGCCGAAAAGGCGCTGGACCTGATCATGCGCGATGGCAAGGCGTACGACCTGCTTCTGGTCGATTACAATCTGCCGGGCATGAGCGGACTTGAACTGCTGGAGCAGTTAGGCAAGGTGCCGGGATCGCCGCCCGCCGTCATCCTGACCGTCGGCGGCGACGAACGGATCGCACTGGAAGCCCTGCAGCGTGGCGCCGCCGACTACGCCGTCAAGGACGTCAACCAGACCTATCTCGACCTGCTGCCGGCCATCATGCAGGCGGCCTACACCAAGGAACGCCTGCTGCGCGAGAATGCGCGCCAGCGTGAAGAGCTGGTGCAGGCCAAGGAGCGCGCCGAGCAGGCCAGTGAAGCCAAGAGTCGCTTCCTGGCGACCATGAGCCACGAAATCCGCACGCCTATGAATGTGGTGACAGGCCTTGCGACCGTCCTGGCCAAGTCGCCGCTCAATGACGACCAGAAGAAGATCGTCGAAACCCTGCGCACCAATGCCGACCTGCTGCTCAAGCTGATCAATGACCTGCTGGACATCAGCCGCATTGAGGACGACCGGATCGCACTGGAAAGCATCCGTTATGAACCGGCGGAGATCCTCAAGGATATCCACCTGATGTTCGAGCCGGATGCCGGGCGCAAGAACCTGCGCCTCGTGCTCGATGACCGCACCCATGGCGAAGTCCTGATGGGCGACCGGACGCGTTTGCAGCAGGTCCTGATGAACCTCGTCAGCAACGCGCTGAAGTTCACCGACGAAGGCGAGATCGTTATCACTGCCGAGACCCATCCGGCCGGCGACGATTCGGTCACACTCGACCTGTCGGTCCGCGATACCGGCATCGGCATCCCGGCGGAAAAGCTGCCGCTGATCTTCGACAAGTTCACCCAGGCCGACGAAACCATAACGCGCCGCTTCGGCGGATCGGGGCTGGGCCTGTCGATCGCCCGCTCGCTGGTCGAGCTGATGGGCGGCGCCATCCGCGTCGAAAGCCAGCAGGGACGCGGGTCCCTGTTCAAGGTCACCCTCAACCAGGACCGCGCCACCAGCGAGGAGCCCGTCGTTGCCACTCCGGCCGGAAATGTCCGCCCGATGTCGGCCGGCCTTACGTCGTCGCTATACAACCAGCGCCGCGCCTTCAAGCCTATCACGGGCGAGAACGGCCGCCCCTGCGTCCTCATCGTCGAGGATTACGCGCCCAATATTATGGTGCTCAGCCTGATGCTGGAGGAACTCGGCTACGACACCGTGTCCGCCATGTCGGGCACGGAGGCGATCGATATCATCAAGGCTGCCGCCGGCCCGCACTACGCCATCCTGATGGACGTTCAGATGCAGGGTATGGACGGGCTGGAAACCACGCGCTGGATCCGCGATCTCGAGGCCGCCAAGGAGGCGACCGGCCGGGGTTATCGCAACACCATTATCGGCGTGACGGCGCACGCCCTGGCCGGCGACCGCGAGCGCTGCCTGCAGGCCGGAATGGACGAATATATCTCCAAACCCGTCCTGCCGGACATACTGGCGCTAAAGCTGGGCCAGCTGCGTTAGAACCCTAGACGAACCCGATCCAGCGGCCAGCGACCAGTACCGACAGCCACAGCACGACGGACAGGGTCGCATGAACGCGCACCGTCGTTCCGATCCTTCCCCCGCCGACGGCCACCCGGTATTGCGGCCCCAAATGCTGCGCAATAATATTGACGACAGCCAGCGCCAGAAGCCCGGCCTTCACTTGGAAAGCGGGATTGCCGAGGTAATCCGCCGGTTGAACTGAAAACAGCCACAGGCCAGTCAGGGCGGCCAAGCCCGCGCCGACGGCCGCGGCGCGCGACAGGAATGGCCCGATCACCCGCAGCGGCACGGCGTTGAACCAGCCCAGCAGCCTCAGGTCCAGAGGCAGGATGGCGCCCAGCAACAGGCCGATCCCAAGGATGTGCGCGGCGTTGACGAACGGGTAAGCGAAGCTGGACGCGCGCAGCCATCGCGCGCCCGGCCATCCGGCGATCAGTTCAACGACATCGCCGCTCAATGGGCCTGAATCCGTTCGGGATACATGTCGTAATTCTTGCCCGCCAGCGTGATGCGCACCGCCTTCATGTGCAGCTTCGCCTTGTCCTTATTGCGGTTGCCGAGCACAGTGATGGCGTCGCCGGCCTTGGCCGTATCGCCAGTGAAACCGGAGCGCGCCGTCTGGTTCGGATTGCCGAGATCCACTTGCCAGGTCTTGCCGTCGGCGGTCCTGACCTTTAGCGATGGATGCGGCGGTGCCATCGATATGGCCTCGATTTTACCCTCTATCTGGCTCTGCTTCTCCTCGGCCCAGTCCCAGCCATGGTGCGCCATGGCGGAGGCGGCTGTGAGCAGCATGGTCGCAGTGAGACCCGCAGTGAACAGGCGGCGATTGGCGATTGTCATGTGAAGTGCCTTTCGGGTTGAGGCCTCCCCGGCCGCATTGTCTCCGGACCAGGCGTATGACGTCAACTGTTTAACGTGCTTTTTCATCATGGCCGTCGCTAACCCAACGCCATCCTTATGCAGCAGGAGGTACGCTCCGCGCCTCACGCATTTCTATGTATCGCTTATGGGAGCCTTCCATGAAACACACCTTGCTTTACGGTTCGACGCGGGTTCTCAGCCTGCTTCCCTTCGCCCAGGCCCTGACCAAGACGCCAGCCTCTCCGACCCTGATGACGGCGGCCGCGCTGGTCAACACGCCCTTTGTCCGCCGTGTCGCGCCCGGGCTCAGCGCCGTTGCCACGGTCGGCCTCGCCGCCGTTGCCGTGGCTTCTTTCGTAAAAGGCTTGAAAAGCAAGAAGGCTGAAAACAAGCGCGTTGACGACCTTGCGCGTTCCAGCGCCACCTGAGTGGCGTCCCGCCCTGTACGACTGGGTGTTACTGCCGCCATGGCGGCATGCCTGGCCTTGTTATCTGCCATCATCGAACGCCGTGGACCAGACCACGGCGTTTATTGCGCTATTGGCAAGGTCAACGGCGTTGAGGTCTATTGCCCCGAACTCAAGCTGAACGGCGGCTGGCCGGCGCCGTTTCTTTACGACACTCCGGGCGTTTCGGTTGAATGGAAGCTATCGGTCGGTGAGGACGATTTTCGTGCGGGGCCATATATGGCCAATTTCGCCTTTTACCTCCTGATCCTCCTGGCGGGCGAGGCCATCACCACCGCCATTTTGCGCCGTCATCAAACCCAATAATGTTAAGGCTTACGGGCCGCTTATGGGCCGTCCCGGCGAACGGCACTGAGCCTTTGCAGTCTTTGACCTATCGTCTTCTCAAAGCCCCAATTGAGGGGTCAATTTTGAGGACACGCCACATGGCCGACGATTTCAATTTCAAGGTCAAGCCGGACAGCGGGCTGCATCAGCCATCACTGGCCACCGCCCAAAAAACAACTGTCGAAACCGCGCCGGCGTCGGCACAAACCGGCCTGGATACCAGCCAGATCGACGCTGTCCATAAGGTTTCGCGCGACCTGAAGCGCATTATGAACAGCACCAGCCGCCTCAAGCCTGAGGCCGCCGGTTACCTGGCCCAGGTCAGTAAGTGGGCTGACGACTATCTGGTCGGCCTCGATGCCGCGCGCAAGCTGTCGGAAAACGCCGGTGGGGCGCTTGGTGAAGCCCAGCGCGAACTGTCGCTGGCGCTCGACGAGTTCCTGCGTCTGGAAGGCGAAGGCGGTAACGTCGCCAGCCCCTCCCAGCAACGTTACACCGATGACCTCAGCCAGGCTCTCCGCCGTCTGAATACCCTTATTCCGGCCGCCCAGATGACCTTCAGCGGCCCCAACGATCCACCCAATCCTGAGGTCGAGCCCGCAGAGCCAGCGTCTCCGGAAATCAACCCCGAGCCGGCGCCCGAAAGTAATCCTGATGTCCTGCCGGATATTCCGCCCGTCGATCGCCCTGAAATCACTCGACCGCACGGTTGAGTTCGGAGACTCTTATGGCCTTTCCCAATCCCTACCCCGTTCCCGGCCACAAACCTGATTACACGCATCAGGTTCGCTACGACGGAGAGTTCTATGAAGAAGACCTGCCGCCGGAACTGTTCGACCCTCAGGAAGACGATGAGGAACTGGCGGTATTTCACCATATTGCCGATCACATTGACGATTAAAATATGAGCACCATCGCCCGCATCCTGGTTGTCATCATCATCCTGGTCGTTGTGATCATCGGCGCATCCTTCTTTCTCAATCGAACGGATGGGCGCACAACGGGAGAAAAGGTCGGTGACGCGATCGACGCCGTACCAGAGGTCGTCGAAAGCGCGGCAGCCGAGTTTAGTGAGTCATC
This sequence comes from uncultured Asticcacaulis sp., assembly GCA_946482045.1. Next base: position 6,151 of record CAMLPZ010000219.1, read on the forward strand.
GCCATTGGCCAAGGCGGAGAATGCTCTCGAAAATGCCGGGCAGGCGGCCGAATCGGCTATCTCGAAAGTCGGCCACGAGGCGCGCGAGGCAGCTTCGGAAACCTCCGCCGACCTGAAGGCGGCACGTGATAAACAGGAGCGGCAGGAGCGTGCTGAAAAGCGCAATCCATAAGTGATCACACATTTGCCGTCACAACAGAATGCCTGTATGAGCATTGGTTTCAGGGGGGAGTCGGGCGCCGCCGCCAGGCTCCCCTTTTCCCTTAAAGCCATTTGTTCGCACCCTATTTGTCTGATATGATTTTGCCCATGACTCCCGATGATTTGTCGTCTCTGTCGCATGATGAAATGCGTGAGTACCTGCATCGGCAGATGCTTTCGTCGGTATCGCACGATCTGAAGACGCCGTTGGCGACGATTATCGGTTCGCTCGAAGTCATGACCATGCTGTATGACAAGCTGCCCGAGGAAAAGCGGCGGTCACTGATCAGCTCGGCCCTGACCGAAGCCTTCCGGCTCGACTACTTCATCACAAATATCCTCGACATGGCCAAGTTCGAAGCTGCGGCGGTGAAACCACGCTTCGAAGCCTGCCGCATGGGCCAGCTCGTCCAGGACAGCCTGTCGCGCCTGGGGCCGCTCAAAGCGCGCGGCGAACTGGACATCCGGCAGGTCGGCGAGCGCGACGAAATCTATACCGATCCGATGCTGGGTAGCCGCGCCGTCGGCCTGGTGCTGCACAATGCCTTCAAGCATGGGATACGCAAGTACGACACCGCCGAGCCCTATGTCGAAATCGAACACGGCGTGACAGGGGCTGAAGGCTTTGTCCGTATCCGCGACCATGGCGACGGTATTCCACAGGACAAGCAGGCGCTGGTCTTCGACAAGTACACGCGGCTTCAGCGGGCGGATCAGCAAAACGCCGGCACGGGGCTCGGCTTGACCATTTGCAGGCATATTATGAAGCTACTTGATGGCCGCATCGAACTGGCCAATCATCCCGAAGGCGGCGCGGTGTTTACGTTGTTCTACAAGGACCATCGAGCCGATTGAGATGAATAGCTTATGGGGTTTGGGGCCTGT
>CAMLPZ010000220.1 GCA_946482045.1 uncultured Asticcacaulis sp.
GAGCGCTTATGATTGGCCCGGTTATTGGAATTAAAACAATACGGGCTTCGGCCTAACCTCACCTTGCTTTGCCGCTGTGGCAAGAATCCGTGGAGTGAGAAAAAATGCCGGAAACACAAGTTGGATGGGTATTAGCCATTTTGGTCGGTGCGGTCGCAGGCTGGCTTGCCGAACAAGTTATGAAGTCGAACCAGGGCCTGCTGATGAACATCGTTCTGGGTGTCGTCGGGGCGATCCTCGCCAACCTGCTGCTATCCATGGTGGGTGTCGCACTGGGTGGCGTGGTCGGTTATCTGATTGCCGGCTTCCTGGGCGCCTGCCTCCTGATCGCCCTGGGTCGCATGCTGCGCCGGCGAAGCGTATAGTCCGCACACGACTGACCTTAAAAAATAAGCGCCCCCCACGGGCGCTTGTTTTTTATCTGCCAGCCTGGCAACAGACAGCAGCCAGCGATCCGGCCGCCATCGGAGACGAACCGAACCGCCAGCATGGAGCGTTATGGAACGCCGGCATAGGCGTGCCTTCGGAAGCATAAGATCACAATGTGAAGCGCGGCAATAAACGGTAGCGAACCAAAGGTAAGCGCTATGCGATGCTTCTGGCGCCTTCTCCGCCCTCACCGTCCCTCCATCGCCGCCGCGCACGGCCGCGCGATGAAGTCCGCCCCCCCCGCGCGCCAGCCCAGGGCGCCTTTTTCATCGCCGATCGACAGGGTGGCGGTGTGCAGGGCGCTCCAGCCGATTAACGGCGCGTGGCGCAATTGCCCGGTTCGGCATCACCGAGAAGCCTTTGAACCAGATCGGCTCCTTGGGCAATTGAACGATCTTCGTCAGCACGAACAGGGAGGACAAACGAGGCGGCGTCGTGCGGACAAAAGACGGGCCGGCAACCGTATTTTTGATTTAGGTCAATGTGTTAACGGGCGCTTAGGTCAAGCTGTTTTGAACAGCGTGGGGAAGAGCTTACATGCGCCAGGAATGCACGATGCACGTCGTGGAGGATGACCCCGCCGTCCGAAAAGCGGTGGGCGAGCTTCTCATCCATGAGGGGTTCACGGTCATGATTCACGACAGCGGCCCCGCCTTCCTGAAAGGTGTCCAGAAAGGAATGCCGGCCTGCCTCATCACGGATTTCGACATGCCGGAGATGAACGGACTGGGGCTGTTACGTGAAATGGAGCGGGCCGGGATTGTCATGCCGGCCATCATGATGACGGGACACGCCGATATTCCGTTGGCCGTGACCGCCATGAAGGCCGGGCTTGTTGATTTCCTCGAAAAGCCATTCGACGATCGCACGCTGCTCGATGCTGTCGAGTCCGCGGTTCTGCGCGCAACGCGCCAACATTTCCCGGGCACGCTTCAGCGAACATCCTTGCCTGTGGCCCTGACGCCCAGGGAGCAGCAGGTTCTCAGTGGACTTCTTGACGGCCTAACCAACAAATTGATTGCCAGAAACCTCGGCATTAGTCCGCGCACCGTGGAAATCCACCGCGCCAACCTGATGGCCAAGACGAAGGCAAAAAATCTGCTGGAAATGCTGCGGCTGACCACGATGCCAGCCGCGCGGGCGGAAAGTGCCGACTGAGGACACCGGGATGACACAGGCGCAAGCACCAACAGGCCCTTTTGGCGAGCCCCCCGCGCAATATTATCACCTTTACAAGGCGGCATTTGACAACAGCAGCCAGGGCATCTGCGTCTTCGACGTCGTTCTTGATGAGGCCGGTCATTGTCATGACCTGGTATATCTGGCTGCGAACAGCGCGTTTGACCAGCATAGTCCGCTGCGCAACGTCGTCGGAAAAAACCTTCGCAGCCTCCTGCCGGATGTCGAACAGTACTGGCTGGATCTCTATGCGCGGGTGGCCGCGACCGGCCAGTCGGAAAGCTATGAAAACATGAGGGGCGCGGATCGCTGGAGCCGCGTCCACGCGTCGCGCGTCGGCGGCGCCGGTAGCCGTACCATCCTGGCGGCGTTCGAGGACGTCAGCGAGCGCAAGCGTGCCGAGCTGGCGCTGCAGGCAAGCGCGCGACGCCAGGCCTTTCTTCTCAAACTCGCCGACGGACTGAAGGCCATCGCCGATCCTGTGGCCGTGCAGGAGACCGCGAGCCGGCTGGTGGGCGAATATCTCAATGTCGACCGCGTCGGTTATGCCGAGATCGAAGGCGTGGGCGATGACGCCATGATTGTTCTTGCGCGGGATTGGTGTCGCGCGGGCTCCCGGTCTCTGGTCGGGCGCTACCGTCTCGAAGCCTTCGGAAGCTTCGTGCTGGAGACGTCCCTCGCGGGGCGGCCGGTTGTGATCGACGACGTCTCGACCGACGGGCGGCTCACGGCTTCGGACCGTGCCAACTGGATGCCAATGGGGGTCGGGGCCGCCATGGCCCATTCCCTGGTCAAGGAGGGGCGTTTCCTGGCCTATCTGTTCGTCCATTCCGGCCGGCCACGCCATTGGACGGAAGAAGACATCGTCCTGCTGGGGGACGTGGCGGAACGGACGTGGGCCGCCGTCGAACGCGCCAGGGCCCAAGACGCACTGCGCAAGAGCCATGAAATGCTGGAGGCGCGGGTCCGTGAGCGCACGCAGCAGGCGGCCGCTGCACGTGACGAGGCTGAGCGCAATGCCGCGTTGAAATCCCGGTTCCTGGCCGCGACGGCCCACGATCTGCGTCAACCCTTGCAGGCGGCCCTGTCTTACCTGGCCGTGTTGCGCCGGAAAGTCGCGGATCCGGATGTCGAGAGTCTTTGTGACCGATCCAAGGTTCAGCTCCAGGCAATGGCGGATATTCTCGATGCCCTGCTGGATCTCTCGCGCCTCGAGGGCGGCGCCATTACACCTCAGTTCTGCGATTTCGACGTCGACGAACTCATAGACGCCGTCGTTGCGACCTATCAGCCGATGGCGCTCGCGAAAGGCCTGAAACTCGACCAGGTCAAAGGCAACCTCACGGGCCGCAGCGATCCCGCGCTTCTCGATCGCATCCTCGCAAATCTGGTTTCCAACGCCATCCGATATACGTCGGAGGGCACCATTACCGTACGGAGCGAGCGTCATGCGGGCACGATCGAAATAGAGGTGAACGATACCGGCATCGGAATATCCGCGGAAGCCTCCGCGAGGATCTTCGAGCCCTTTGTCCAGCTTAACAATCCGGCGCGCGATCGATCGAAAGGCCTGGGCCTGGGACTGTCGATCGTCCGGGCCATAGCCCAAGGCCTTGGACATCGCATTGAGGTGAGTTCTGAATTGGGGAAAGGGTCGACTTTCCGCATCTTCATTCCTGAGGCCGGCGGGTCGACCGAAGCCAGTCCCCCTGCGGAGGAAGCCGAGATGCCGCGGAACGCGGAAGCGGCCAAACAAAAGCTGGCGGTCCTGATCGTCGATGACGATCCCGCCGTCCTGGAGTCCACGGCGATGCTTTTGCGGCTGGAGAATTGCGAAGTCGCCGCCGCCGGGACCAGCAAGGCGGCGATTTCGCTGATCGATCAGGGATTTTCGCCAGCGGTGATTGTCTCTGATCTCCGCCTGCCCGATGGCGATGGCCGCGATCTGATCCTCACTCTGCGGACGCATGCGGGCCGCGAGATTCCCGCTATCCTTCTCACCGGCGAAATTCAAACCGGCAAAACCGGGCCCGGCGGCCAGACATACGAAATCCTCTATAAGCCCATGGACTTCGACAGGCTCATGGAGATGATTACCAAAGCCAGCACTGAAGAGCGCGGATAGGTGTCAAACAAAGGCGATCCCTGCCCTCACCGGCCAGTCAGCGGAGGCGAGCGCCGGAATATACCGGACTGCCAGTTCGGACGCGCACATGCCGAGTACCACCAACCCAATGGCCATCAGCCAGGATATGGCGAGCCAGAAGAGGACAGGTTCGTCCAGCCTTTCCACCACCTCCCCACCCCGCAACGTGATCGAGCCCTTGGCGATAGCGCGTATCACCGCGCCAAGAAAGAAAAAGGATACCCCAAGCCCGATAACGGGCGCCCAACCGCTCTCCTCCATATCACCCTCCCGCCGTGACCGGCTTTTGCCGCCGCAGATAGCGCGTGTAGAGGACGTAGCGCCACCAATCGATCAGGGCGTCAGGCCGCGGTGTCCCTCCGCCCTCGTCATGATATTCGCCGTCCCAGGCTTCCGGCCGCGCCAGATATTGCCCCGGCCAGACGCGTTCGCGCGACCGTCCGCACATCGAGCAAAAATGGTTATCGGGCAGCTTCCGCAATAAATTTGCCGACGGCATGATATATTCGCGGCAGCGCGGACACCGCGCCGCCATCGTCACGGACAGCAGCGCCCAGCCCGCGAACGTGAACGGAACGAAGACCAGGCCGTTCGGCACGCCCAGGACCAGCCCGGCGATCAGGCCCAGGCCCAACGCCACGCCCATGAGCCGCCAGGACTGCGCTATCCACGCCGCCATGCAAACAACGGCGACGCAGGCCTGGATGACCGGATGCGGATAGTTCCCCCACGACACCGCCAGGATGACAAAGCCCGGAAAGAAGCACACGATCGGATAGACCATTTTCGTCCCCCCAGAAATGCGGCAAAGCAAAAGTTCATAATGGGTTGCGGCCGCGGCCGCCCCCTCCTGCCCCGGGCACATGATGCCCCCAGGACAGACCCCAAGGCCCGCCGCCCATCGAACCGTCCAGACCGGATTGGCGAAGCCCCCACGCTTCATCCGGACAGTTCGAAGCCGCGTCGTTCGCGGCCGCAAATCCCGTTTACGCCTTCTTTTAACTAAGGAAAAATCGAAAGTTTCGTTGCCGCCCATAGAGAAAATCTATAAGGTGAGATCATGCCCACCGTACAGCAACTCCGCTATCTGGTCGCGATCGCCGACACCCACAGCTTCAGCCGGGCGGCGCGGGCGTGCAACGTCACCCAGCCGACGCTCAGCATGCAGTTCAGGGAAATGGAGGCCAAGCTGGGCGCGCAGCTGGTCGAGCGCACGCGGTCGCGCGTCCTGCTGACGCCGGCCGGCGAAGAGATCGCGCGGCGGGCGCGCAATGTGCTGGCCGAAGTCGCGGACATCCGTGAGATCGCGCGGCGTGACGATCCCGCGCGTCTCACCGGCACGGTGCGGATCGGCGTTGTCCAGACGGTCGGCGCCTACGTGCTGTCCCTGGCCATGCCCAGGCTGCGCGAGGCCTTTCCGGAACTGCGCATCCATGTCCGCGAAGACAGCCTCGACACCCTGCCACGGCAATTGTCCGATGGCACGCACGATGTCCTGCTGACGCCGGAGGACCTGGCCGCCGAAGGGGGCGACCCCGACGACTTTACCCGCGTGCGGCTGCTGCGTGAGCCGCTGCATCTGGTGCTTCCGGCCGATCACAGGCTGGCGGTCCGTGATACGGTCGATCCGGCCGAACTGCGCGGCGAGACGATCCTGTCGATGGATCGCGGCGCGCGCCTGCACGGCCAGATCGCGCGCCTGTGCCATGACGCCGGCGCCATAGCCGTGGAGGATTATTGCGGCACCACGCTCGACACGCTGCGCCAGATGGTGGCGGCGGGCATGGGGCTGTCGCTCCTGCCGGCGCTCTATGTCCGCTCGGACGTGCTGCGGGAAAAGCTGGTGGTCGCGCGCCCTTTAACGCACGGTGCGCCGGTGCGTGACCTGACCCTGCTGTGGCGGACGACCTCACCGCGCCAGGCGATGTTCCGGACCCTGGCCGGCACGATCGCCGACTGCATCGCCCCGTGGCAGTCGGCCGCCTGAAGTCCGGGTTTTGCCAAGGCGATAAATCCGGACTATCAGTCCGTGAGGTTCTTATGTTCCGGGCGCGCCCCGTACCGAAGGAGTAGAGACATGAGCTTTGGCGACCTGGCAATCCTGGTGGTGGCGGCCCTGCACCTTGCCTTCTGCGTGCTGGAGATGTTTTTGTGGAACACGCCCTTTGGCCGCAAGACGTTCGGATTGACGCCGGAGTTCGCGGCGCAGTCGGCGAAACTGGCGGCCAATCAGGGGCTGTATAACGGCCTGCTGGCGGCAGGGCTCATTCTGTCGGTTGTGGCCCATGACTTTCACGCCCAGTTGTTCCTGCTGAGCTTTGTCATCATCGCCGGGCTCTATGGCGGGTTCACGGTCAAAAAGTCGATCCTGGCCATCCAGGCGCTCCCGGCGGTGATCGCCCTCGTATTGGTGCATCTTTAGGTGAGGATGGCAAAACGCTGCACGGTCCAGACATAAAAAAGGGACAGGATAGATGCCTATCCCGCCCCCCTCACATCAGGCCGGCTTAGTAGAGGTAGCGCAGGCCAACCTCGATCCGGCGGTCGTTCTTGATGGCGAAGCGCGGAAGCGTATTGCCCGCCGCATCGACCTGCATGACCGCCTTCGTGGTCGTATCGAGCATGTTCTCGATGGAGGTGTGGATTTGCAGATGCTTGTTCACATTCCACTTGAACGAGCCGTCCAGGAACCCGCCCGCCTCGTTATAGGTCGGGTTGCCCGTCATGTAGTCGCCCTTGACGATCAGGTAGCGGCTGCGCCACGAATAGGCCAGACGCGCTTCGAACCGGTCGTCCTGGTAGATGCCGACAAGGTTGGCCAGGTACTTTGACTGGCCGAACAGGTCGGTGATGTTGAACCGGCAGGGTTCGCCGTTGTTGGTACAAGACGTATCCGGATCCGTGCTGGCGTCGATATAGGTGAAGTTCGCCTGCGCCCCCAGGTGCGAGAAGATGCCGGGCAGGAAGTCGTAGAACTGCTGGTAGGACAGTTCGACGCCGCTCACATCAACCTTCTTGGAGTTGACCTGGCCGCCATAGGTGATCGGCACGGTCTTGCCGTCCAGCGTGACGCTGCCCAGCGTTTCGGAGCCGCCCTGAATGACGTCCTTCAGCTTCTTCGAGAACACGGCCGTCGAGATGTTTCCGCTTGGGAAATACCATTCGTAGGACAGGTCGAAGTTGTCCGATGTCGTCGGTTTCAGGCGCGGGTTACCGCCGCCCGCGTTGATCGCGTTCAGGGTCACGTTCTGGAACCCGTCATTACAGGTCTCAGGCAGGCTGATGGACGCGCAGTGACCGGCAGGCCATTGCACCGTCGTCGTGTTGGCGCTGTAGGTCGTATAGGCCCGCAGATCCGCGATGTTCGGGCGCGTCAGGTTCTGGCTGGCGCCAAAGCGGATCAGCATGTCCTCATTGAGGTTCCACTTCACGTTAAACGACGGCAGGAGGTGGTCGTCGCTCTTTGTGTAGTTGAT
>CAMLPZ010000221.1 GCA_946482045.1 uncultured Asticcacaulis sp.
TCATCGAAGCACAGCAGACGCGAGCGTTCGGCGATGACCTTGGCGACGGGTGCGACCGGATCATCGCCCTTGTGCATACCGAACACCTGCTTGCGCGTCGCGGCATCGCTTTCGCGCCACTTGCGGATCAGGTGGTGGACTTCGGACATGAATGCGTGGAAGTGAACGCGGCGCTTTTTCGGTTCACGGGCAAAGCGGCAGAACAGGTCCATCATCATGGACTTGCCGCGGCCGGGCGGTCCCCACAGATAAAGGCCGTAAATGCGCGGCCGCAATCCCAGAAGTATACGCCACCAAGTATGGGTCTGGCAGATCTGCCGCTCCAGCTTGACCAGCGCGTCTATCCCCGCCTTTTGAGCGGGGTCAGCGGTGATCTCGCCCGACTTGATCAGGCGTTTGTACTCGGTGCGGATACCCATATGTCTCTGACGCTACGCGCGGCCGTTTGCGGCCTTCGCCCCACCTAAGGATAACATGGCAAGCGTTCTAGCGGATTTATCGAAAGATCGCGTTAAAAAATGCTGCGGGTGCGTGATTGTGAACGGGCGTGTGGGATTTCGGCCATAAGCGAAAGTATACTATCTTTCACCATGCAAAACGAAACACCCGATAAGGCGGCGATGCGCGCGGCCGTTGAAGCCGGACTTCGATCCCTCACAGCCGGCCAAAGCGTGCCGTACGAAGACGTGCGCAAATGGCTGTTGTCTTGGAGAACGGAGCAGGAGCGACTTAGGCCACAGCGAGATCGCTAAAGCCGCTTGCTGATCTGCTTGGCGACCTGAACGCCATGAGCGGCCGAGGTCGTGACGCACGGATGCCAGAAATCCGTGACCTCGCCGCAGGCAAAGACACCCGGCACGCGCGTTTCGCCAAACCGGTCGACCGTGACGTAACCGTCCTCGCCCCGGATAGCGAGGCCCGACGGCACCACGGCTTCGAAGCCATACTGCACACCAAAGGCATCGAAACGCTGGCCATTGACCGTCATGTCGTCTTGCCGGGCATCATAGGGACCAACCACCACCGGCACATCAGGAATACGGTCCTGAAGCAGCTTTTGCGCGCGCGGCTCACCGCGCGAAAAGACCGTCACCCGCCCGCCCCGCTCCTGAACGAACTTGGCCTGGTCAAAGGCATTGTCGCCGCCGCCAAGGATAGCGATGGATTTACCGTCAACATCCAGCGCCTCCATGGGTTCGCCAGGCCCGATGGCAACATTGGCGGACGGCACAAAACCGCCGGTGCGCGGGGTTGAGCCGGTCGCGACAACGACAAAGCGTGCCGATAACACCTCATGCGGTGTCGTTAAGGCAAATCCTTTGGCCACGGACAACACTGGCGCATTGAGCCGCACCTCGGCGCCCACATCGGCCGCGTGACGCGCCAGGGACGCCGCCACCTCCTGTCCTGTCTTACCTTGAACGCCCGGAATCCACAGGTTCTGATAGGGCGAGCGCGTCTGGAGCCCGCCCGCGATGAGGGAGGCTTCCAGCACGAGCGCCTCCACACCCAACTGCTTCAGCCAGATGGCGCAGCTCAGGCCCGCCGGCCCAGCGCCGATGATGATAACGTCGTATCGCATCTCAGCCTTATGCGCTCATAACGGATAAATCGCTACAATGACTGCGATTTCTGACGGAGGACGTGAAGATAGTAGATTAGGTAAGAGGATATTAACCCCTTGCTAAGCCGAAAGTCATATAACGCAGTTACGGACGCGTCTCTGCCCGTCAATAGTGAGGAAACCAGTGAAGCTTCTGTGCGTGGAAGACAACGCCATTCAGCGCCGCATGATCGACCTTATGCTTGCGGCAAGCGGCATTGATGTCGATTTCGCCGTTTCCGGCCCCGAAGCGCTGGAAGCCTATCAGATCACCGAATACGACGCCGTCCTGATGGACGTCGAAATGCCGGAAATGTCCGGACTTCAGACCGCGCGCGAAATCCGCCAGATGGAGGGGGGCTTCCATCTCGGCTATACACCCATTCTTTTCCTGGGCGGAGAAACCGATATCGCGGTTGATGATGCCTTCGACGCCGGCGGCGACGGCCACCTGATGAAGCCCTTCACCTCGGACGCACTGTTCGGTGCGCTGGACCAGGTAATGAAGACCGCCAATGGCCAAGGCCTTCAGGGCGTGTTGCGCGCGGCGCGATAAGCACGGATTTGCGCAAGAATCCTGCCTAATCCGACCCTTTAGTCGTTTTGACTTGTAAATCCGGGCAAAAAACGCCATTTGCCGCGGACACGGCGATACTGCCGTTCTGTAATTCTGGAGCATCGATATGGGTTATCGGGTCGCCGTCGTTGGCGCCACCGGCGCCGTGGGTCGTGAAATGATGACGATCCTCGAAGAAGTGAAGTTTCCGATCTCGGAGATCTACGCGGTCGCTTCGCGTAAATCGATGGGCATTGAGATTTCCTTCGGCACAAAAACCCTGAAGTGCCAGGACATCGAACAGTTCGACTTCTCCAAGGTCGATATCGTGCTGATGAGCGCCGGCGGCGACGTCTCCAAGGCGTGGTCGGAAAAGATCGGCGCGCTTGGCCCCATCGTGATCGACAATTCGTCGGCCTGGCGCATGCACCCGGACGTCCCGCTGATCGTGCCGGAAGTCAATCCGGACGCCGTCTGGGACGCCAAGAAGAAGAACATCATCGCCAATCCGAACTGTTCGACCATCCAGATGGTCACGGTCTTGAAGCCGTTGCACGACGCCGCCCAGATCAAGCGCGTGGTCGTTTCGACCTATCAGTCGGTCGCCGGCGCCGGCAAGGCCGGCATGGACGAGCTGTGGGACCAGACCAAGGCCATCTACGGCATGGGCGACAAGGAACCCAAGAAGTTCACCAAGCAGATCGCTTTCAACGTCATTCCGCACATCGACGTTTTCATGGAAGACGGCTACACCAAGGAAGAGTGGAAGATGATCGTCGAGACGCACAAGATTCTCGACCCGACGATCGACGTCGTGCCGACCTGCGTGCGCGTGCCAGTCTTCGTCGGCCACTCGGAATCGATCAATATCGAGTTCGAAAGCCCGATGGACGAGCATCTGGCCCGCGAAATCCTGCGCGAAGCCCCGGGCGTCGCCGTCGTCGATAAGCGCGAGAACGGCGGCTATATCAGCCCGATCGAGTGCGTCGGCGAATTCGACACCTTCGTATCGCGTATCCGCAACGACACCACCGTGCCGCACGGCATTTCGCTTTGGTGCGTATCGGACAACCTGCGAAAGGGCGCGGCGCTCAATGCCGTGCAGATCGCACAGCTTCTCGACGAACGTGGTGTCATCGCTGCGGTCGCCGCCTAAGACGGCCACCAGATCAGACCATTAAAGGCTGGCGGACCGTGGTCCTCCAGCCTTTTTCTTTTGAGCAATCCTCATGTCTTCTCAAGCCGCCGGCGCAACGTCGCCGCTGTCATCGCCGATCACTCTTGCAATTGCGTGTTACGCCATCTGGGGATTCGCGCCGCTCTTCTACATTCCGATCCACGGCTTCGGCGCGGGGTCGCTGGAGATCATCGCGCACCGTTCGGTCTGGGCGCTGTTGTGGGCGGCGGGCCTGGTCATCGGCACCAAGCAACTGCCGGAAATTCTGGCGATCGTGCGTCAACCGAAACTCCTGTTCTGGCTGATGGTGTCGGGCCTGATGGTCGGGACCAACTGGGGGATCTTTGTCTGGGCGGTCACCAATGGCCACACGATCGAGTCGTCGCTGGGCTACTATCTCAACCCCCTGCTCAACATGGCGGTCGGGGCGCTGTTCTTCAAAGAGCGTCTGGATGGCTGGGGCAAGACAGCGATTGGCGCGGCGGTCGTCGGTGTTCTGGTCCAGGCCCTGGCGCTGGGCCATATCCCTTATGTCGCGCTTAGCCTGGCCGTCAGTTTCGCCGCCTATGGTGTCATCCGCAAGCAGTTGCCGGTCAATGCCCTGCCAGGCCTGGCGGTCGAATGCGTCTTCTTGTTCATTCCTGGCCTGATCTACCTGATCTGGCTGGAAGGTTCAGGCGGCGGTCACCTGTTCACCGCACCAACCAACTTTATCTGGTTCATCCTGACGGGACCGATCACCGTTCTGCCGCTGACGTTGTTCAGCTTCGTGGCGCGCCGGCTGCCGCTGTCGACCATGGGCTTTATTCAGTTCATTGCGCCGACCATTTCCTTTTCGATCGGCCTGGCGCAAGGCGAGCCTTTCACCTGGCTGAGGGGCGTGTCCTTCTTGTTTATCTGGGGCGGCGCGGCGGTGTTTGCCTTTGGCGCATGGCGGCGGTTGCGGGCGGTGAAGGTTGCTGAAGAGTAGAAACAGAAGACCCCACCACCGCATCTCCGGCGAAGCCAGTGAAGAGAAGAAGAGCACGACCACTCCTCCCTGTCGCGAAGCGATGGGGAGGGGGACCATTAGCGAAGCGAAATGGTGGTGGGGTTTCTTACTTACTTCACAAACACTGATAAAGCGCGTCGATCAGCTTCACGGCGCGCGGGTCGCCGATCAGGTAGGACGACTGGCGGTTCATGACATAGGCGGCCGACAGCTTGCGGTCGGGATCGGCCATGACGCACGACCCACCCCAGCCCGAATGGCCGAGCGCCCGGTCGTTCGGGCCGTAGATATGGATACCGCGATTGCGCAGGAAACCAGCCCCCCAGCTCAGGCGGAAGGGCAGCACGCGATCCTGGCCATAGACGCGCTCACGCGTCGCGCTGCCCAGCGTGTTGACCGAGAGGATACGGTCACTGCCCATATAGCCGCCATTGGCGATGATGCCCAGGAACCGCGCCAGGGCCAAGGCCGTGCCGTGGGCATTGGCCGACGGGATTTCCATGCGGCGCCAGTCCTCGGAGCCACGCCCTCCCGGCGCCGAGCCCTTGTCCAGGAAGGCCGCCTGCTTGATCTTGTCGATCGCGCCGAGATCGGGTGGGGACGACGGCTTTTGCAGGCTCGCTATGCGCGGTGCTTCGCTGTCGGGCGTGCCGATCATCAGGTCGAGACCGTACTTGCCCGCGAAATCGTCGCGCAATGCCGTGCCGAGCGAACGGCCATCGACGCGGCGATGCAGCTCATTGATCAGATAGCCGCCGGTGACGGGATGATAGCCGGAGCCCTGGCCCGGAGACCATAGCGGCTCCTGCGCGCATAGGGCATCGAGCGTTGCCTGGACGTCGAACCAGATTGACGGGTCCTTGGCCGGCACGAAGCCGGAGAGACCGCCCTGGTGCGAGATCAGCTGGCCGACCGTGATGCGCGACTTACCCGCCTGTCCGAACTCCGGCCAGTAATGGGCGACGGGCGTTTCATAGTCGAGCTTCCCCTTTTCGACCAGCCGCGCGACCAGAGTTGCCATGACCGCCTTGCCCGTCGAGAACACCGGCGTCAGCGTCTTGTCATGGAACGGCTTCAAACCTTCGCGGTCGGCCGACCCGGCCCAGATGTCGAGAACGGTTTCGCCGCCGACCACTACTGAGAAGCGCGCACCGCGTTCGGTCAGGCCGTTCGGACCACTGGTGAAATTTTCGGCGAACGCGTCTTTGACGCGGGAAAATGTCTCCGGACAGATGCCGCCGATCTCAACCATGGTCCAACCTTTTCATGCGTAACAAACCACCCTTATCGCGCGCGATGCGTCTCTTCAATCGCCGTTTCGCACAAGCACAGTCTCGCGTAGCCAAAGAGCATAATCCTCGGATGCCCACGTCACGGGTACGGCGAGAATTTCCGGCACATCGTAGCTATGGTGCGCTTTCACCAGAACTTCCAACGCCGGCAGCTTTGATGCCGTTGTCTTGATGGTCAGCATGATCTCCGGCGCCGTCTCAATCTGGTTCTGCCAGCTATAGGTGCTGACGATCGCATGGCTTTGTACGCACGCCGCCAGTTTCTGTTCGATCAGCAGGCGCGCCAGGTTATTCGCCTCTTCGTCCGACCCGCAGGCGACGGAAACAATGACCATGTCCGTATCTGTCATAGGTTTAATGTAAGCGTAATTGACTTTGATTTGCAAACCGGCTGACTGAACACCATTCAACAGAGGAGAGACCGCAATGACCCTGGTTCGGCGTACCGTTTTATCGGCAATGATCGGCGTGAGCCTGATGGCCTGCGCGCCAGCCATCGCAAAAGACAAGGCGTTGCAGGACGCGGTGGCGGGCGCATGGCGCGCGCCCGAAAACAAGGCGCGCGACAGCCAGCGCCACCCGGTCGAAGCCCTGACCTTCTGGGGCCTGAAGCCCGGCATGACGATCATCGAGGTTAATCCTGGCGCCCGCGGATGGTGGACCGAAATCCTGGCGCCCTACGCCAAGGCAACGGGCGGGACCTATGCCGCCGCCATGCCGAATACCCAGGATGCAAACTTCTGGAAAGAAGTCGCCGATAAGTCGATCTTTGGCGAGGTCAAGGCCTATACGCTGAAGGGCGACGACTTTGCGTCACTACCGGCCAACTCGGCGGACATGGTCCTGGTCGCGCGCGCCTACCACAACTGGGCGCGCCAGGGCGACACGACCGACAACTTCATGGGGGCCTTCTATAAGGCGCTCAAGCCCGGCGGCATCCTGGCTGTCGAACAGCACCGCGCGCCGGAAGGCTCGGACCCCAAGGCAGGCAATGGCTATGTACCCGAATCCTATGTCATCGAAGCCGCAAAGAAGGCTGGCTTCGTGCTGGACGGCAAGTCGGAAATCAACGCCAATCCCAAGGATACGCGCGACCATCCATTCGGTGTCTGGACCCTGCCGCCTATCCGCAAGAGCAGTGAAGGCGCCAAGGTACTGACCGAAGCCGAGCGTGCCAAGTTCGACGCCATCGGCGAGTCGGACCGCATGACCCTGCGCTTCAAGAAGCCAAACTAAGATTCCCTGCTCCGACAGCTGGCAAAAGCTTGGCTTTTGTCAGCTGTCGAGGCGACCATCCCGAAAATTTAAACCCGATGATCCGGGTCTAACTCCGCTGCGTAAACAGGAACTCGTGATTTGATGCATGCGTAAAAAGAACATATAGTGAACGCACTATGAAAAAGAGTATCAAGGAGCGGCTGGCCATCCTGTCCGATGCCGCCAAATACGACGCCAGTTGCGCGTCTTCAGGGACGACGAAGCGCGACTCCAGCGCCGGCGGCATCGGCTCAACCGAAGGCTCGGGCATCTGTCACGCCTATGCGCCCGACGGACGGTGCATATCGCTGCTAAAGATCCTGATGACCAACTTCTGCATCTATG
>CAMLPZ010000222.1 GCA_946482045.1 uncultured Asticcacaulis sp.
TGGTGCCGCTCGACGGCGACGTCTTCATGTGGGACCGCAAGACGTCGGCCGTTACGCGCCTGACCGACACCGAAGGCGATGAGGTCGACGCGCGCCTGTCGCCCGACAATGCCTCCGTCTCCTTCGTCCGCGACCAGACCCTCTATGTTCGTAATATCAAGACCGGCACTGAAACCGCAGTTTCGCCCCAGGGCGCCGACACCATCACCTACGGCACGGCCGAATTCATCGCCGAAGAGGAACTCGACCGCCACCAGGGCTATTGGTGGAGCCCGACCGCAAAGCATATCGCCTACCAGAAGACCGACGAAAGCGGCGTGAAAATCGCCGAGCGCGTCGAGATCAACGGCGACGATGTCAAGATCATCAAGCAGCGCTACCCTTACGCCGGCACGCCCAATGCGGTCGTAGAGCTCTACGTCAAGGCCTTGGCGGGCGGCGAGGCGGTACGCGTCGACCTGGGCGCCGATCCCGACTTCTATCTGGCGCGCGTCAACTGGAGCCACGACGGCAAGATCCTCTACGTCCAGCGCCTGAGCCGCAATCAGCAAACGCTCGACCTTCTCTCCGTCGATCCCACGACTGGCGCGTCCAAGGTCCTGCTGTCGGAAAAGTCCGAAACCTGGGTCGAGCTTCACGACGATTTCCGGCCGCTGAAATCGGGCGGCTTTATCTGGGCATCCGAACGCGATGGCCATAAACACCTTTACCTCTACGACTCGCTGGGACGGCTGGCGCGCCAGATCACCAAGGGCGACTGGCCGGTCGATCAACTGGCCGGCGCCAACCACGCCAATGACGTCAATGAACAGACAGGCGAACTGTGGTTCACCGCCGGCAAGGACTCGCCGCTGGAGCATCGCTTGTATAAGGCAAGCTATAAGAAGCCGGCGGCGCCCGTCGCCCTGACGAGCGCGGGCGGCTGGTGGAAGGCCAGTGTGACCGGCAATGGCTCGGCCTTTATCGGCGCCTATTCCGACCCGACGACGCCTGAAAACACCGCGCTTTATGATGGCACGGGCAAGCGCCTGCGCTGGATAGAAGAGAACCGCGTCGACGAGAATCATCCGTGGTTCCCGTACAAGGACCAGTATCCAGCGCCGGAGTTTGGCACCATCACCGCCGACGACGGCCAGGCCTTGCACTGGTCGATGCTGAAGCCCAAGGACTTCGACCCCGCGAAAAAGTACCCGGTCGTCGTCTCGATCTATGGCGGCCCGGGCAAGTCGACCGTGCAGAAGGGCTGGGTCGCCGCGTCCGACCGCCTGTTCCAGGAAGCGGGCTATATCGTCTTTTCGCTCGACAACCGCGGCACGCCACACCGCTCGGTCAAGTTCGGCCGCGCCATCTATAAGTCGATGGGGCAGGTCGACATCGACGACCAGATCAAGGGCGCGAAGTGGCTGCAAAGCCAGCCCTATGTGGACGGCGAGCATATCGGCATCATGGGCTGGTCATACGGCGGCTTCGTGTCGCTGATGGCGATCACGGCCAAGGATACGCCGTTTGCCGCCGCCGCCTCAGGGGCGCCGCCGACGGAGTGGAGCCTCTACGATACCGCCTATACCGAACGCTACATGATGAAGCCCGAGGAGAATGTCGACGGCTACGCGAAGTCGGATGCGCTCGGCCGGCTGGACAACCTTAAGCCCGGTGCGCTGCTGCTGATGCACGGCATGGCGGACGACAATGTTCTCTTGTCGAATACAACGCGTGTCATGACCGCCTTGCAAAAGAAAAGCATTCCCTTTGAGCTGATGCTGTATCCCGGCGAACGCCACGGCGTGCGTGGGAACGCGAAGAGCCTGCAACGTTACCGGCTGTATCTCGATTTCTTCGAGCGCAAGCTGAAGCCGAACGGGTAGGACGAAGTTTGGAGGGGCAATGCTGAGAGGAATACTGCTACTCGCGGTCAGCGTAGTGATGCTAGGGATTAGTGCGCTCTGTTCCTTTACGCCCATTGTCTGGAACCTGACCGGTCGTGAGGAGCAGACGTACCCAGAACTAGTGTTCTTCTTCTACTATTTGCCGACATCCGCGTTGGCTGTGATCGATGCTGTATTGATAGTCTGGTCCACTCGCGCTTTGCCAGACAAGGGGAGGGGACGCCAGATTGTCTGGAGTTCGGCGCTGTTGAAGTTGGGCGCGTTGCTTCTGCTAACGCTTCTGATGACGGCGTCGGCAAAGATATCCTGGTTGCCTCAGCTACCTGTGTACGCACATACACTTAGCCTCATACTGAGTTTTTACCACGTTCTGTTTCTTCTTCCACTGCTTGTCGTGTCCGCTACCGGAACACATATAATGTTTCGCGGACAGCCAAGGTAACTGTGTAGCCAGGGTGGCCTACTTCGCACCCACGGCCGCCAGCA
This sequence comes from uncultured Asticcacaulis sp., assembly GCA_946482045.1. The sequence continues at coordinate 2,373 of CAMLPZ010000222.1, forward strand.
GCGCTGGCACGTGCGTCGCGGCGTCGCCGCTGTCGTGAACGAAGGCGATGCGGCCGTCCTTGTCGACCACATAGGACACGCGCCCGGCCATATCGACCATGGGCAGCTTGGCGTCGTAAGCCTTCGCAACGCTGGCCGAGGCGTCGGAAGCAACCGGGAACTTGCCCTGGCAGTCGGCGGTCGAGAACCTTTTCAGCGTATCGATATCGTCGGTCGAAACCCCGACCACGCGGACCTTCTTCACAGCAAACTTGTCGATTGCAACCGAAAACTGATGCGCCTCCAGCGAGCAGCCGCCGGTGAAGGCCTTGGGGTAGAAGTAGACGACAACCGGGCCGGTCTTCAGCGCCTGTTTCAGCGAAAAGTCGGATACCTTGCCATTGGTCGCGGCTTTAAGCGTGAAGTCCGGCGCCTTGTCACCGACCTTCAGCGCGGCGAAAGCCGGCGAGGCGAAGGCCAACGCGGCAATAACGGCAGCGAGAACAGTCTTCATCGTGGACCTCCTGGCGGTGCAAATCAACCGGACAGGTGAAACGATAAGCCTGAATGCGGTGTCGGGCAAGACGGCCGGCGAACCCGTTTCAAACCGAAGTGAAATCACGCCGCGTAGATAACCGTGTCCCAGATCATGCCGGAATAGTGCCTGAGTTCGAAACGATAATCGTCGCGCATCGCCTGCACCAGTCCGATGAGGCGGCTAAGGTCGTCGGCCTTGTGATAGGCGCTCAGCGCCAGCTTGGGCTTGTGGCGTGTGATGGTCTCGCGCATGCCGGTCAGCGCCGCGCCTTCGGCGCCTTCGATATCCAGCTTTATAAAGGTCACTTCGCCGATGCCGAAATGGTCGAGCGCGTCCACAGGCAACTGCAACTGGCCACTGGCGTCGATGCGGCTGCCCATTGCTCCGGTGGCTCTGAATGTGATCGTGTCGGCGTGACTCCACAGCCCGGCGGCATAGGGCGTGACGTTCGGCATGTCGTGCGTTCTGGCCGTGAGCGCCTCGAAATTGGCGGGGTCCAGCTCGAAGGCGTGGATGTGACGGTAACGCCCCCCGGTATGATCATGAATGGCGCGGACCGTATCGCCATCGTAGGCGCCGCCGTCGACGACTATTTCCGCGTCACCGATGGGACATAGATCGCTGTCGAGATATATGTTGCTGTTTGGACGAGACACACCGCTGAGCGCCGCCGCGTCCCAGGTCAGCCGGTAGACCATGATGGCGTCCAGGACCCTCAGGCTTTCAGCATCGCGGAAGAGCGATCTGCCGAAACGATGCAGGGCAGCGACCTGGTTGCGGTCCGAATAGGTCTGCAGTTCATTGAAGAAGGTGTTGCCGTCGAGGGACACGCCGAGATAGGGCAGGATTTCGAAATAGAACAGCAGCCGGCCCGGGTGTGCGCCCCACTGGGCCTGAAAATGCTTGGCGGGCTTTTCCGAGCCGGCGCAAATCACGCCGATGGCGTTCGGCGTCTTGGCCAGCAGCGCCAGCAATTGGGCGTCACCGATAACCGCATGGCCGTATAGGGTCTGACCCTGGCGGGCATTGTCGACGACGCCGACGACATTCAGGTGTTCGCAGGCGTGCCGGACAAAACTCTGCGCCATGACGGATCCGGCGCCGAGCAGGACCAGCGGCACGGTTCCGTAAGGCAGGTCCGACCGCGACCGGTGCAGCGCATTGAGACGCGCCAGGAAGCCAGCGTCGTCAAAATCAACCGGCCCGGCCAACAATTCGTCATAGCTCATCGAAGCCACCCCGGGGTTATGCCGTTGGACGGCGATTCGCCATAATGTATTCCGGCGATCGTCCGGCCGGAAGTGGATATCTTCAAATAAAGGCAATGCTCCTGAGCCACGCCACAAACACGTCCGGCCAGCGCGACGTCGGATGGCCGTCGGGCAGGCTGAAACCGAACCCATGGCCACCTGCCTGATAGAGGTGCATTTTGACTGGCACCCCTGCAGCTTGCAAAGCATCATACATGAAAAGGCTGTTGGCCACCGGCACCGTGCGGTCATCGGCGGCGTGCAGGATAAAGACCGGCGCCAGACCGGCACGGACCCGCGCCTGCAACGGCTTGCCGGCCTCGGCGTCGGCCGGGATGACGCCGACGGGCGCCGCGCCGACAGTGGTAACGGCGTAGCCCAGCATGACCACATCCGGCCGCGCCGGCACCGCGTCAATGGCATCCACCGGAGCATAAACCTCCGCGTCAAAGCGCGTCAGCGCCGCGGCCGCCAGGTGTCCGCCGGCCGAAAAACCCATGACGCCAATATGCTTCGGATCGACGCCATAGGTGGCTGCATTGGCCCGCACCAGCCGCACGGCGCGCTGGACGTCCTGAAGCGCGACGTCGTAACCGGCAGGCCATTTGTCGCCCGGCAGCCGGTAATTGAGGACAAAGCAGGTGATGCCCTCCTGCGTCAGCCTTCGTGCGCCGCCCGCACCCTCCTTATCGACCGCCAGCCGGACATAGGCGCCGCCCGGCAGCAGAATCATGGCCGCCCCATTGGGCTTTTCGGGCCGGAAGACTTCGAGGATTGGTCGGGACACGTGCATTACCGCCCGATCGTGGGCGGCGGGAGAGCCGCGCTCCAGCACCTGGCGCTTGACGGTCATGCCTTCGGCTCCCGGCACCCGCCCGGCGGGCCACAGCTCCACAACCTCGTACGACAGAAGACCCGCGGGTTCCGGCGGAGCAGGGATGATCACCGGCGCCTGGGGCGTCCCGGTCAAGGTGGCGTCGGCTGGCCTGAACGCGGTCTCGGCCGCCGCACCGCCGGCAACAACGCCCGAACCCAGCGCGGCCAGCGTGGCGACTACGGCGTTGCGGCGGGTCATTTCTCCAGGAAAACGGGGCATAGACACGTCCTTGCTTACCGCGCGATAGTGCGTGATTTCATCGGTTGATCAAGTGCCTTGCATAGTTTCTACAATGGAAGTAATTTTCGTATATGGTAATTATGAATCTGAAGCAGGGTGTGCGATGAAAGCCGTAGTATGTGAAAAGCCGTTCGAACTGACCGTCGTCGACCGTCCGGGACCAGTGCGCCGCGACGGCGAGGTCACGATTCGCATTCGGCGCGTCGGCCTGTGCGGCACCGACTACCACATCTTCGGCGGCACACAGCCCTTTCTGTCCTATCCGCGCGTCATGGGCCACGAACTGGCGGGCGAAGTCGTCGATACCGATGGCGGTTCCAACCTGCAAGCCGGACAACTGGTGACGATCAATCCCTACCTGCCGTGCAACCGCTGCGTCGCCTGCCGCAAGGGCAAGCCGAACTGCTGCGTTAATGTCCGCGTCATGGGCGTTCATATTGACGGCGGCATGACCGATTTCGTCTGCGTTCCCGAAGCCGCGGTCATTCCGGTGCCGGGTCTGACACCCGAAGAAGCGGCGATGGTCGAGTTCCTCTCAGTCGGTATGCACGCCGTCCGGCGCGGTTCGGTTACGGAGGCCGAGCGCGTGCTGGTGGTGGGCGCCGGTCCGATCGGTGTCGCCGTCGCCCTGTTCGCTAAGCTGGCTGGCGCCGAAGTGAGCCTGATCGACACCAGCCAGACCCGGCTCGATTATGCCCGCGCGGAGCTGGGCCTGACGCACACGGCCTGTGTCGGCCCTGAACTCGATGACTGGCTGCGCGCGCGCACCGAAGGCGACTATTTTGATGCCGTCTTCGACGCGACCGGCAATGCCAAGGCTATGGAAAAGGGCTTCGGTTATGTCGCCCACGGCGGCCGTTACGTGCTGGTTAGCGTGGTCAAGGACGACATCACCTTTGCCGATCCGGAATTCCATAAGCGCGAAATGCAGCTGATCGGCAGCCGTAACGCCACCCATCACGACTTCCGGCTCGTCATCGACCTGATCCGCGAAGGGGCTGTGCCCACGCGCGCCCTGCAAACCCACGCCTTCGCGCTTCATGACCTGCCGACGGTCGTACCCGACCTGATCGGGGCGCGCGATGGCGTTTTGAAGGCGATTGCCAGCCTTTAAAGGGCGCAAGTTCTTAGCGGGATCTTGACAAAGGCGACAATCGTTTTAGGCAGGGGAAATGGCCAGACCAATCACCCCTGCTTCATCCGCCACGCCGCGCAACGCCAGCTATGCCGCTCCGGCGTTGGAAAAAGGCTTCAATGTCATTGAGTTGCTGGCGGGCGCGCCGGGCGGCCTGACCGTGACCGAGATCGCCGCGGGCCTCGGCCTGTCGATGAGCGAGATCTTCCGCGTCATCATGGTGATGGAGCGCCGCGACTGGCTGCGCAAGGCACCCGGCGACCGTTATCGCGTGACGCCGCGCATGCTTGAGCTGGCCTTTCGCGCCACGCCGTCAGAGGAGCTGGCCTTTGTCGCCGCGCCCCTGATGCGCGACCTGGCCAACCGCATCGACCAGTCCTGCCATCTGGTCGTCCGCGCCGATGACCATGGACTGGTGATCCTGCGCCAGGAAAACCCCGGACCGACCGGATTCGCCGTGCGTACCGGTGCGTCGATTCCGTTGCCTGCCTCGTGCTCGGGCCACGTTCTGCTGGCCTTCGGCAATGATGTGGTGGCGGATAAGACGCTGGCGGCCAGGCTCCATGACGTCCGGGCGCGCGGCTACGAGATGATGGCCAGCACGCGGACGCTGGGCGTCACCGACATCAGCTATCCGGTTTTCGGCTTCGACGGCACGATCGCCGCTGCCCTGACCGTACCCTTCCTCAAGCTGATCGATGGCTCGCAGACGATCGACAGCGAGCAGGCGAGGGACTTCCTGGCCGAAACGGCGGCGGCGGTTTCCGCCGGCCTTGGCGCGGCCCTGCGCCCGTCACGCTGAGATC
>CAMLPZ010000223.1 GCA_946482045.1 uncultured Asticcacaulis sp.
GCCACCATGCAACTCGGTATTCCGATCGTGGTGGATCAGTTCGGCTATCTGCCGTCGCAAACCAAGATCGCCGTCGTCCGGGACCCTCAGGGTGATACGGTAGGCACTCTATCCGACGGCACGTCGATCATCAGCTTCGATGCCTCCGACTCTTTCACGCCCGGCACCGTCTATGAGTTGGTTAACGCGGCCACGAATGCAGCGGTGTATAGTGCCGCGCCCGTCGCCTGGAATGGTGGAGCGACCGATACCAGCTCAGGCGACAAGGCGTGGCACTTCGATTTCAGCAGCGTCACCACGCCGGGCGAATATTTCATCCGCGATGTCCAGCGCAACGTGAAATCCTACACCTTCAAGATCGCGGCGGACGTCTATCTGCCTGTGCTCAAGGCTGCGGTGCGCTGTTTCTATTATCAACGTGCCGGCCAGGAAAAGCTGGCTGTGCACGCTGGCGCCGGTTGGGCCGATGGCGCATCGCATGTCGGACCGGGGCAGGACAAGAATGCCCGTCTGTATAGCGCAAAGACCGACGCGTCGACCGAACGCGACCTGTCCGGTGGCTGGTATGACGCCGGCGATTTCAACAAATATACCAGTTGGACGGCAGGCTACATAAACTCTCTGCTTTTCGCCTACAGGGAAAATCCTGGCGTCTGGGGTGACGACTACAACATTCCGGAATCCGGCAACGGCATACCAGATATCCTCGATGAGGCGAAGTGGGGCCTCGACTGGCTGAGCCGGATGCAGGAGGCCAATGGCTCGGTGCTGTCGATCGTGGGTATGAGTCATGCCTCCCCACCCTCTTCGGCTACGGGAGCCAGCTATTATGGCCCGGCCAGCACGTCGGCCACGCTCAATTCTGCCGCAGCCTTTGCGCTGGGCGCCAGAGTTCTTGGCACGATCCCGGCGCTGGCCACTTATGCTTCGGGCCTGCGGACACGGGCCGAAAATGCCTGGAACTGGGCGGTCGCCAATCCGAATGTCGTTTTCCAGAACAACGACGCTTCCAACGGGTCGCAGGGGCTGGGGGCCGGGGGGCAGGAAACGGACGATCGCGGACGGCTGATGGCCAAGCTGATAGCTGCGATCTACCTGTACGATGTGACGGGCAGCACAACCTACCGTAATTTTGTCGACGCCAACTACACCGAAGCCAATCTGATCCGGTGGGGCAATTACGCTTCACCCTATGAAGGCGGCGTGCAGGATGCGCTTCTGTACTATGCCGGACTGGCGGGGGCGACCTCGTCGGTTGCGGCATCGATCCGCACCAACTACCTCAACGGCGTGAACTCCGAGTGGAACCGCGGCAGGATCACGACCAAGGCCGATCCTTACATGGCCTTCCTCAACGACTATATCTGGGGCAGCAACGCCATCAAGAGCAATATGGGCCTGTTGTTCACAGCGCTGAACGTCCACAGTCTCGGCACAGCACATACGGCGGCCGACAATCTCAACGCGGCGTCGCACTACATCCACTACCTTCATGGCGTGAACCCGCTTGGGCTGTGCTACCTGACCAATATGTCCAGCCTCGGGGCGGAAAATTCTGCCAATGAGATATTCCATGCCTGGTTCTCGGACGGGTCGGCCAAGTGGGACAGTGCCGCCACCTCGACCTACGGGCCGCCGCCGGGCTTTATCCCGGGGGGACCCAACCAGACCCAGTGGGATTGGGACAGCCGGTGTCCCACGATCAGTTCGGCGTGCGGCACCAGCCGGCCGAAACCGCCTTATGCGCAGCCGAAACAAAAGTCGTACAAGGACTTCAATGATGGCTGGCCGTTGAATTCCTGGCCGATCACCGAAGTCTCCAACGGCTATCAGGTAGCATATATCCGCCTGCTGTCGAAGTTCGTCTGAGCTACAGGAGCGCCCTGAAACATCAGCCAAAATCAAAGGCAGTGTCCGAACTGCTTACATTCGCGTTCCAAGTGCCGGCCGGGAGGGACTGGATGCACGTTATCAGGAAAGAATATGGCCCATCTGACAAAACGCACTCTCCTAGGGGCGCCTCTCGTGGCGGCGCTCGGTACGGCCGCCGCGACAACCGTACAGGCTGAAACAGCAGCGGCGGCGTGCAAAACAGAAACACCCGTCCAGTACGACCTGCCGATGGCGGGCGGGCCCTTCGAGCCGACCGTGGAATCGCTGAAAACCTACCAGACACCCGACTGGTTTCGCGACGCAAAGCTCGGCATCTGGTCGCATTGGGGACCACAGGCCGTGCCACGTGTCGGCGACTGGTACGCCCGGCACATGTATATCCCAGGTCATCCGCATTACGATCACCATGTGAAAACCTACGGCCAGCCGTCGAAGTTTGGCTACAAGGATATTATCCCCCTGTGGAAGGCGGAGAAGTTTGATCCCGAAAGCCTGATGGACCAATATGCAGCGGCCGGGGCCAAATACTTCGTCAGCATGGGCGTGCATCACGACAATTTCGACCTATGGAACTCCAAGCATCACCGCTGGAACGCCGTCGCCATGGGACCGAAGCGGGACATCGTCGGCGCCTGGCGTGACGCGGCCCGCAAGCGCGGGCTGCGGTTCGGTGTGTCCGAACACCTCGGCGCCAGTCACAACTGGTATCATCCCAGCCACCTGTACAACCAGACCTGGCCGGAAAATGGGGTGCCTTACGATGGCGCTGATCCCAAGTACGCCGACCTTTATCATCCCCAACACAACGAACCGTTTCGCGGCTCCGACACCTGGTACAGCAAGAATCCGACGTTCCATCAGGTTTGGTACAAGCGGATCAAGGACTTGCTCGACTCTTATGAGCCCGACCTGCTCTTTTCGGATGGCGGCCTGCCGTTCGGAGTCGTTGGCCATAGCTTGGTCGCGCACATGTATAACAAGAGCGTGGCCCGGGCAGGGCGCAATGAAGCGGTCTATACCGGCAAGGATAACGCCACCGGCGAGTTCTACAGGGAAGCCTTTGTCCAGGATGTCGAGCGCGGCGTTCTGAAAGGCATCAACCCGTTACCGTGGCAGACAGATACGTCTAACGGCGACTGGTATTACAGCGATGGCTTTAAATACAAGACGAGCAAAGAGGTCATCCACATGCTGGCGGATATTGTCAGCAAGAACGGCAACCTCCTGCTCAATATCGCCCAGTATCCCGACGGCAGCCTGCCGCCCGAGTCGCGGCAATTGCTGGTCGATCTGAAGGAATGGATGAAGATCAACGGCGAAGCTATTCACGGTACCCGTCCGTGGAAGATATTTGGGGAAGGACCGACCGAGACGGCCGAAGGCGCCTTCCTGGAGGACACGGCCTATACGCCGAAGGATATACGCTTCACCACACGGGGCGAGACGCTTTATGTCATCGTGCTCGGAATGCCGCAGGGCAATGTGACGGTCAAGGCGCTGGGGCGTCAGGGGGGACAAGCCGCGCGCAAGGTTCGGAGCGTTCAGATGCTGGGCCTCAAGCGTCCGTGTACTTTCCGGCAGGAAGATGCGGCGTTGGTGATCGACTTGCCGGCGTCACCGGCTTCCGAGCACGCCGTCGTCTTCAAGATCACCTCTCACGCTTAAACCGCTGCCTCCGGAGTATTGGCACTTCGTAAAATCAGTCGCGGTTTCCGACAGCCGCGCATCTTCATCAGGAAAGAACACATGGTCAATCTGACGAAACGCACACTTCTGGGGGCTCCTCTCCTGGCCGCGCTTGGCACGGCTGCGGTGACGACGTCCACGGCGCAGGCGGGGACCGAGGCGGAAGCGTGCAAGACGGAACCACCCGTCCAGTACGACCTGCCGATGGCGGGGGGGGCGTTCAAGCCGACCGTGGAATCGCTGAAGACCTACAAGACACCGGACTGGTTCCGCGACGCGAAGTTCGGCATCTGGTCGCATTGGGGCCCTCAGGCCGTCCCGCGCGTTGGTGACTGGTACGCGCGGAACATGTATATCCCAGGGCATCCACACAATGCGCACCATGTGAAGACCTACGGCCAGCCGTCGAAGTTCGGCTACAAGGACATTATCCCCCTGTGGAAGGCGGAGAAGTTCGACCCTGAAGCCCTGATGGATCGCTACGCCGCCGCCGGCGCCAAGTACTTTGTCAGCATGGGTGTGCACCACGACAACTTCGACCTGTGGAACTCCAAGCATCACCGCTGGAACGCCGTGGCCATGGGGCCGAAGCGGGATATCGTCGGCGCCTGGCGTGACGCGGCCCGCAAGCGCGGCCTGCGGTTCGGCGTGTCCGAGCATCTGGGCGCCAGCCACAACTGGTATCATCCCAGCCACCTGTACAACCAGATGTGGCCGGACCTTGGCGTCCCGTACGATGGCGCCGATCCTAAGTACGTCGACCTCTATCACCCCGCGCACAACGAACCTTACCGCGGAGGCGCCGATAGCTGGTACACCAAGGATCCAAAGTTCCATCAGATCTGGTACAACCGGATCAAGGACCTGGTCGACAGCTATGAGCCGGACCTGCTCTATTCGGATGGTGGACTGCCGTTCGGCGTCGTCGGACGCAGCCTCGTCGCTCACATGTACAACAAGAGCATTGCCAGGACAGGGCGCAATGAAATCGTCTACAACGGCAAGGATTTCGGCTCCGGCGAGTTTTACAAGGAAGGCTTCGTCCAGACGGTCGAACGCGGCGTCCTGAAGGGCATCAACCCGCTGCCGTGGCAGACCGACACCTCCATGGGCGACTGGTATTACAGCGAGGGCTTTGACTACAAGACCACGGCCAATGTCATCCATATGCTGGCCGACATCGTCAGCAAGAACGGCAATATGCTGCTCAATGTCGTGCAGTATCCGGAAGGTGACCTGCCGCCGGAGACCCTGACCTTCCTCGATGAAATGGCCGCCTGGATGAAGATCAACGGCGAAGCCATTCACGGCACGCGTCCCTGGACAGCTTTCGGTGAGGGGCCGACCGAAGGCACTTCCGGCGCCTTCCAGGAAAGCGCCAACTATACGCCGCAGGACATTCGCTTCACCACCAAGGGCCAGGCGCTTTATGCCATTACGCTCGGCGTGCCGCAGGGCAGCGTGGCCGTCAAGTCGCTGGCGCTGCAAGGCGGACAGGAAGCGCGCAAGGTGAAGAGTGTGCACCTCTTGGGCGTGAAGCGTCCGTGCGCCTTCCGTCAGGAGGCGAACGCCCTGGTGATCGATCTGCCAGGTACGCCGCCGTCCGCGCACGCGGCCGCCTTCAAGATCACGTTCCGGGGCTAACCGCCAATGACGCTCAAATCCTTCATCCTTGGCTCGGTCGCCATGTTGTCCGTGCTCGCCGGTGCCGTCCAGGCCGAAAGCATGAGACTGCCGGCGGTTCCGTCTGCCTCTGGGCTGTTCGTCGGGGCCAACTATCAGCCCGTGGACCGGACGCCGAAGCAGATCCACTACGATATCGGCCTGATGAAGAAGGCGGGTTTCACCGTGGTGCGCATGGGCGACCTGTCGTGGGACTACTTCCAGCCTGCCGAAGGTGTCTTCACCTTCGACAAGTTCGATGCGGTCCTGAACGAGATGCATGCCAACGGCATCAAGGTCATCCTCGATATTCCGGGCCAGCCGGCGCCGCTCTGGCTGCACCAGAAGTATCCGGGCGCGGACCTGGTGACGCAGAACGGCAACCGGCTCTATCCGGCCGAACGCTATATGCAGAATATCAGTGATCCGGATTATCTGCGGCTGATGGGCGACCTGGCCGAGGCCATGACGAAGCGCTATGGCAAGCATCCGGCGGTCATCGCCATCGGCTACAACAATGAACTCGGCAACGGCTTCATGTCCTATTCGCCGGCGGATCGCACCCGGTTCGTCGCCTGGCTGAAAAAGAAATACGGCACACTGGACGCATTGAATGCGGCGTGGGCGACGCAACGCTGGTCGCGCACCTTGATTTCGTGGGAGCAGGTCGAGCTTCCTTACGGCGATGGCCCTGGCCCCTTTGAGCGCTATCTCGATCTGCATCGCTACTGGTCCGACGCCACCCTCGATGTGCTGACGATCCTGGAAACCGCCCGCCGGAAGAATGCTCCGGACAAGCCGGCCATATCGAACCTGTGGGATTCGAGCGGACGGCGGGGCTTCGACTACCTGTCGAGCTACAAGGACTATGTCAGTCACGGATCGCACGGCTACTATAATGGCGATGCCATCAGCGGCGGCTTCGAAACCATGATGATGCGCGGCGCATTGCCCACGCCCAGCTGGTTCGTCGAGTTCCAGGCCGGCGGCGGCGGCTATTACGGCAGCAAGGGCCGTTCACGCATGTGGGGCTATTTTGGCCTGCTCAACGGCGCCCAGGGCATGCTTGCCTGGACTTTCAACACCCATCGCGGCGGCGAGGAACAGGCCTTGTTCGGCCTTGTCGATCACGACGATACGCCGTCGTGGAAGCTGGACGAGTGGGGCCGCATGGCCTCCGAGTTCAAGCAAATGCAGAAGCTCGGCTTCCCACGCAAACTCGAGCCGCAGGCAGCCATCGCCTATTCCTTTGAGGCGAAGGTGGCGTCAGAGCCCGAGAGCTGGTCGAACACAGTCAAGCAGTACCTGACGACCTCTTACATGGAGCAGAAGCACAACGCCTTCTCCCCCCTGTTCAACGACAATATCGATGTGGCGGTCATCAATATCGGCCATGAGGATCTGAGCCGGTACAAGATGGTCGTCATCCCGGGCGAGTACCTGATGAACCAGGCGGCCGCCGACAATGTGCGCCGCTACGTCAGGGAGGGCGGCACGGTCATCATGACCGCCATGTCGGCCAAGGTGGACGAGACCAATCAATGGTTCAACACGCCACTGCCTGGGCGCCTGAGCGACGTCTTCGGGCTGAAAACCCGGGAGTTCTACCGCCATTACGCGCCGCTGACCGGCAAGATCGGGGACAGTGAATTCAAAAGCACGATCACCTTCTACGAAGTGCTGGAACCGACCACGGCCCAGGCGATCGGACATATCTCCAATGTACCGGATGCGCCGCCCATCGCCACCGTCAACAAATTCGGCAAGGGCCAGGCCATCTATGTCGCCACGCCGGCGCAGCCTTCCGTGATGCAGCCGCTCTACCGCAGTCTGTACGCACAACTCGGTATCGTCCCCGGACCCAAAACGCCGGAAGGCGTCTATGCCCGCGTCGTCGATGGCCG
>CAMLPZ010000224.1 GCA_946482045.1 uncultured Asticcacaulis sp.
GCTTGGCGGCGGACGATCCGGTTCCTGAAGGCGCACGGTTAAGCGATGCGCCAAAAAGTGTGACGCGGTTTTTGGCCCAAGCATCGCGTCACGACAAAGGCTCGCGTCATTGACCTTTTAACCATTTGGGCTTAGGCGGTTACGCTTCTTAATGACCATCGCATAAGGCGTATCCCGTGACCGTATTCTACCACGAAGGCGACCTGCCCGACGGCCTCGACCTTGGCGCCACTGTTGCCATCGATTCCGAGACCATGGGCCTGCGTTTCCGCCGTGACGGCCTGTGTGTCGTTCAGCTGTCGGGCGGCGACGGCAATGCTCACGTCGTGCGCCTTGACCGCCAAACCTATGACTGCCCGAACCTGAAGCGTCTGTTGACGGACGGCAACGTCCTGAAGCTGTTCCATTACGGTCGCTTCGACATCGGCATGTTCCTGCTGCATCTCGATGTCGTCACCGCGCCAGTCTACTGCACAAAGATCGCGTCGAAACTGGCGCGGACCTATACCGATCGCCACGGTCTCAAGGACCTGGTGCGCGAACTGTTGAACGTCGATATGTCCAAGCAGCAGCAAAGCTCGGACTGGGGTAATGACACCCTGTCGCCGGAGCAACTGGCCTATGCAGCGTCGGACGTTTTGCACCTGCACGCGCTGCGCGACCGCCTGAATGTCATGCTGGCGCGCGAAGGCAGGACAGAACTGGCCCAAGGCTGCTTCGATTTTTTACCGCACCGCGTCAAACTGGATTTGGCAGGATGGGAAGATTGCGATATTTTCGCGCATAGCTGGGCATAGGGCCCGGAGCATTTTCCGGCGAAGTGCCAAAGTACGTTTCTGGCGGTTCGACGTTAGGAAATGCGACAAAACAAAAACCAGAGAATTGTTCTGCTTCGTTTGAAGCTTAACAATTCTCTGCGGGAACGCAATTTCATGGCCACGCAACTGACGGACATTACTGCGCGCTTCGAGCCGGCCGTCGATGCCGAGACCGAAGCCGCCCAGCGCAGAACACACCTGGCCCAGCAGGTCGCGGCGGTCCGCCGCCGTTCGCGCCGCATAAAGACACTGCGGACCGCGCTCCCCGCCCTGATCATCGGTATCGGTCTGCTGAACGTTGGCTGGATTGCTGTGACCAGCATCCTTGGTTCACTCAACGCCTATAATCCGCAAGGCCGGGAAATCCGCGCCATCAATCCGCGCTATTCGGGCCTGAGCGGCTCAGGCTCGCCATTCACCATCAGCGGTCTTGAGGCCATCCAGCAGGGCAATGATCTGACGCGGGTCAACCTCAAGGGGCCGGCGATCGACTTTAAGGGCGATGGCGACAAGTCGACCCATATTTCGTCGGCCAATGGGGTCTACGACGCCAACAGGGGCCTATTTCATCTTACGGGCAATGTCGTCATGCGTGCGGGTGGCTCGGATATGACCTTCCGCACCGAGGCGGCTGTCATCAACCTTAAGGACTTGACGATCTCCGGCGACAAACGCATTGAAGGAACCGGAAGCATGGGCCATATTGTAGGCGAGTCCTTCATGATTTCGAAAAACGGCGCCGATGTCGTTTTCCGGGGACGGGGCGACAGCAAGGTCTGGACGACGCTCAACAGGAAATAGGCGCTTAAAGGCATGAGGAACGGACGGACGATGAAAATTCGCATGGCGACGGCCCTGGTGGTTCTGGCTTTGACCGGGGGCGCCGCGACCGCACAGGTTTCGGGGCAGGGCGGACCGGTTCAGGTCGGCGCCGATTCTCAACGCATCGAACAGCAGGCCAATACCATGTACCTGGATGGCCGGGTCGAGATCCTGCAGGACAAGGCGCGTCTGCGCACCGACCATGCCACCATCACCTATGCCGAGGCGGGTGGCGACATCAATCGTATCGAGGCAACGGGCAATATCTTCTATGTCACGGTCGATGCCCAGGGCCAGCAGACCATCATGAAGGGTGACAACGCCGTCTATACCAAGGCGGACGACACCATGGTCGTGACCGGCAATGTCATCCTGCAGCAGGGTCAGAACATTTCGACCGGTAATCGACTGGTCTCTCAGGTGTCCAAGGGCATCACGACCTTCACAGCAGATCCGGGTGGCCAGACCAAGGGCCGGGTGCGCAGTGTCCTTTATCCCAATAACAGGCCCGCGCAGTAAGTGGAGATATATCCCAAGTGAGCGCGGACGCATTTTCAGCCTCTTCGAAGGCGACGGCCGACCGGGTCGCCGGCGACGGCATCGTGGTCGAAGGCATCGGCAAGACCTACAAGGACCGCGCCGTCGTCAAGAGCGTCTCGCTCAAGCTGGGGCGCGGCGAAGTCGTGGGTCTACTGGGTCCCAATGGTGCCGGCAAGACGACCTGCTTCTACATGATCACCGGCCTGGTCGAGGCCGACTATGGCTCGATCATGCTCGACGGCCAGGACATCACGCACCAGCCGATGTACCAGCGCGCGCGCTTAGGGATAGGCTACCTGCCGCAGGAAGCGTCGATCTTTCGCGGCATGAATGTCGAGCAGAACATTACCTCGGTGCTGGAGCTGCGCGAGAAGAACCCGGCTAAGGTCAAGGACGACTGTGTCCGCCTGCTCGAAGACCTGCACATTACTCATATCCGCAACTCACCGGCCTCGGCCCTGTCGGGCGGTGAACGCCGCCGCGTCGAAATCGCTCGCGCGCTGGCCGGCAAGCCCTCCTTCATGCTGCTCGACGAGCCCTTCGCCGGTATCGACCCGCTGGCCATCAGCGATATCCGTGATGTCATCGGTTACCTGAAGAGCCGTGGCATCGGTATCCTGATTACAGACCACAACGTCCGCGAGACGCTGGAGATCGTCGATCGCGCCTCGATCATCCATTCGGGCGAGGTGCTGTTCGAAGGCTCCGCCGAGGCCATTACCCACGACCCGGAAGTGCGCCGCGTCTATCTGGGCGAATCGTTCCACTAAGGCGTCGTTTAGGCCCCACCGAACCGCATCGCTTTCGCTCAGTTGTACGGTCCCCTTGTGTCTTCGAGCCTAACGCCCACGCAACCATCCGAAGAATTAAATACAAAGGTGACCCAGCTCCCAAACAGCCCATGAAGCTCAGGGAAAACGGTCCAGCCTTCAGATGGATTGAGGCGGTGCAACGCCTCAATCCATCAAAACTCTAGCACCGCTCTGACAAACAGGGGGGACCATGAGCGAGCGAGTGGTGGTCGGGGCATTCAGACCTCAGTAAACATTCCACATTATCAATCCGCTTGCATTTCCGGCAGCGGTCGTGTTCGATCGCCACCTGATTTTTTAGGGGAATTGAACCGTTGGCTCGCCGTCTTGTCCTGATTACCGGAGCCTCCGCAGGGATTGGTACGGCATTTGCGCGCACCTATGCATCGCATGGCTGGGATGTTGCCCTGACCGCCCGCCGCCAGGACCGGCTGGACACGCTGGCCGAGGAAATCCGCCTCCGTTTCGGCGTCGAAACCCATGCCCTGCCGGGCGACCTGTCCGATCCCGCCACGCCCGAAGCCTTGCAGCAAAGCGTGCTGGCCCTGGGCCGCAGCGTCGATGGTCTGGTCAACAATGCCGGCTATGGCCAGCCGGGCGGTTTCCTCGGCACCACCTTGGAGCAGCAACGCGCCTTCATGCAGGTCATGTGGCTGGCGCCGATCGAGCTGACACACCGCTTCTTGCCGGGCATGATCGAGCGCAAGTTCGGCCGGATCATAAATGTCGCCTCACTGGCCGGTTACTTGCCCGCCTCACCCGGCGACACACTTTACGGACCGGTCAAGACGGGCCTGACACGGTTTTCGCAAAGCCTGCACCTCGAAGTCCGCGACCACGGCGTCCACGTGACCTCGCTGTGCCCGGGCTGGACCTATTCCGAATTCCACGACGTTGTCGGCACGCGCTCCAAGCTGTCGAGGGCCATTCCCGAATGGTGGTGGATGGGCGCCGACGAGGTCGCGCGCGAGGGCTTTGTCGCGGCTGAGGCCAATCGCGCCTGCTGCGTGCCGGGTGCACCGAACAAGACGGTGGCGGCTCTGTTGAAGGTGCTGCCCGATGACTGGGTGATGGAATTGGCGTCCGGCCAGTTGAGAAAGATCCATCGCTAACTTATGGGGTGAAGGGCCTGAGGCCCCTTCGTCTACTTAACGGCTGTGCCCTGTATTCTCATACGGATGCGCGGCGCTGGGCAGGATGATGTCCTGCGTAATCGCGCCGATCGACGAAATGATGATCTGCACCGACAAGGCGCACAGGATCAGCCCCAGCACCCGCACCACGACGACCATCCCGACCCGGCCGAAAATCCGTGAAATGGTGTTCGACAGCAAGAGCGACACCAGGATTGCCACCGCCGTCGTCAGGATGGCCAGCACGCCGATAACCACCCCCAAAGGTCCCAGATCCTGCGCGACGCCGGCCTGGATAATCACCGTCGAAATCGTCCCAGGACCGACCATCAGCGGAAACGCGAACGGCACCACCAGCTTCTCGAAGCTCTTCTTGGCGGTTTCGCGATGCCCTAGCGGTTGGACGCCTGTTGTCGGGTCGCCCCCGCTTTTGACCTCTTCGGCATGGGCGAAGGTTTCCATGAAATCGCCCTGCGCCATCTGAAGGCCCATCAGGAACAGCAACAGCCCGCCGGCGATGCGGAAGGCGTCCATCGAAATCCCGAAGAACTGCAAGATGCTCAGGCCGGCAAAATAGAAGATCGACAGGATCACGGCCGTAAAGGCGGAAATATAGATGCTCAGCCACCGGCGCGCCTTGGGAGATTGGGTCTGAGTCGCCGCCGCATAGATGGGCACGTTGCCGATCGGATCGATCAGCGCGAACAAGGTGATGAAGAAGTTGATGTAGAACGGCAGCAGCTTCGTCAGGTTGAGATCGTCGAACATGTCCGCATACCCCGTGATTCGCGGATCATGACCGACTTGTGCAGGCATGGCAAATCGCGTAATCGCCGCTCACTCACACAAGGACAATCGCCATGACCGAGCTTTACAAGGCCGACGACCGTATGATCCTGGCTCTGGACGAGCCCGATCTCGACAGTGCCCGCGCCCTGGTCAAGACGCTCGGCGACAGCGTCTCCTATTACAAGATCGGTCTGACCCTTCTGGCCCAGGGCGGGCTGGACCTGGCGCGCGAACTGAAGGACCAGGGGAAGCTGATCTTCCAGGACTGGAAGCTGCACGACATCGGCGCCCAAGTCGAAGGCGCGGCGAAAGCGGCCTGTGCCGGCGCTTGCGATCTGCTAACTGTCCATGCTGAGCCCCAGGTCATGCGCGCCGCAGTCAAGGGCCGTGGCAATGGTTCTGCTAAGATCATCGGCGTGACGGTGATGACCTCGCTCAGTCAATCCGATCTCGATGAAATGGGCTACGGCACGGCTCTGGCGGAACTGGTCATGCTGCGCGTCGACCAGGCGGTCGAGTGTGGCCTGGACGGCGTCGTCGCCAGCCCCCACGAAGCAGCCATGATCCGCGCCCGCGTGCCGGCCGACTTTTTGATTGTGACGCCGGGCGTGCGGCCGGAAGGCTCCGATGTCAACGATCAGCAGCGTATCGCCACGCCGCAGGACGCCTTTCTGAATGGCGCCTCGCATGTCGTCGTCGGACGTCCGATCACCCGCGTTGCCGATCCGGTCGCGGCTGCCCAAAGCATCCTGGCCGCGATCCATAACGTCTAAAAGAGACCCCAGCAACACATCTCGTTCGCCATTGCTTACGCAATGTCTCGCTCGTGCGGTCTCCCCCCAAATCTATTGGGATTTGGGGAGGGGACCGCGTCCGCTGGGCGTGGTGGCGGGGCCTCTTCCTTAAAAATCGACCGCAATACCCTTGCGTTCCCAGTCGCCATAGCGCGTCGGTTCGGGACCCTTTGGCCCGCCATCCTCTTCAGCCATTATCTGCGCCTCGGCTTCCGCCAGTGCCCGGCGTTCGGCGGCTTCCGCCAAGGCGCGCTGCGCTTCGGGCGTCAGCACCTTTTGCATGACCTGGCTCAGGTCGGCGGGCTTTTCGGTTTCAGATGACATTTTCGTAAGGCCCTTGGAGATGCAAGGTTATTTTCCCATATCTAGTCCTCAACCTGCAACAACTCAAGGAACCGATATCATTATGAACCCGTTGAAGACCTGGATTTTGCTGGCTGGCCTGACCGCATTGTTCGGCGCCATCGGCTTTGCCCTGGCCGGCCCCACGGGTATGCTCATCGCGCTCGGCTTAGGCATCGCGATGAACCTGTTCACCTACTGGAACTCGGACAAGATGGTGCTGCGCATGTATCGCGCCGAGCCCGTCGATCCCAACACCACGCATCCCTTGCTGCGCAACTATTACCGCGACATCGAGGAACTGAGTAGCCGCGCCCAGCTTCCGATGCCGAAGGTCTACATCATGCACAGCGACCAGCCGAACGCTTTTGCCACTGGCCGTAACCCGCAGAATGCCGCCGTCTGTGCGACGACGGGTCTGCTGGAAATGCTCGACCGCAGCGAAATCCGCGGCGTCATGGCGCACGAACTGGCGCACGTCAAAAACCGCGACACCCTGGTCATGACCATCACAGCTTCGATCGCTGGCGCCATCTCGTCGATCGCCAACTTCGCCATGTTCTTCGGCGGATCGAACAATGACGAGGAGGGCAACAATAACATATTTGCCTCGCTGGCCCTGATGATCCTGGCACCAATCGCCGCCATGCTGGTCCAGATGGCCATTTCGCGAACGCGCGAGTACGAAGCCGACCGCGTCGGTGGTGAAATCGCCGGCGACCCGGAGGCGCTGGCCCGCGCTCTGCACAAGATCGAATCGTATGCGCGCGGCACCTACAACCATGGCGCCGAGCGCAATCCGGCTTCGGCGCACATGTTCATCATCAACCCGCTGAACGGTCGCAACATGGACAACCTGTTTTCGACCCACCCGAATACGGGCAACCGGATCGAAGCCCTGATGAAGCTGGCGACCGACCTGCGTCGCCGCCCGCAGCAAAAGGGATTTACGAGCGTCCCCGCGACGGAATAATTGGCATTTCGCTTGCGAAATGACGGGAGGGGGGTAAAGACCCTCGATAGTTTCCCCCTCCCACCGCCTCCGGCGGTCCC
>CAMLPZ010000225.1 GCA_946482045.1 uncultured Asticcacaulis sp.
TGATAGGGCGAGATATGCTCGACACCCAGTGCAAAGGCGGCTTTGAGTTCGGCCTCCCACGCGGCCGGCGACTGATCGGGCAGGGCGTAGATCAGGTCGAGCGACACTCGGCCGAAGACCTTTTGGGCGGTCTCGATGCCACGTATAGCGTCGGTGGCGGAATGGTTTCGGCCCAAGAACCTTAGCGCTGCATCATCAAGTGACTGGACGCCGAGCGACAGGCGGTTGATCCCGGCCCGGCGGAATCCTTCGTAGCGGCCGATTTCGGCGTCGGTCGGATTGGCTTCGAGGGTGATTTCGATCTCGCCGCCATCGTCAAATAAGCCGCGCGCCGTGGCGATCAGTTCCGCCACCCATTCTGGCGGGAGCAGCGACGGGGTGCCGCCGCCGAAGAAGACGCTGGCCAGTTTGCGCCGCCCGATCATGGCGGCCTGGCTTTTCAGGTCGGTCAGGATGGCGTCGAACAAGGTGCGCTGGCTGGCCTGTCCCCGGTCGCGCGTTACGTTGAAATCGCAGTAGGGGCAGATGCGCGAACAGTAGGGCCAGTGAACATAGAGGCTGACATCGGAACGCCCCTCACCCCAACCCTCTCCCCGCAAGCGGGGAGAGGGGACTTTGGGGACAGATCCTGTCACAGCAAAGCCGCCTTAAGTTGCTCGAACGCCAGATGGCGGTGGCTGATGGTGTCCTTGGCTTCGGAACTCATTTCGGCGAAGGTAGTCTCGTAGCCGTCGGGCTGGAAGATCGGATCGTAGCCGAACCCCATATCCCCGCGCGGCTTGGTCACGATCTCGCCGTCGACGCGGCCTTCGAATACGACGGCGTGACCCTCCGGCCAGGCGACCGCCAGGGCGCAGGTGAACCAGGCCCTGCGATTGAAGGCCGCACCTTGCGCCTCGCGCGCAATGCGCAGCTTGTGTTCGATGACTTCGGCAGCGCGGACGAAGTCCTTGTCAGGCCCCGCCCAGCGCGCGCTGAACACGCCGGGCTCTCCGCCCAGCGCCGCTATGCTCAGGCCGGAATCATCCGCCAAGGCGACGATACCTGCCTTCATGGCCGCATGGCGTGCCTTCAGGATCGCATTGCCGACAAAGCTCATCTCGGTTTCGTCGGGCTCGGGCAGGTTCAGGCTGCCGGCGGTAATGATCTCGAAGCGGCCTCCCAGCAGGCTGGCGATTTCGACCGCCTTGCCGGGATTATGCGTGGCGGCGATCAGTTTCTGGCCGGGAGTGAGGGACAGGGGCATCGGCTCTCCTTTTCGGGCCTTTTACCCCGAATGCGGCAAATGAAAAGGGCGTTGTAGCCCGTGACAAAAAACGCGGCTGCTCTTATCAAGGGGGAGCCGCAAATCTTGATGCGATGAATGGAAACCCGCAATGCGCTTTTTAGGTCCGCGCTCGATCTCCAGCCTGCTGAAAACGGCCCTCGATGTCGTCTATTACGGCCTCTACGTAGTGGTCGCCGTCACGGTGCTGGCGGCGCTTGGCTTGCTGGTTGTGCCCAATCTTGCCATCGAGGTGGCGCGGCCGCTGAATGTGGCGACCCATCTGCCGGCGGCGTCGCAGGCCGTGATCCTTTTGGCTTTCAGCATTTCATTGGGCGGCTATGTCCTCGTCATGCACTGGACGCGCCAGGTCCTGGCGACGCTTGCCGAAGGTGACGTCTTCCATCCCGACAACACGCTGCGCCTGCGCTGGATCGGTTTCGGGCTGGCTGGTCTAGAGCTGTTCGGTTATTTCGCGCGCTTCATCGCTGAAAGCGTCTTCGATCTCAAGTTCGAGCCCTTCTACGGCCTGCGTGCCGTTACAGCCTGGTTCTCGGTCCTGGTCGTCTTCGTGCTGGCCGAGGTCTTCAAGGAAGGTGCACGGCTGCGTAAAGAAGCGGACCTGACCATATGATAAGGATCAGATTAGCCGAGGTACTGGCCAAAAAGCGGCTGTCGATCGTGGAGCTGTCCGACCGTACTGGTATCAGCGTGCGCGATCTGGAAGTCCTGCGCGATCAGGCCGCCATGGCCGTGCGCCTTAAGACGCTCGATGTCCTGTGCCGTGCGCTGAATTGCGGTCCGGGCGATCTGCTGGAATACGGCGAAGAGGAGCCTCTCTAACCCTGCTTGCCCAGTGCGGCGTTTTGCAGGCCGAACAGGGTCTTGCAGCCCGCGTGGGCCAGGTCGAACAGCGCATTGAACTCATCGCGCGAAAAGCCGCGCTTTTCACCGGTCGCCTGGATTTCGACCGAATGGCCGCTGCCGGTTATGACGAAGTTGGCGTCGGTTTCGGCTGTCGAATCCTCATCGTAGTCGAGATCGAGCACCGGCGTGTCGGCGAAGATGCCACAGGAAATTGCCGCGATCTGGTCGAGGATTGGTGACTTTTCAATCAGCTTGTCGGCGACCAGCTTGTCGCAGGCCTGCGACAGCGCCACCCAGGCGCCGGTGATCGAGGCCGTGCGCGTGCCGCCATCGGCCTGGATGACGTCGCAGTCGATGGTGATCT
Organism: uncultured Asticcacaulis sp.; assembly: GCA_946482045.1. The sequence goes on from CAMLPZ010000225.1 coordinate 2,496, forward strand.
GGCGTTCGCCAAGGGCTTTCAGGTCGATGACGGCACGCATCGAGCGGCCGATCAGGCGCTGGATTTCCTGGGTGCGGCCCGACTGCTTGCCGGCGGCGGCTTCACGGCGTGAGCGCGTGTGGGTCGAACGGGGCAGCATGCCATATTCCGCCGTCACCCATCCTTGACCCTTGCCCTTCAGAAACGGTGGGACGCCTTGTTCGACCGAAGCAGTGACCAACACCTTGGTATGGCCGAAGCTGACCAGGCACGAGCCTTCGGCATAGCGCGTCACGCCCGTTTCGATGACGACCTCGCGAAGCTGATCCGGCTTGCGGTTGGACGGGCGGATGGTCTTGAGGGCGGACAGGGCTTCGAATTGCGACATGGACAGGCCTTTGCGGTGATGCGCCTGCCTATCAGGTCGCGTCACTATGCGTAAAGTCCTATTGCACGTTCGTCATTGGTCTTTCTTCTCGCCGGTGCGACCTTCGGGCGGGACGGGGATGTCGCTGCGGATGGCGCTTTTGCAGGCGGTGTCGGCACAGACATATTGCGCGCCGTTATAGGTGCCCGTCACTTCGCCCTTGTCGATGACGCCCTTGGCCTTGATCTGCGGTGGCGTGTCGGGTTGGTCGGCGTACGAATAGACCTTTTGCGGCGGGGGTGGCGGCGACGTCATGTCGGCCGTCTGCGGCCCGTTCATGGCTTCGAGTTCGGCGCAGGCGCCAAGGCTGAGCAAAAGCGCGCACGCGACCAGACGACGCTTTACCATGACGACCGAAACGGACGTGCGTCCGCCTCCGACGGTGTGCGGGTGTTGTAAACTGGCGTGGTGACCTTGCAGTCGTCATCAACACAGGCAAAGGCGCGGTTGCGGTTATCGTCGCGTGACAAGGCTGCAAAATCGGATTGACGTGCCGCACGCGATGTTTCTTCAGTATCGGCCACAATGCGTGCGGCTTCGGATCGCGTCTCGGCCGCGGGTCCGTAGGGTTTTGGCGCAGGCTCGACATTGAGCGCGAACGCCAGTGCGGTAGCGATCAGATACACCATTTTAGCCCTCCGTCTCTTTCCCCAGATTACGCCGATTTATGTCAATTGGAAGGCGGTCAAGGCGAAGTGCATGCACGGATGGTGGCTAGCGCCTTCAATTTCCATACATTTTCTTGCAAGATTTGCAGCATTACTGAAAGCGCTTGCTTTCGCAGGACAAATTGCCATGATTATACAAATCAGCTTATGCGTAAGGGTAGTGGCATGGACGGCGGCAGGGGCAAGATCAGGCTTGAGGATCTGGCGCGGATCGCGGGGGTATCGGTGGCGACCGTGTCTCGCGCGCTGAATGACTCGCCCGCAGTTAACCGTGTCACCAAGCGCCGCGTCTGGAAGATCGCCCGCGACCATTCTTATGTGCTCAACCACGACATGCCGCTGTCGATGTCGGGCAGCCAGGCGACGATTGCCATCGTCATCCCGCCGCCGCATGGCCGCGAAGGCCGTTTCTCCGATCCATTCTACCAGGAAATGATCTCGGCGGTCGGTGAAGCGGCGCGCGACATGGGATGCGACCTTCTGCTGTCGCACTTGACGCCGCGCAACCAGAACGACCTCGTCACCCTGATGCAGAATATCAAGGCCGACGGTGTTATCTTTTTAGGCCAGAGCTATCTGCACGACCGCTTCAACATGCTGGCCGGCACGACCAACAAGTTCATCGTCTGGGGCCAGGAACTGGCCGGCCAGAAATATTGCACGGTCGGGTCGAACAACCTCCAGGGCGGGACGCGCGCCACGGCGCATCTGGCCAGGCTGGGCCGCAAGCGGATAGCCTATTTCGGCGAGACCGAAGGTACGGAGATGAAACAGCGTTTTCAGGGGTATCTCAATGTCCTGGCCGAAGCCGGCATCGAATACGATCCGCGTCTGGTCGTGCCGACCCATTTCGAACTGGCATCCGCCGAAGCCTCTGTGATCGGGCTGCTCAACAAGGGCGTCAGTTTCGACGGCCTGTTCGCCTGTTCCGACATCATTGCCTTCGGTGCCATTCGCGGCCTGATGCGGGCGGGCCTGAAAGTGCCGGGCGACGTTTCTGTGGTGGGTTATGACAATATTCAGCTGGCCAGCCTGACTCATCCCAGCCTGACGACCATCTCCCAGGATCTGTCGCGGGCGGGAAAGCTGATGGTTTCCAAGCTGATCGGCTCGATCTCCAATGACGAGACCCACTCGGAAATCGTTTCGACTGAATTGGTCGTGCGCGAGTCCTGCGGTGGGTAGAAACTGGGACAGCGTTGTCATCACAAATTGCATTTTTTTGCAATTTTTTTCATGTTCCGTCAAAAACGATTTCAGACTTTTTTAGAGACAATAACGCCCAATATGTCGTACAATTTGGGAGTAGAGGGCCACATTTCACACGAATCCGTAGCGGGAATGCCACAAGATTACAGATAGTTTAAAATTTTGACTGCAAAAATTTGCAAAGCCTTGCAAAAATTTTTGGCCGCAGGAATAGTGGCCCCAGACGCCGGACTTAAAGAGCGTCAAATCGGGTTGAGATGTATAGGGTCGCACGGACAAGGGTCCTGTGCGCCGACAAATCACACGGGGACAGGAGGAACTTATGCTGCATCCCAAGGCCCACCCGGGCTTGTTCAAAAAGAAATTGCTCACCTGTGGCGGCACGCTGGCGCTTGTTGCCGCAGCTTTCGCCGCCATGCCTGCTGTCGCTCAAGACGCGCCGGCGCCGGCAGGTGAAGACAGCCAGACGGTTGTCGTGACCGGCATCCGCCGCGGTATCCAGGACGCCATCACTGCCAAAAAGCGCTCGACGCAGATCGTCGAAGCCGTGTCGGCCGAAGATATCGGCAAGTTGCCCGACGCCTCGATTGCCGAATCCCTGGCGCGCCTGCCGGGCCTCGCCGCCCAGCGCACCAATGGCCGCGCCCAGACCCTGTCGATCCGTGGCCTTGGTCCGGACTATACCGTCACCACTATGAATGGCCGCGAGCAGGTGTCGACCAATGACAACCGCTCGGTGGAATTCGACCAGTATCCGTCCGAACTGATCAGCCAGGTGCTGATCTACAAGACGCCCAACGCCTCGATGACCACCCAGGGCATCGCCGGCACTGCCGACCTGCAGACCGTCCGCCCGCTGGCCTATGGCAAGCGCGCCGCCGCCATCAATATCCGCCGCGAAATGAACTCGGAAGAGGCGGCGATCGGCGGCCTTGAAAACTCGGGCAGCCGCTGGTCGTTCAACTATATCGACCAGTTTTTTGACAAGACCCTGGGCGTCGCCTTTGGTTACGCGCACACCGACTCGCCCTATCAGGTGACGCGCCTCGAGCCCTGGGGCGATGGCGACTTCCCGCGCTGCGACGGCGGAACGACCTGCACGAACGGCGGCGGCCTGAACAAGTTCATTCTGGGTGGCCAGAAAAACGGGGTGCAATCGTCGAACCTCGAACGTGACGGCCTGATGGGCGTCCTGGAATGGAAGCCTAATGACCGCCTGCGCGTCGTCGTCGACGCCTTCCACTCGGAATTCGAAGAACTGCAAAAGATCGCCCGCCTGGAATATCCGCTGTGGTGGAGCTCTTCGCAGCTGCAGCCGGGCTATACGGTTGACGGCGACTATATCGACCACGGCGTCTTTACGGGCGTCAACACAGTCGTCGAGAACTACACCAATCGCCGTCAGGCCACGACCGACCAGATCGGCGTGAACATTAACTACGCCCTCAACGACCAGTGGACCCTGAACGCCGACCTCAGCACCCAGAAGCTGACGCGCGATGACGTCATTATCGAATCGACCGCCGGTACGGGCGCTGCCGGTTCGGTCGTCTCGGACACTATCACCTTCGACATGACCGATAAGGACCATGCCTACAACCTGTCCGGTGTGATCGACTATTCCGACTTCAGCAAGGTCTTCCTGACTGATCCGGGCGGCTGGGGTGGCCCGGTGACCAATCGTGGTGGCTTCTTCCGTGCGCCGCACGTCGAAGACGAATTGAACATGATCAAGCTGGTTGCCGAGCGCAAAATCGAATCCGGCCTCTTCAGCAAGGTCGCCTTCGGCTATAGCCGCATCGACCGTTCGAAGGACAAGAACGACTACGCTGCCTATATGAGCCTGACCGCGCCGACCGTCGCCGTTCCTGAAAAGTACCGCACCGGAGTGACCGATGCGAGCTTCCTCGGCAACACGTCGGGCATGATCTCGTATGACTCGTTGGCCATGTGGCAGGACGGCATCTTCATCCTGACCGAAGCCACCGACAATGATCAATTGCGCCGCAGCTGGTTCGTTGAAGAAACGGTCGACGCCGCCTTCATCCGTGCCGACATCGATACCCAACTGTTCGGCATTCCGGTCACAGGCAATATCGGCGTCATGTCGCAGACGGCTGAGCAAAGCGCCGAATCGATTTTCGTCGGCGCTGGCACACCGGTCACCAAGGCGGACGGCGACAAGTATACCGACGTCCTGCCCAGCCTGAACCTAAACTTCGCGGTGGCCGAAGACGTCACCGTCCGCTTCGGCGCCGGCACGACCCTGGCCCGTCCGCGCATGGACGACATGGC
>CAMLPZ010000226.1 GCA_946482045.1 uncultured Asticcacaulis sp.
CCGTGGTTCATCGACACGATCTCGACCTTGCCGGTGGTCTCGTCCTTGACGGGGTGGTTGGCGCCGTGATGGCCCTGGCCCATCTTGATCGTCTTGGCGCCCAGCGCCAGTGCCAGCATCTGATGGCCCAGGCAGATGCCAAAGACCGGCAGGCCGGCGTCGACCAGCTTACGGATAACAGGAACGGCATATTCACCGGTGGCAGCCGGGTCACCCGGGCCGTTCGACAGCAGGACGCCGTCAGGATTGCGGGCGAGAATCTCTTCAGCCGATGTCTTGGCCGGCACAATGTGCACCTCGGCGCCGATATCGACCAGGGCGCGCAGGATGTTCTGCTTGACGCCGTAGTCGATGACCACGACCTTGAATGCCTTCTCCTTGCCGTCCTGATAGCCCTGCGGCCACTGCCACAGGTCGGTGGTGTAGGTCGATGACTGCGCCGAGGTCGCGGCCGGCGCCAGATCAAGTCCACCTATGCCGGACCAGTTGGCGGCCTTGGAAATCAGCGCCGGAATGTCGAAGGTACCCGTCGGCGAATGCGCGATGATGCCGTGCGGCATGCCCTTGTCACGGATACGCTTGGTCAGGGCGCGTGTGTCGATGCCGGCGATGGCGACAACGCCGCGCTCCTTCAGCCAGTCGTTAAAGCTCAGGGTCGAACGCCAGTTGGCCGGCGGCGTCGGCAGGTCGCGGAAGATCGCGCCCTTGGCCGCACGCTTGGGGTCATTGCCCAATTGCTCGACGTCGTCGGCATTGACGCCGACATTGCCGACGTGCGGGAAGGTGAAGGCGACGATCTGCTCCATGTAGGACGGGTCGGTCAGGATTTCCTGGTAGCCGGTCATGGCCGTGTTGAAGCAGACCTCGCCCAGCGCTTCGCCGGCGGCGCCGCAACCCAGGCCCTGATAGACGGTGCCGTCCGCCAGGACGAGCACTCCGGTGCAGCCGGGCAGCAGGTCGGTGGGGGCTTGGTCGGTCATTGGGGACTCACTTTTGATGGGATGCGGGCAAACGGCCGGACACATAGGGAGCGAAGGCCCTCAGGTCAATTGTTAACAGCAAAAGATTTGTTTCGAAGTGTTGGCTCACTCCATCGCCAGGACTTCATCCGCCAGCGATTGCCAGGCTTGTTGGTTCCAGAAGATGCGCGCCTGGCCGGACGGCGAGGTCAGAACGTAAATGCGCGTTGCGCCAACGGTTTCCGTCTGAAGACCTAGGGCAATTGAACCCGTCGGCCGACCGAGAAAAGTCGATGCACCGGTCTTGCTGGTAAAGGCCAGGATATGGGGCTGGAACTTGAAAATCTTTTTTCGCAGCGCCTCTGCATCAAGTGCCCCCGATGGCAGTTCATTGTCATTACCGAAGTGCGCCTTGCATAGGTCGGTCAGCCCGATGCCGTAATCCAATAGTGCCGCATAGTCTTCCGGCCGCATCCGCTCCGGCGTTAGGCCGGTATTGTGCAGTGTCCGCCAGAAGAAATTGCCGGGATTGGCATAGTAGGCTTTGCGTTCGGCTGAGACGCGGCCCAGCGCCGTGCCACAAAAGACGACCTTGAGGCCCGGCGTGAGCAGGTCGGGGACGCAATGTTCGGCTGGCAGAGCGCCAAATTTATCGAGACGTGTTTCAGGCATGCGGCATAGATGGGATGCCCGGCGCCTCTGTAAAGCCTCAGCTCACCGTTACCGCCGTCCCTGAGCAACTGACCATCAGCATGCTGCCCTGGCCGACCGTCGAATAGTCAATGTCGACCCCGACAATGGCGTTGGCGCCGCGCTTCTGCGCTTCGGCCTCCATTTCGCGCAGGGCGGCGTCGCGGGCTTCGCGCAATACTTCTTCATAGGCGCCGGAACGGCCGCCGACGATGTCGCGAATACCTGCAAAGAAGTCGCGAAAGATGTTGGCGCCAAGGATGGCTTCGCCCGTGACGACGCCGAGATAGGCGGTGATCTTGCTGCCTTCGATGGAATTGGTGGTCGTGACCTGCATGGCGGCGCTTCCTTGATGCTTTATTTTAAGGACCGCCAGCGCGAAATAATTTCCTCACCCCGGCGGGTAGGCGTTACCTTGCCATAGTCCTGCGACATGTCCAGCACGCGCGTGGTGGCGCCATTGCCCTTCCAGCTCCAGGCCAGCCAGCCAACGCCTTGTGCATCAGCCGATTGCATCAGATAGAGGTGATCGACCGCGTGACCGTCCTCGTTGAGGTCGCGATCACCGAATTCACCCAGGATAAAAGGCAGCCCGGTCGCCTTCAGCTGCGCGATATTGTCGTCGATCCGGCCGGGGCTGTTCCACAAATGGTGATAGGCGTGGACCGAGACGATGATGCTCTTCAGAGGATCGGCATCGACGAAGGCCTTGCCGCGCCCTTCCGTGAAGCTGGCCGTAGCCTGGCCGCAATCGGCGGCATCGATGACGATCGGCGCGCGGAAACCTCCGGCGCGGAAGGCCTTGATCAGGTCGGTGTAGGTTGCCGTATAGTCCTTGAAGCCGTCCTTGGAGGTACCCCATTCATTGGCGATGTTGAGCATGATCCAGGGCTGGTACTTTGGTTCTTTCAGCACCTTAGCCCAGCGCTTCAGCCACAGGGCCTCCGTGTCCTTGCGCAGCAGGGCGCTGTCCGATGCGCAGGTAATATCCTGTTCCCAATAGAAGATCATGACCGGGATCTTGTGTTTTACCGCCTCGTCGAGCGCGCGGCGCAACTGGCCGGCAGTTGTGTCCCGCCGCAATTGCAGCCGGATCATGTTGGCGCCGGTGCTATCGATGGCGGCGATGGCGGATAGGGCGCGATCCGGGTGATCGCCATATTGCAGATTGACGCCGCGCGCGATGAATTCGCGGCCGTCAGGCGCCAAAATCCGGCCGTTATCGGTCGTGAAGACGGGCGAAGTGGTCTGCGGTGCTGCCATTGCGGAACTCGACAGTAGTGCGGTCAGGACGGTCAGCGTCAAAAAGCGATTCATTTTCATCTCCCTGTCCGTTCTGATAGCAGGCTTCAGATTAATGAAAAATGATTTCATTAATCTCGACTCGGAACATTTCGCGAATCGGCGGCAAGCGACTATATTGTGTCCGTGCGTTTTGATGACCATTTTCTCGATGAACTAAAGACCCGCCTGCGTCCGTCCGACGTCATAGGCAAGAGCGTCAAGCTGCGCCGCAACGGCAAGGAATGGGTTGGCCTGTCACCCTTCACCAAGGAGAAGACGCCGTCCTTTTACGTCAACGACCAGAAGGGCCAGTTCTTTGACTTCTCGTCGGGCAAGAATGGCGACATCATCTCCTTCGTCCAGGAAACCGAGCGCCTGAGCTTCAACGAGGCGGTCGAGAAGCTGGCGGCCGAGGCTGGCATGGCCCTGCCGGCCGTCACACCACAGGCTGTCGCCGCCGAGCAGAAGCGCCGGGGTTTAAGCGACTGGATGGAACTGGCGCAGAAGTGGTTCGTCGCCCGGCTTCAGGACAAGACACCGGCCGCGCAGGCCGCGCGCGACTATCTCAAGAAACGCGGCCTGTCCGACGAAGATGTTGCGACCTTCGGGCTCGGCTATTCGCCGCGCGATCACCAGGCGCTGAAGGACGCTTTGGTGCAGAAGGGTGCCAAGGTCTCCGAACTGGTTGAATGCGGTCTTTTGATCGAGGTCGACGGCAAGGCGCCTTACGACCGCTTCCGCGACCGGCTGATGTTCCCGATCGAGGACCAGCGCGGACACGTGGTTAGCTTCGGGGGGCGGGCGCTCAACCCGGACGAAAAGGCCAAATATCTCAACGGCCCGGAAACGCCGCTGTTCCACAAGGGCAGCATGCTGTTCGGACTGCCTAAGGCGCTGAAGCTGCTGGGCGCCGAAGAGACGCACGAGGAACTGGTCGTCGTCGAAGGCTATATGGACGCCATAGCCTGCCAGCGCGCCAAGATCGCGGCCGTGGCGCCGCTCGGCACCGCCCTGACCGAAGAGCAGATCGACATCCTGTGGCGCCGCCATCCGGAGCCGACGTTGTGTTTTGACGGCGATAAGGCCGGCCTGCGCGCGGCCTATCGCGCGCTCGACCGGGCATTGCCCAAGCTCAAGCCCGGCAAATCGTTCAAGGTCTGCTTCCTCGAAGGCGGCAAGGATCCCGACGAAATCCTGAGAGAAAAGGGCGCCCTGGTTCTGCGCGACCAGATCGGACACACCAAGCCGTTCGTCGATGTGCTGTTCACGCGCGAGGCCGAGGCCGAACCGCTCGATACGCCGGAACGCAAGGCTGGCCTGAAGAAACGCCTGCGGGCGCTGGCGCAACAGATCGAGGACAAGGATCTCGCCGACACCTATCGCCGCGACCTGCTGGCGAAGTTCGACGACATGTTCGCGCCCAAACGCGCGGAAACGCCCTATCCGGAATACCGCCCGAGTACCGGCCGAGGTGGAAAATGGACGGGCGGCAAGCCCGATCCGAAGAGCCAGCCGGCCATGCCGGAGGCGCGCTTAGCGGCCCAGAACCTGACTGGTTCGATCGATCCGATTGCGGCGGCGCTGGCGCAAGGGCTGATCGACAATCCCGACTGGATGCACGATCAGGTCGAAGGCCTTGAAGCCTATGGGCTGGGCGATCCGTCGCTGGACGGCCTGGCGCGCAATCTCGTGGCGTTAACTTTTCGTCACGAGGGGCTTGACAGGGAGAATCTAACTCGCCATTTGCACAAACAAGGACTTGGCGCATTGCTGAGCGAGATCCAAAAGGCGGCCATCAAAGCAGGCGCGCCATTCCTCGCACCGGACACCGACCTCGCGCATGCCCACGCCCGCTGGATACAGGCGTTCAACGCGGTCTCGCGTTTGACGGCGTTGGATCGTGCTCTGAATTCTGCCAAGGAACAGGTTGGGACAGAATTTTTTTCACGGCTGAAGCTGGAGCGCGATTCTTTGCGGCGGTCCTTGCGAAGCGGACATATCTGGCAGGATAGTGCAACAAAAGCTTAGGGCATTATGGTGTGACATGACCGTCACGTCGCTCTTTTAAGGCTTCGTTGACGATACTCCCGCCATAACACATCAAACCCGGGCCAAAAGCCCGGTGACCCAGCCGGGAGCTCGGGTCGCGTTGCGGAGAGCTATATGCTTTTAAATATGAAGGGTGCCGGCCAATGAGTACCACGACCGAGAAACCCGAAGCCGATACGCCGTCCGACGGCCCATTGCTCGACCTGACCGATTCTGGGGTCAAGAAATTCATCAAGGCGGCCAAGGCGCGCGGCTACGTCACTATGGACGAGCTGAACAAGGTTCTGCCGTCTGAGGAGTTCACTTCCGAGCAGATCGAAGACACGCTGGCCATGCTCACCGAGATGGGTGTCAACGTCATCGAGTCCGAAGAGGAAGCCAGCGAGACGACCGAAGTCGCCGTCCGCGAGGAAGCAGGCGCCTTGGCCGAAACCGGCAAGACGTCGGCCTATGACCGCACCGACGACCCTGTCCGCATGTACCTGCGCGAAATGGGTTCGGTCGAACTGCTGTCGCGCGAAGGCGAAATCGCCATCGCCAAGCGGATCGAAGCCGGCCGCGACACAATGATTCGCGGCCTTTGCGAATCCGCCCTGACCTTCGAAGCCATCATGGTGTGGCGCGAGGAACTGGGCTCCGGCCGCATCCTGCTGCGCGAAATTATCGACCTGGAGGGCACTTATGGCGGTGGCCCGTCGGAAGGCCCGCCTCCGGGCGCCTTGGGTGAAGATAGTGAAGAAGAAGACGCAGGCGACGGCGTCATAGCTCTGCGCGCGCCTGCGCCGGTCGTCAAGGCGCCTGAGCCGAAGCCAGAACCGAAGCCCGAGCCCAAGCCGCAGCCCGTCGTGGAAGCGAAGAAGCCGGAGCCGAAGAAGAAGTCGGGCGACGAAGACGACGATGACGACTACGTCCCGATGGACGAGGAAGAAAAGAAGCCCGAAGCCGTCGAAGAGGAGGAAGAAGACGACTTCGACGACGGTGCCGGTCCGTCGGTCTCGGCCATGGAATCGGAGCTGCGCGAAGGCGTTATGGCGACGCTCGACGCCATTGCCGGTGAGTTTGAGACCTATCGCCGTGTCCAGGACAAGATCCTCGGTGCCAAGCTCGAAGGCCAGCCCGTCGATCCGGCCGACAAGGCGGCGCACGAAGAAGTCACCTCGACCATCACGCGTCACCTCAAGACGCTGAAGCTCAACAACCAGCGGATTGAAGCCCTGGTTGAGCAGCTCTATGCCATCAACAAGCGCCTGATGTCGCTGGAAGGCCGCCTGCTGCGTCTGGCGGACTCTTACGGGATTTCGCGGACCGAGTTCCTGACGGCCTACTATTCGCGCGAACTCGACCCGCAATGGGGCGACAAGGTGCGCGAGATGGGCGTGCGCTGGCAGAAGTTCATCGACAACGATTCGGGCGCCATTGCCCGTATCCGTGGCGATGTCACGCAACTGGCGACCGATATGGGCGTGGCGGTCGACGACTTCCGCCGCATCGTCCAGACGGTGCAGAAAGGCGAGCGCGAAGCCCGTCAGGCGAAGACTGAAATGGTCGAAGCCAACCTGCGTCTCGTGATTTCGATCGCCAAGAAGTACACCAATCGCGGCCTGCAATTCCTCGACCTGATCCAGGAAGGCAATATCGGCCTGATGAAGGCGGTCGACAAGTTCGAATACCGCCGCGGTTACAAGTTCTCGACCTATGCAACCTGGTGGATTCGTCAGGCGATCACGCGCTCGATCGCCGACCAGGCGCGGACCATCCGTATCCCGGTCCACATGATCGAGACGATCAACAAGATCGTTCGCACCTCACGCCAGATGCTGCACGAAATCGGCCGCGAGCCGACGCCGGAAGAACTGGCTGAAAAGCTGGCCATGCCGCTGGAAAAGGTGCGCAAGGTCCTGAAGATTGCCAAGGAGCCGATTTCGCTCGAAACCCCGATCGGCGACGAAGAGGATTCGCACCTCGGCGACTTCATCGAGGACAAGAACGCG
>CAMLPZ010000227.1 GCA_946482045.1 uncultured Asticcacaulis sp.
CTCTAGCTACGCCGGATCATGCTCCGGCACAGCTAATCGTACCCCTGGCGGTTTAAGTCGGGGCTAAGAGACAGCGTTAACGGCGAACAAGAAAGCGCCGCTGCCTGTGTCAGCGGCGCAGGAACTGAAATACCTTTGCAGCGCCCTTATCTGAACTGCGCTGTAATCTGTTGCCCGTTACGGATGATGGTAATACGCCAGCCGCGCGCCCCGGCCTTCAGCACGCTATCCAGTTGACTGGTTGTTTCGATATTCACGCCATTGACGGCCCGGATGATATCGCCCGGACGCAGGCCGACGCTGGCGGCATAGGTCCGTGTGCCTTCTAGCGAGAACACCAGCACGCCCTTGGGTGCGTCGAACGGATCGACGCCCAGTTCGTCGGCGACCGCCGGCGACAGGTTGACGACCTTGGCGCCGGAGAACGGGTTCTCCCCCTTCAAGAGGCGCTCGTCGCGCGGCGGATTGGCCGGCGGGGCCGCCGCCTTGATCCTCAGGTCAGCGGGGCGGTTGTTGCGCAGGACGGTGAGCGGCACGGTCTGGCCAAGCGGCACCAGGCTGATGCGATAGCGCAGGCCCGACTCGTCATTGACCGGCTGGCCGTCGACATTGAGGATAATATCACCGGCTTTAAGGCCGGCCGCGTCGGCGGCGCTGCCGCGATAGACGTTGGACACCAGCACACCTTCGGGGCGGGTCAGGCCGAGGCTGCGAGCGATATCGCCGGTCACCGCATTGCCCTTGGCGCCCAGCCAGGCGCGCTGGACCTGGGTCTGGCCGCCGACGGCCGAGGCAACGACGCGCGACACCTGGGCCGACGGAATAGCGAAGCCGACCCCGGCCGAACCGCCTGAGCGCGAGAGGATGAACGAGTTGATGCCGATTAGCCGGCCGTTCATGTCGACCAGGGCGCCGCCTGAATTGCCGGGATTGATCGCCGCGTCGGTCTGGATATAGGCGCCCTCGCCCGACCCGACCTGAGTACGGTCAAGCGCCGAGATGATGCCGCTGGTCACCGTCTGACCGACACCGAACGGGTTGCCGATGGCCAGGACCAGGTCGCCGACCTGCTGGTCGCGATCGTCGTCCATTTCCAGCGTCGCGAAGGTCTCATTCGCCCCGGCCTCGAGCTTGAGGACAGCCAGGTCGGTGCGCGGATCGGCCAGCAGCAGCTTGGCGGGATATTCGCGGCGGTCGCTTAAGACCACCATCAGGGACGTTGCCCCTTCGACCACATGGTTATTGGTGACGATGATGCCGTCCTTGCGAACGATGACGCCCGAGCCCAGCGACTTTTCGGTGCGGGCGCGCGGCACGGCGCCGAACATCTCCCAGAACGGATCGACACGCTGGCGCGAAACGCTTTCGGCATAGACGTTGACGACAGCGGGTGCGACGGTCCGCACGACCGGACCGAAGGAGGCCTTGACCTCCTGCTGCGAACTGGGCACGCGGCGCGGCTGGGTCGGCGTTGTTTCCTGGTTGAAGCCCGAGCCCGAATATTTCTGCGTATCCTGCGTTTGCCCCGGCCCGCACGCCGCCAACATGGCGATCATCGAAAAACCGGTCAGAAGAGATTTCGTAAGGGCGCGAGGCGTCATCAGTCCGTTCCAGGCAAAAGCAAAAGGCAAGTCCGACGCAAGATTTAGAGACTATTGCGGCGGTATCAAGGCTGGAGAACGGCTTAAACCCGCTCTTTTGCTCAAGCGGGCTTCGCGTCGAACTGCGCGAAGAAGAGCAGGATGCCGGCCGGGTCCAGCACGTGGGTCGCCAGCGCGCCATAGGCTTCGCGGCGCGGTGGATGGACGGTCACCTCATCGAAGCCGCCCTCTGCCTTGACGCGCTTCGCCGTCTCGTACCAGGCTTGGGCATCATCGACGACCAGATGCAGCATAGTGTTGTGTGCCCACTGCTCGACAAAGGCGTTCTGCAGGAAGAACCGCGACGCCCCCTGTTCCATCAGCGCCAGGTCGGCGTCCTGATAGATCGCCACCCAGCCCAACCGCGTGTAGAAGTCGATCGAGCGACGAAAATTCCTGGTGGCGAGGAACGGACGCTGGTCAAGGATGGCAGGCATTGAAGTTGTCTTTCGGGGTCAGATTTCGGGCACCTTAGCAAAAGAGATGCGCGCCGCCGATAGATAGGCCATGGTGTTTGTCCATTAACAGACATTGAGCACAAAATGTCCGCCACCAATACGCTCGACCGCCGCCAGGCCCGGACACGCCAGGCCATTCGCACAGCATTTGCCGAACTGCTGTTCGAAAAGAACTATCCGGCCGTGACCATGGCTGGCGTCGCCGCCCGCGCCAATATCGGCCGCTCGACGCTTTACGAACATTTCCGCACCAGGACGGACCTGCTCAGCGACAGTATGGAGCGCCCCATGTGGGCACTGGCTTCGGTTATCGGGTCCCGCGACGTCCCGGCGCACCTCGGCTGGTGGCTCCAGCATCTGCGCGAAAAGCAGGCTCTGGCGCGGGTGCTGTTCTATGCGCCGGCGCGCGATGTCCTTCTGGCGGTCCTGACCCAACAGGTCGAGAGCCGGCTGGTCCAGTTGGCCGAAGATGCCCGCGTCCCGGTCGTCCCCATGAACCTGCTGGCGACGCAAATCGCTGCCGCCGAGTTCGCACTGGTGGTCCCCTGGATACTGGGGCGCGTGCCCTTGTCTCACACCGCCATGGCGGACGCCCTGCACCGATCGGGTAATGGCCTGGCGCAGGCCATGCTGACCTGACCGCCCTATTCTGGTGCCATCTCGACCGCTTTCTTCGGTGCCGGACGCACCCCCAGAGCCAGGAGCAGTCCCAGCAGCACAAAGCCGGCGGCCAGCAGGAAGGACGCGCCGCTGAACATACTGGGCACGGCAGGATGCGTCACATAGGACAGCAGGCTGCCGAAGGCCAGGGGTGCAAAGATGGTCGCCATGGCCGACAGGCTCATATTGGCGCCTTGCAAGGTCCCCTGCTCCTGCGGCGCCACCCAGCCGCTCAGCAGCGCCTGGATATTAGGCGTGGTCAATCCCCACATGGCGCCGACCGGCATGAAGGCGACAAAGACCGGCCAGTCCGGGGCCAGCGCATAGCCTGTGAACGAGACGATGCCGCAGCAAATGCCCAGATACATGGTGCGTACCTCTCCAATCGCCTTGACGATCACGCCCGTCAGGCCGGCCTGGACGATGGCCGACAGCACACCGACGCCCGCCAGGCAGTAGCCGACCTCGGCCGGTCCCCAGCCGAAGCGGTAGCCGGCGAAGAGCACGAAGGTGGTCGGAAAGACGCTGTGGGCGAACATCATCAAGAGGTTCATCGTCGCCAGTCGCAAGGTCTGTCCCGAGCGTGCCAGGAAGCGGATGGCGCCGATAGGGTTGGCGGCGTGCGGCTCAAAGCGCTTGCGCTTGTCCTTCGGCAGCGATTCCGGCAGGACGAAGAACCCATAGAGGAAGTTCAGAAGGCTTAGGCCCGCAGCCACGAAGAAGGGCAGATGCGGATTGATGCTGCCCAGCGGCCCGCCGAGCGCTGGTCCGACGACGAAGCCGATACCGAACGCCGCCCCCATCATACCGAAGACCTTGGCGCGCCCTTCTGGCGCGGTCACGTCGCTCATATAGGCATAGGCCGTTGAAATGCTGGCCGCCGTAATGCCGCTGACGATGCGCCCGGCCAGCAGCCACCACAGGTTGGGGGCCAGGGCCATCAGCAGATAGTCCACGCCGGTGCCGAAATTCGACGCCAGGATGACCGGCCGGCGGCCGATGCTGTCCGACAACGCGCCCTGTACTGGAGAGAAGATGAACTGCGCCAATCCCCACGCGGCGCCGAATATCCCCGTCCATACGGCGGCGTCGGACACCGAGCCGCCGAGAAAGCCCTTGATCAGCTGCGGCAGGACCGGAATGATAATGCCGATCGACAACATGTCGAGAAAGACCGTCACCAGGACGAAGGCGGCGGCGGCTTTACGAGGCGGCGGTGGGCTGGACATGCGTTTCCCCTGTTTGTCCCTCCATAACCCAAGCCGTCCCTATCGGCTACCCGCGTTATTTCAGTGCCGGCTTCAGGCTGGTCAGGGAGCCGTCGCCGCGTTCGGGCTTCAGGCGCAGGAGGCGTGTCTCCAGCGAATAGACGTCGACATTGTCAAAAACCGGCAGTGTGACGCCCCGGCGAATATCCGGACCGCTGGCGATGAAGATGGCGCGCATCTCAATCACCGCCGGATCGTAGCCGTGGCTGCCGCCTTCGGGCTTGGGCATCCAGCCATCGTTCGAAGGCGCGACCAGATAGCCGCCAACATCGGCCAAGCAGATGATCTTGGGTACGCGGCGATGCTTGCCGTAATGGAAACGCGCCGGGATCTTGTCCTTCGACCAGCACTGCATATTCGGGCGCGGCGTCAGCAGGATTTTCGCCACCTCGGCCTCATGGCCGGGCTTCGGGTTGAAGCCCGCGACCTGCCCGCCCAGGATATCGGCGCTATCGGCCGGCACCATATCCGCCAGGCGGACGAACTTTTCCGGCTTGTGCTTGGCCATTCCATGGTCCGATACGATAACGATGTTGACCTTTCCGTCCAGGCCGCGCGCCTTCAGGCCGCCCAACAGGTCACCAATCGCCGCATCGACCTTGGCGATTGCCGCGTCCACTTCGGGACTTTCCGGGCCATGGTCGTGGCCGGCGTGGTCGACGTCGGAGAAGTACATGGTGATAAGGCCCGGCCGCTCAGCCTCGGGCAGGTCAATCCAACGCATGACCTGCGCAATACGCTCGGCATGCGGCATGTCCTCTTGGTAGGGCAACCAGTAGGTGGGGCGTACGCCCTTGTGCGCCGCTTCCGAGCCCGGCCAGAAGAGGGCGGCGGCCTTGACACCCTGCTCTTCAGCGCTGGTCCACACCGGCTTCGCGCCATCCCACCAGAATTCGTCTTGGACGGCGTCAGAATTTGACATCTTGAAGGTCACGCCCGGCTTGCGGTCGTCGCGCATCGTGTTGGCGACGATGCCGTTGCGGTCCGGCCTCTGTCCCGTCACCAGAGTGTAGTGGTTGGGAAAGGTCAGGCTGGGGAATGATGGCCGCATGCCGCCGGTCGCCCCACCATCGGCCAGCATCTTCAGGTTCGGCGTCTCGCCGCGCTGCAGGTAGTCGGCGCGGAAGCCATCGATCGACACCAGGATTAGGAGGGGTGGCTTGGCAGCCTCTTGGACAGGCATGGACGCGCAACCCGACAGTCCAAGCGCCACGATGAGAACGGCGAAGAGACGTTTGATCGGCATGACACACCCCAAAAATACCACGGCATGGACTGTCCACGCCGTATCGGTTGCGTCAAGCACGCCTAGGTGAATTTATTACGACAGAAACCAAAAAAGAAGCCGCCGGGCTGAACCGGCGGCTTCCGTGCTTATGAGAGGCTTAATCTAAGCGTCCGGGTCAGTCACTGGTCCGGATGCGGTCGAGAACCGGTTCGGAGAAGACGGACGCCTCCTCCAGCACCGCGGCTTCAAGCGTCATGTCGTCACTCAATGCGAAATCGCCCGATGCAAGCACCGTTTCGGCGGGGTCGGCCACACGGCTCATTACGTAGTCGTCAGTCAACATATTTGCCCTCCTGTTTTTGAGATAGACGTGATGGATAAGTTGGGCGGGCGCTGCTGCTCGAAACAAGCCCCCGTAAACTGAGGCTAGCTTGCTTTTCCGCATAAGCGAAATAACAGCTCATGACATATCATCACAGGCTTGTTAACTGAGATAACCAGAGTCTTAATGCTTTGGTTCCGGACGCAAAAAAGCCCCCGGAGATACCGGGGGCTTCTGAACGGATCGGACGATCCTTATTCTTCGTCAGCGGCCGCGGCAAAGACCGGGCCCGAATCCTGGCCCTTGGCGCTTTCGTCGCGGTCAACGAACTCGATGACGGCCATCGGGGCGTTGTCGCCGTGACGGTAGCCAGCCTTCAGGATACGGATATAGCCGCCGTTGCGGTCGGCGTAGCGCTTGGCCAGGACGTCGAACAGCTTGGCGACCTGCGGCACGTCACGGACGCGCGAAATGGCAATACGACGATCGTGCAACGTGCCGGACTTGGCCAGCGTGACCAGCTTCTCGACGAAGGGACGCAGTTCCTTGGCCTTCGGCAGGGTGGTGACGATCTGTTCGTGCTTGATCAGCGAAGCCGACATGTTGGCGAACATGGCGATGCGGTGAGCGGTCGTACGACCGAGTTTGCGATAGCCGGAGCCGTGACGCATGAGTATCTCTCCATAAGACCGCGAGGCGCATAAGGCTCATGCGCGGCCCCAAAAACGAGCCCGGAAACAAAGGTCAAAGGCCGACGGCCCCTACCCGCTCCGAACGTCCGCAAAGCAGCCTTTGCGGAGATTACCGGGACAAGGTCTTGGTCTTTCCCGATAAGCCGGAACCGAAAAACAGTTCCTATAAATAGGAAACCCGGATGAACGCTCATCCGGGCCCCATATTTCCGAAAAATCAGATTTGATCTTCGAACTTCTTCGCCAGGTCTTCGACGTTCTCCGGCGGCCAGTTCGGGATGTCCATGCCGAGGCTCAGGTTCATGGAAGCCAGGACTTCCTTGATTTCGTTGAGCGACTTGCGGCCGAAGTTCGGCGTGCGCAGCATTTCCGATTCCGTCTTCTGGATCAGATCGCCGATATAGACGATGTTGTCGTTCTTCAGGCAGTTCGCCGAACGGACGCTGAGTTCCAGTTCGTCGACCTTCTTGAGCAGGGCCGGGTTGAACGGCAGCTCGGGCTTGCCTTCTTCAACGACCGGAGCCTTCGGCTCTTCGAAGGTGATGAAGATCTGCAACTGGTCTTGCAGGATGCGCGCCGCGAAGGCGACGGCGTCAACCGGCGTGACGGCGGCATTGGTTTCGACTTCCAGCACCAGCTTGTCGTAATCGAGCGACTGGCCCTGACGGGTCGGCTCGACCTTGTAGGCGACCTTCTTGACCGGCG
>CAMLPZ010000228.1 GCA_946482045.1 uncultured Asticcacaulis sp.
CATGGCTTATGATCTCGTAGTTATCGGTTCCGGCCCTGGCGGTTATGAGGGCGCGATCCGCGCTTCCCAGAACGGCCTGAAGGTCGCCATTGTCGAGCGCGAACTGCTGGGCGGCATCTGCCTGAACTGGGGCTGCATCCCCACCAAGGCGCTGCTGAAGTCGGCGGAAGTCTTCGACAAGATCAATCATCTGGCTGATTACGGCCTGACCGGTGAAAAGCCGGGCTTCGACTTTGAAAAGGTCATCGCCCGGTCGCGCGCCGTCGCCAAGCAACTGAATGGCGGCGTCGGCTATCTGATGAAGAAGAACAAGATCGACGTCATCGAAGGTTTTGCGACGCTTGAGCCCGGTAAGGATGCGCCGAAGGTCAAGGTGAAGCTGAACAGCGGCGGCGAACAGGTGCTGGAGCCCAAGAACGTCATGCTGGCCGTCGGCGCCCGCGCCCGGGAAATCCCGGCGATCGGTGCGGTTTCGGATGGCGAGGTGATCTGGACCTACCGCAACGCCCTGTCGCCCAAGAAAATGCCGAAGTCGCTGGTCGTCATCGGTTCGGGCGCCATTGGGATCGAATTCGCCAGCTTCTACCGTTCGCTCGGCGCCGAGGTCGTTGTCGTCGAAGCGCTCGACCGCATCCTGCCGGTCGAGGACAAGGAAGTGTCGGCCGAGGCCCATAAGGCGTTCGAAAAGCGCGGCATCAAGTTCCGCGTCGGCGCCAAGGTGACCAAGGTCGAGAAGGCCGGCGGTGGCGTGAAGGTGTCGGTCGAAGCCGGCGGCAAGGCCGAAGTGCTTGAGGCTGAAGGCTGCATCGTCGCCGTCGGTATCGTGGCCAACACGGAAAACCTTGGCCTGGACAAGCTGGGTGTCGAGCTGGACCGCGGTCACATCAAGAATGACAGCCACGGCAAGACCAATGTGAAGGGACTTTATGCGATCGGTGACTGCGCTGGACCGCCGTGGCTGGCGCACAAGGCGTCGCACGAGGCCATTCACGCCGTCGACTATATCGCCGGCAAGAAGCTGTCGAACCTGAACCCGCCGATCCCTGGCTGTACCTATGCGACGCCGGAAGTGGCCAGCGTCGGCATCACCGAGCAGGGCGCGAAGGAGAAGGGGCTGGACGTCAAGATCGGCCGCTTCCCGTTCAAGGCCAATGGCAAGGCGATTGCTGCCGGCGAATCGGGTGGGTTCGTGAAGGTCATCTTCGACAAGAAGACGGGCGCGCTTCTGGGCGCGCACATGATTGGCTCCAACGTGACCGAGATGATCCAGGGTTTCTGCCTGGCGATCACCATGGAAGCGACGGAAGAGGACCTGCAGGGTACGGTCTTCCCGCACCCGACCATGTCCGAAGCCATCCTCGAGGCATCTCTCGATGCCGACGGCCGGATGATAAACCTCTAAGTCCGGGGTCTGGGGGTGAGAAGCGCCGTTTTGCTTTTCGATGCAAAACGGATGAAATCAGTACTAAATGTACTGATTTCCGCGACGAACGCCCGAAGCCACGCGGAGGGCCGGCAACGGCCCCAGAGACTTACCTATTTCAAAAGCCCGGTCTTACGACTGGGCTTTTGTTTTGGTTGTAATTTTTAATTGTTGTTTGCAAGTGAAATATTGATTGCTTGTCACAATTGAGGTTTGGCTTGCAAGTGGCAATTAACCTTTGAGCCCCAACCATTCGCGCGTTGCCGGAATGCGACGCAAGACGAGCCGCTCTATGAGGGCGATCACGATCAGGCTGATGCCAAGCACCGGCAGGAAAATACCAAGTGCGATAACCAGCATGGCCAGGCCGATGCCCAGGCGCTCATCGGGCAGAAGCGCAGGCGCGCCCAAAGCGTCGTTCGGACGGCGTTGCCACCACATGACGACGGCGCTGACGCACAGGGTGACAAGGCCGACGGCGGTCAGCAGACCCAGTAACTGATTAAGCCAGCCGAACAGGTGGCCTTCGTGGGCCGAAATACCGGTGGCCACGATGCGGTCGACCAGCGCCTTGTCGCCGAAGGTCTCGCGCTTGATTTCCTTGCCGGTGGCGGCGTCATAGGTGACGGTGAAGCGCGCGGTCAGGTTCTGGGTGGCCGACGTTGCTTGCCAGGTGGTGTCTTTGACCGGCTTAATCAGGACAGGCGCTGGGAGGTCGAGCGCGAGGACGCGCGGCGCCAGGGCGTCTATGCCGGTCAGGTTGACGCCCATATTGTGGCTCATGAGGGCGCTTTGATCGTGGTGGGCGTGTTCGTCCTTCAGCGCTTTGGTCTCGGCAGCGCGGCCGGCGGTCCATTCCGCCTTGGCGGTGACGGGCTTGGTCGCGGCAACGATCGACCGGAACGCGCCGCCCCAGACCGAGGTCCACGGCAGGCCGGAGATCAGTAGGAACATCGCGAAGACCGAGATCCAGATGCCAGTGACGGCGTGCAAGTCGCGCCAGAATATACGCTTGCCCATCTTAAGGCGCGGATAGATGATGCCGGCTGGCCCGGTCGCGTTGCGCGGCCACCACAGATAAAGGCCGGTGGCGATCATGACGATGGCCCAGCATGCCGCCAACTCGACGATGATTTCGCCAAAGCGTCCCATGGTCAACTCACCATGGATGTTCTTGATGATGGCCATGAAGCGCTGGTCTTCGGCCTGGACCTTCAGGACATCGAGCGTCTGGGGGTGGATATAGACGCGCCATAATTCGCCGCCGTCGTTCATGACGACGCGAAGGGCATCGTGCGGATTGGCGCGCAGTTCGACCTGCTTCAGTTGCGCGCCGTGCAGGGCGTGCAGGGCGTTGAAAATCTGTTCGCTGACGGGCCGCGGCACGCCTTCGAAGGGCAGGTTGTCGTAACGCGCGTCAAGTGCGGCTTCGATCTGCGGCTTGAACAGGTAGCAGGTCCCCGTGACAGCCAGCAGGACAATGAACGGAATGCAGACGAGCCCGGCATAGAAGTGCCAGCGCCAGATCATGCGGTAGTCGATGATGCGCCGCCTGGCGGCTTCTTTGCCGGGCTCGGTCATGGTTATCTCCCTGTCAGGCGGACGCCGACGAAAATGGCGCGGCCTTCACCGGGCCAGAATGCGTTACGTGTGCTGGCCGCGACCTTGGTGAAGTCGGTGACGGAATTGACGCTGGAGACATAGCGTTCGTCGTTCAAATTGCGTGCTTCGACAAAGGCATCCAGGCCAGAGTTGATTGTCTTGGCGAGGCCGAGGTTCCAGACCGTATAGCCCGGCGACTTGGTGGTATTGGCGAAATCGACCCAGACGTCTGACGGCACATATTCCACCGAAGGTGTGATGCGCCAGCCGTGGCCGGCAAAAACCAGTTCGCCGCGGTAATAGTGTTCCGGCACGACCGGCAGGCGGTTATCGCCATAGACCTTGTCGCCGTCGAAGTGGAAATCCGACCAGGTATAGGTTTGGCGCAGCGTCGTTTCCCAGTCGCCGAGCTTGGCGATCTTCCAGTCGAGCGCGGCTTCCAGGCCCTGGTGGATGGTCTTTTCGGCGTTGAAGGTTGCGGCCGGAATGTCGGGCGACGTGATGAAGCTCAGCATCTCGCCGTCGATCCCGGCGCGATAGAGCGCCACGTCCCAGAGCAGGTTGGTGGTGCGGCCGCGGGTGCCGACCTCGAACGTCGTGGCATCCTGAACGTCGACCGTGGTGAACTGGGGCAGAGGCGATTGCACCAAAGCGCCATAGGTAGGCGCTTCGATAGACTTGGTCAGGTTGGCGAAAACCTGTTGCCCTTCCGCATCTTGCCACAGGATGCCGAGACGCGGCGCGAACCAGTCGAAGCTTTTCTGCGCGTCGTTGGCGCGATTGAGCCAGTTGCTGTAGTCGCGATGCGTCCAGCCGTAGGAGCCGCCGGCGACCAATGCGACCTCGTCGGTGACGAACAGCCGGCCTTCGGCAAAGGCGTCCCAGCTCGACGCATTCTGACGTGACTGACTGGTCAGGTTGCCCTTTGTGCCGTTAGCGTTGACGTAGATGTTGGCGTCGGTCAGGCCGGCGCGGTAGTTGAGGCCGGCGAACATGTCGGCGCGATGGCCGAATAGAGTGCCCTGACCGTCGAGGCGGGCAAAGGCGCCGTAGTTCTGATAGGTGAAGTCGATATAGATCGAGATTGGGTGGTCGAGATGTTTCCAAGCACCATAAACACCGCCGCTTAAAGCCCAGTTTTCATTGAGTTTCCAGTCGGTCGCGACGGTCGAGCGCACCGAGGTCATATTGCGGCCGAAGTGCAGGGCCGAATAGTTGGCGGCGGTCGTTTGCAGCGGGGCATTGAGTGCATTGTCGAGCGACAGGGCGCCGGCATTGCGCTGCGCGACATCATTGCCCTGAAGGATCACGCGGATGCTGCGGCCCTCGCCGAAGGTGCGGCCAACATTGAGCGTGACGCGTTTGGCGTCGCCCTGTGAGTTCGGTCGCCAGCCGTCGGTCTTGCTGAGGGTCGTCGACAGGTAAACATCGTAGTCGCCGATGACGTCGGCATAGGCGGCGTGTCCGCGCAAGGTCCCGAACGAGCCGCTTTCGACGCGTAAAAGCGTGCGGTACCCAGCGTTTTCACCGGTCGGCGTGACGTAGTTGACCGCGCCGCCCAGCTGCGCGCCGCCAAAGCGCAGGGCGTTGGCACCCTTGTAGACTTCGATATAGCGGGCGCTTAAGGGATCCATCTCCTGGAAGTCGCCGGAACCGTCGGCCTGGTTGACCGGTACGCCGTCAATCGCCAGCCAGGCGCCGCGGTTGTGGATGTTGTTGCCGATGCCGGAACCGCGGATCGAGAAGCGGCTGTCTTCGCCAAACTTCTTCTGCGCGAAGACGCCGGAGACATTCTTCATCGTATCAAAGAGACCGAGCGCATAGCTGTTGTCATAGCTTTCGCGGGCGACGACGGCGACGGCGCCCGGCGTGCGGGACAAGCGCGCGCGGGTCGATTTGACGGCTGGCGGGTCGAATGGATCGGGGCGGGCGGTGACGATGACAGTGTTGGCGTCGTCTATTTCTTCTGCGTCGGCGGCAAACGGGATTAACGGCAGGACGGAGGCTGTGACAAGCAGGGCGCCAACGAGGACGCGGGAAGACAGTTTGGACATAGAAAGAATCCGAAATCAGAAAGCGGTCAGGCGCGCGGGATCACATCCGGCGCAGGCGAAAGGCTTTTAGATTTCAGATGGAGGGCCGCAGGAGTGCGGGCGTGGCGGTGCGCGGGCGCGGACGGTTACAACATTGGCGGCGGGAACGAGGTCGACATGCTCAACGGCGTAGATGACCGGAACGATCTGTGGTGCCGGTGTCACGACGGCGGTCAGTGACGCTAGGACGCAGTCGACGCATTTCAGGCCCTGGTAGGCCTTACCCTTAGTTGCATCGGCGATCTTTTGTGCGGCAACCGTGTCGACCACGGCCGGGGCGTCGGCCTGTTCCACACACAGCATGAAGCCGGACATGGCTTGCGCCGACGCCTGGACCGGAAACAGGAAGGGGCAGAGCAGGGCCATGACCACGGCAAAGCAAGCCCAGAAACGGACCTCTGCCTTGGCTGCCTTGTATGTCATTGCGCCCATTTCCCGCGCTTACGGTGCGGGGCGTGGACTGTCAAGCCGCGCAATTTGTCGCAAGCGGTCCTACGCCGCCTGAACCTCGACTTCAGCCAGCTTCTGAAGCGCCACATAATCGGTCTTGCCCGAGCCCAGGACGGGCACGGCGTTGACCTTCAGTATCTTCTTCGGAATGGCCAGGGCGGGCGTACCATTTTCCTTGGCCCAGGTTGTCAGGCGCGACATGTCCGCGTCCGTGTTATCCGTGATCAGCACCAGCCGCTCGCCCTTCTTGTCGTCTGAAACGGCGACGACCGCGTGGCGATTTTCGGGCCAAACCTCTTCAGCGAGGCGTTCCACAGCGGTCAGCGAGACCATCTCGCCGGCGATCTTGGCGAAGCGCTTGGCGCGGCCGAGAATCTTGATGAAGCCCGAATCGTCGAAGGTGACGATATCCCCCGTGTCGTGCCAACCGTCCTTGGGAGCCTCAATCACATCCGGATTTTCTGGATTAATATACCCGGCCATCACATTGGGGCCTTTGACAAAAAGGCGTCCACCTTCCTTGATGCCTTCTACGGCGTCGAGGCGCGTTTCGATGCCGGGCAGGACCGGTCCGACCGTGCCGTAATGATTGTCGTCGGGATAGTTGACGGCCACAACCGGCGAGCATTCGGTCACGCCATAGCCTTCCAGGATCGGCACCCCCCCGAACTGGGTCTTGAACAGCTCGTGGGTCTCATTGCGCACCTTTTCGGCGCCGCAGACGACGAATTCCAGCGATTTGAAGTCGTCGGGCTCGGCCTGACGGGCATACTGGTTGATGAAGGTGTCCGTCGCGAACAAAAGTGATGCCTTGGATTCGCGCAAGAGCGGCGGAATCTGCTTGACGTGTAGGGGCGACGGGTACTGGAAGCTGCGCAGTCCCGCCAGGAGCGGCAGGATGACGCCGCCGGTCAGGCCCAGCGAATGGAAGATCGGCATAGGATTGAAGGCGACCCATTCCGGTTTCAGAGCGATATGCGCCTGAATCTGGCGGCAATTAGCCACCAGGTTGCGCTGGCTCAGGACCACGCCGCGGGGGCTGCCGAAGCTGCCGGAGGTGAAGAGGATGACGCCGATATCGTCAGGCGTGGCCTTCTTGGCGAACAGGCGCGGCAGCTTTGAAGCCACAAAGGCATATACCTTGTCGGCCAGCGTGATCTCCTTGCGGATATCGTCGAGATAGACGAAGCGCACATAGCCGCGCATCGCTTCGACCAGCTCTTCTAACTTCGCATTTTCAACAAAGCGACGCGCCGTGATCACTGTTTTTATTTGGGAAACCTGAGCGGCAGCCTTGATATTGGCCTGGCCGGCCGTGAAGTTGATCAT
>CAMLPZ010000229.1 GCA_946482045.1 uncultured Asticcacaulis sp.
GACGCTCGCCTCGTTTGGCCTGAAGCCGCGCGACTACCGTCACGTCGCTGTCAAGGAGGCCGTGTTCCCATTCGCACGCTTCGCCAATGTCGATACGGTCCTGGGGCCTGAGATGCGTTCGACTGGTGAAGTCATGGGTCTCGACTGGATGCGCGAAGGTGAAGAGATGATCGACGCCTTCTCGCGCGCCTTTGCCAAGTCGCAACAGGGCAGCGGCGTCAAGCTGCCGTCCTCGGGCAAGGTCTTCGTCTCGGTCAAGGACCAGGACAAGCCGGTGATCGTCGAATCGATCCGGACCCTGCTCAATCTGGGCTTTGAGGTGGTCGCCACCGGCGGCACGTGCGACTACCTGGCCGAACAGGGCGTCAAGGTCGAGCGCATCAAGAAGGTGCTGGAAGGCCGTCCGAACATTCTCGACGCCATTAAGAACGGCGAGATTGCACTGGTCTTCAACACCACCGAAGGCAAGCAGTCTTTGTCGGACAGTTTCTCGATCCGCCGCACGACCCTGATGATGAAGATCCCCTACTACACCACTGCGTCTGGCGCGGTGGCCGCCACCCGCGCCATCGCCTCCGGCGCTAAGGAAACGCTCGACGTCCGCGCCCTTCAGGCCTACGCTTGATCCCCCCTCGCGGCCGCGAACGGTAGTCCGTTGCGGCCGCGAAAGGAAACGGCTATAGCCGCTGGCCATGCGCTAGGTGGGGGCTGGAATGGACAACAATGAGTTCGATAAGTACCGCAAGGCGCTGACCTTTGCGGTGCCTGTCCTGCTGTTCATGTTGTTCTTTACGCCAGCAATCCTTGATCCGACACGGGTCGGCTGGTTGCTCGATGGTGACTGGGGGCAGCATTTCCTGGGCTGGCACGCCTACCGCCAGACGCCACTTGGCTGGCCATTCAACTACCAGACGCTGCTTTCCCACCCGACGGGCCTAAGCCTCCTTTACACCGACTCCAATCCGCTGGTGTCCATTCCCATGCGTTGGCTCAGCGGCATATTGCCCGAGCACTTCCAGTTCATCGGCTGGTGGTTTCTGGCCTGCATCGTCCTGCATTACTTTGTCGCCTACCGGCTGGTGGCGCGTCATGCACCGGGGCCGTGGTCCGCACTTGCCGGCGCCACCCTGCTGACCCTGCTGCCAACGCTTTATATGCGCATCGGTCACGATACCCTGGTCGCACACTGGCTGATCCTGTTGGCGCTCTACATCTTCTTTGAAATCTGGGATGAACGCCGCAAGCTGATCGGTTACGGACTCCTCATGGGCCTGACCGGTCTTATTCACCCTTATCTCCTGTTCATGATCCTGGCTGTGTGGGGCGCGGACCAGCTGCGTGTCACTGGCCTGCTACTGAGAAACCAAGACTGGAAACAGCTTGCCATCGCCGTCGGTCTTGGCCTGTTGACGCTTGTTCCGCCTGCCGTCACGCTTGGCATTTCCGGCGCTTATTCGGGCCAAAGCGCTGCCAGCGATGGTTTCGGCGTGTACGGCATGCCGCTTGACGCTATTTTCAACCCTTCCCGCAAGGACTTCGCTTTCGCCCTGCTCAACGGCCCGCAGCCGCCACGCATGGCCTTCGAAGGCTTCCAGTATCTTGGTGCCGGCTTGCTTGTCCTGCTGGGCGCAGCGATCTGGCTTTATCGCAAATCGCCGGCCGTAAAATCAGCCTCCGAGGTCCTGGCCATCGCCCGCCCCCTGAAATGGCCATTCATTGTCCTGTTGGTTCTGGCCATCACTGACCAGGTTCACCTCTATTCGATCAAGCTGGTAGACCTGTCTTTTCCGACTCCCCTGGTCAATCTGCTTAACATAGTGCGTGCCTCGGGCCGGCTATTCTGGCCGATAGCCTATACCTTGGTCTTCCTCAGCCTGATCTGTATCTATCGCACCCAGCCACGAACCATGGGACTGCTACTTGGCGCGGTGCTCGTCCTGCAACTGTTCGACATGGCGCAGTTCGCGACCAATATCCGCGCCCTGACCGGCAAAGCGGCAACCGCCCAGACCTTCGCATTGACGCCCAGCAAGCAGTGGGACACCGTCATGGCGCGCACTGAAGTGGTATCTTTCCAGCCGGCCGTGCCACTAACCGACAAGCGCGCCTTTTATGAAATCATCCTTCACGCGCTCGACCGCAAAGTACCGGTCAACATGATGTACGCTGCACGCGAGAATCGTTATCAGAACGCTATTCAGCGTCAGGAATATCTTGACTTTCGCGCAGGCAAACTCAACCCGCGCCGCCTGTACGTCATACTGGGCAAGGCCGTCCCTGCGGGTCTGGAGGACCGCGTGCGCGAGATCGACGGCATCTGGATCATCCCGCCCCAAGGCGCCGACGCTGGGCTGGCGCGGCCAAAGCCCGAACCGTTCGAAACCGGCAAGACCTATATCATGGGCGCGGCCAATGCCTCGGTCGTCTGGTTCGGCAACGACTGGGAGATGCCGCAAGTCGACGCGATGAATAGCAAGGGTCACGCGGCGGTCATTGCACCGACCTTCGCGCCAGAGCCGGGCAAGGCCTATCGCCTGACGCTTTCGTTACGTGGCTGGCGCAAGGCCCAGATCCTGACGGTCGCGATCAACGGTGTAAAGCTCAAGCAACAGCGTCTTGGCAAGAAGGCGGCTGAGGTCATCGTAGACGTGCCCGCTTCAGCCCTTCAGTCCCGCAAGATGCAGGTAGCACTCGACAATCTTCGCCCCGCCCCGGAACCCGGCAAGAAACCCGATACGAAAGAAATGGGCGTCGAGATCTATAGCCTGCGCGTGGATCCGCTTTAAGGGAAGTCAGTTCACGACCTTGTGAGCAGGCGCAATTCCGCGTATGATGACAGGGCGGAAACGCAGGCATTGCTGCGCCGCAAAAAAGCCTTGAGTCGCTATCAGTAAAGGCGGCTTTATGGCGCTCCCACCTTGCTGACTATTTGTGAGTTGATCCGGCATGTCCTTGTCGCAATGGCTTAAGCCTCAGGTCTGGCTGTCCACTGTGCAGACGCTTCCCGAGCCCGTGCGCAACGGTCTGTTCCGGGCGGCGGTCATCCTTGCGCCCATATTCATCTTCGTGTCCTTCTTCAGCCCGTTCATTGTCGATCCAACGCGCGTCGGCTGGCTGCTGGACGAGGACTGGGGCCAGCACGTGCTGGGCTGGAACGCTTTTCGCCGTGAGCCGTGGTCCACCTTCAACCACGAGTACATGCTGGGCGCGCCTGTCGGAAACAGCCTTTTCTCGACCGACTCGAACCCGTTTTTCGCCTTTATCTTCAAGCCATTCGCGGCCTTCCTGCCGGATCGCTTCCAGTATATCGGCCCGTGGTTCCTGTTCTGTATGGTCATGCACTTCGTCTTCGCCTGGAAGCTGGTGCGACCGCATGCCCCCAACCGCTGGGCGGCGCTGGGCGGCGCCATCGCGCTTAGCCTCCTGCCTATGCTGACCTACCGTATGCGCCACGACACACTGGTGGCGCAGTGGCTGGTGCTGTGGAGCCTGCACATCTTCATCAATGTGCCGGGAGAGAACCGCAAGACGGTCCACTGGGCCGCGCTGCTGGGGCTTTCAGGTCTGATCCACCCCTATCTTCTGTTCATGGTCGCGGCCATCTGGGGCGGCGATGTGCTCCGCCGCTTCTGGCCTGCGGCGCGCAAACTTGACCGCAAGACCCTGCTCGACGTCACCTGGCGTGCCCTGCTCGTCCTGGCTTTCCCGCTGGTCACGCTCGGCATCGGCGGCGCCTACGTCAAGGGCATGAGCCCCGGCGCCGGCGGCTATGGCTTCTATTCCTTCCCGCTCGATGGCTGGATCAATCCGGTGCGCAGCGACTTTTCTCAAATCCTGAAGGCGTGGCCGCTCGACGGCGGACAGTATTTCGAAGGCTATCAGTATCTTGGCTTCGGCCTTATCGTCCTGGTCGTGGCGGCTGTGGTGCTTTACATCACCACCCCCGAGGCAAAACAGTCGCGCGCCTTCTTCAGCGGCCTGAAGTACCTCACCCTGCCATTTATAGCCCTGTTCCTGATCGCGGTGTCGAACCACGCCCAGTTCTATGGTCATACGGTATGGCACTTCGACCTGCCGCAGTGGTTGCGCGGTCCGGCGGCGGTCCTGCGCGCCTCGGGCCGCCTGGTATGGCCGATCACCTACTGCCTGATCCTGGCGGCGCTGGTCGTGCTGTTCAAGAGCCGCCCCAAACTGGTCGGCATCATCCTGCCGGCGGTACTGATCATCCAGGCCTACGACATTTCGGGTGTCGCCAAGGCCATGCGTAAGGCGACGGCACTGGCCACCACCGGCGAGACCTATTTCGTTACGCCAAGCCCTGTCTGGAACGAACTGGTCACGCATTCAAAGGGCGTCGACTTCTATCCGCCCAACGTCCACATGAACGACCGCCTGTTTTATGAATTGACCTGGCGCGCGACCTCCCAGGCCAAGCCGGTCAACACGATGTATGCGGCGCGGCAGAACCTGATCCAGCTGACACACGAGCGCGAGGGCCGCGACGCGTTTAAACGCGGGACTGTGCGCAGCGACCGCCTGTTCGTCTTCCTCAAGCAGTGCGACGTGCCGGCCGCCCTGCAGTCGAGCGTGCGCATGGTCGATGGCTTCTGGGTCATTCCGCCAGAGAGCGCGAAACATCTGCCGCTCGACCGGCCGGTTTGGGACCCGATCAAGAGCCGCATCAGGTTCGGCTGGCTCGACCAGGGCAATTGCCTGATCGATGAAAACTGGAATGGCCAGGAATATGACGGCGTCTGGAGCAATGGCCCCGAAGCTGACGTCGTCGTGCCCATCCGCGCCGTGGAGTTCAAAACCCAGCCCCAGGCGCTGGACCTGAAGCTCAAGGCCAAGAGCCGCATACCGGCGACCGTCGCTGTGCTTGTCGACGGAAAGCTGGCCACGACGCTCGAGTTGACCCACCGTGCGGAAGAATATTCGGTTCCGCTGCCGCCTTCCGTCCTGGGGCGCGACAGCCTCAATATCCGCTTCGTCATCACCGCGTCGGACGAAGCCCCCGTCAAGCTGGCGGCGCTGCGCACCACCGGCGGCCGCTCACCGGCGGCCAAGGCCGTTGCCGCTCCGGCGCCGTCGATCAAACTGATAAACATGGAGTTCGTCGAGCGCCCCCGGATGGAAGAAGAGGCCGCCAAGGAGGCCTTGCGCGCCTTGACGCGGGACAGCTGACAGCGCCGCGGAAGCGCTACAGACACGGCCTGAAATATCGCTATTTCAATTCGGGACAAATCAAACTATAAGGGCGGTCCCGCGATGAATTGTGCGCTGCGAAGCGCGCGATTGTCGACGGGGGATTTGCCGGCGCGCTAAACTTTTACGCGCATCGCCACTTGCAGATCTTCCACCGCGCACCTATCTGCCCAGCCGGTCGTATCCCCCTCGACCGCTTGTAGGGCTTTTGTCATTCCTCAGGGGGGCTGAAGACACTAATCGCACATGGAAAAAGTGCCGATGACCGTCGCGGGCTATAAGGTTCTCGACGAAGAACTGAAGCGTTTGAAGTCCGTCGAACGTCCCGCAGTAATCGCCGCCATTTCGGAAGCCCGTTCGCACGGCGATCTGTCCGAAAACGCCGAATATCACGCCGCCAAGGAACGCCAGGGCTGGATCGAAGGCCAGATCGCCGAGATCGAGGACAAGATCAGCCGCGCCCAGGTGATCGACGTGTCGAAACTCAGCGGTAACCAGATCAAGTTCGGCGCCACGGTCACGGTCGTCGATGAGGACACCGAGGAAGAAGGCCGCTACCAGGTGGTCGGCGACCACGAGGCCGACGTCAAATCCGGAAAGATCTCGCTGTCGTCGCCGCTGTCGCGCGCCATGATCGGCAAGGAAGTCGGCGACGTGGTCGAGGTCGTGACCCCCGGCGGCGTCAAGGCCTACGAAATCGCCAAGGTCGAGTGGATCTAACTTCCTTCGCAAACGTCCGGTGCACACGCCGGGTCATTTTGCGGATCGCTATGAATAAGACTTGCCAGGTCAAAGCCTCGGCAAGTCTTTGACATATCTGCCCTTGTCTGTGGCCTACGAGGGCGTCCGGCAATCGGATGGCTGGCCCGGAGCGTTGATGACGTCGGTGACCCACAACAACGTACTGACCATTTGGGCCGTATCCGACGGCCGCGCCGGCATCGAAAGCCAGGTCTTGGGCCTGGCCGAAGCCATTGCGCGCCAGACCCCGGCCGATATCGCCAACAAACATATCCGCTATGCCAAGATCTTCGACCGCTGGCCGACGCCGTTGAAGGTCCTGCCCGACGCCATGCTGGCCGGAGACAGCGACCGTATCTCGCCGCCGTGGCCAGACATCTGGATTGCCGCCGGGCGCGCCACCCTCCCCCACTCGCTGCGCATGCGCCACATGTCGGGAGGCCAGACCCTCGTGGTGCAGTTGCAGGACCCGAAGCTCGGCCACAAGGATTTCGACCTGATCGTCGCGCCCGAGCACGACAACCTGACCCTCCCGCACGTCCTGCCTCTGCTGGGATCGACGAATCGCATCACGCCGGAACGGCTGGCCAGCGAATACGCGCCGTGGCAGGCGCAAATAGAAGCCTTGCCAGCACCGCGCATCGCCGTTCTGATCGGCGGCCGCTCCAAGGTCTATGACATCAGCGAAGCGCGCGCCGAAACCTTGGCCGAGCAGATTCGCGCGGCGGTCACGGAAGCCAACGGTTCGCTTCTGCTCAGCCTGTCGCGCCGCACTCCCCCGGCCGCCCGGGCCGTATTTGAACGCGTCCTGTCCGGCCTGCCTGGTATCGTTTATACCGGCGACGGCCCCAATCCGTATTTCGCCTTCCTGCACGCTGCCGACCACATCCTGGTCACGGAAGACTCGGTCAACATGGCGACCGA
>CAMLPZ010000230.1 GCA_946482045.1 uncultured Asticcacaulis sp.
CGGCCGCGCCACCGATGACGATGTTCTGCGGCGTCCGGCGCTTCAGGATCATGGTATAGAAGACAACGTAATAGACAATGGTCAGGGCCAGCAGTCCGGCCGCCAGCCAGCTGTCGAGCGCAAAGCCCATGGTCAGGACGGACAGAAAGGCCAACACACCGCCAAAGGTCATGGCGTCATTGCGCGTAATGCGTCCGGCGGCGACGGGGCGCAGTTTGGTCCGGCGCATCAGGGCATCGGTTGTGCCTTCCAGCGCCATGTTGAGCGCACCGGCTGAACCCGCGCCCAAAGCGATGCACAGCACCGACACGAAGGCCAGGAAAGGGTTCATGTCGCCGGGCGCGATGATGAGGCCGGTCAGGGCGGTGAACACGACCAGCGACATAACGCGCGGTTTCAGCAGTTGGAAATAGTCGCCCGGCAGCGCGCGGCGGTCCGGCGCGGCATAATCCTGCGGAAGGGCCGCGATATAGTCCGCGTCAGACTTCAGCGGCTTTTTCTTGTCGTCGGCAGCGGCCATTGGCACGTCGATACCTCAATGAACGAAGGGGTGAAGACCGTTTCGACCTTCACCCCCGGATTTACATTCTGTCCTGAAGGACAGGCGACTTAGTGGTGCTCATCCTCGTCCTTGATCACCGGCAGTTCGGAGAACTGGTGATAAGGCGGCGGAGACGACAGGGTCCATTCAAGCGTGGTCGCGCCCTCACCCCACGGATTGGCTACGCCCTTGCGGCGGGCGATGATGGCTTCGACGCACATGATCAGGAAGACGATGACGCCGACCAGGGTGATGGCGTAGCCGATCGACGACACCTGGTTCCAGAAGGTGAAACCGACGGGATAGTCGACATAGCGGCGCGGCATGCCCTGCAGGCCCAGGAAGTGCTGCGGGAAGAAGATGATGTTCACGCCGATGAACATGATCCAGAAGTGCAGGCCGCCCAGGAAGCCGTTGTACTTGATGCCGAACATCTTCTCGAACCAGTAGTAGAAACCGGCGAAGATGGCAAAGACGGCGCCCAGAGACAGGACGTAGTGGAAGTGCGCCACGACGTAATAGGTGTCGTGCAGCGTATAGTCGATCGGGGCGTTCGACAGGACGACGCCGGTGACGCCACCCACGGTGAACAGGAAGATGAAGCCGATCGCCCACAGCATCGGGACGGTGAAGGTGATCGAGCCGCCCCACATGGTGGCGATCCACGAGAAGATCTTAACGCCCGTCGGAACCGCGATGACCATGGTGGCCAGGACGAAGTAGGCGCGCAGGTCGAAGCTCATGCCGACCGTGTACATGTGGTGGGCCCACACGATGAAGCCGACGACGCCGATGGCGACCATGGCGTAGGCCATGGCGAGGTAGCCGAAGACTGGCTTCTTCGAGAAGGTCGACACGATGTGCGAGATAATGCCGAAGCCCGGCAGGATCAGGATGTACACTTCCGGGTGGCCGAAGAACCAGAACAGATGCTGGTACATGATCGGGTCACCGCCGCCGGCCGGGTCGAAGAACGACGTGCCGAAGTTGCGGTCGGTCAGAAGCATGGTGATGGCGCCGGCGAAGACGGGCAGCGACAGCAGCAGGAGGAAGGCCGTGACCAGCACCGACCACGCAAACAGCGGCATGCGGTGCAGGGTCATGCCCGGAGCGCGCATGTTGAAGATGGTGGTGATGAAGTTGATGGCGCCCAGGATCGATGACGCACCCGACAGGTGGAAGCTGAAGACCACGAGATCCATGGCAGGGCCAGGCGAGCCGGTATGGGCCGACATCGGCGGATACATGGTCCAGCCGCCGGCGAAACCGTGCTGGCCGGCACCAGGTCCCGACGGCGTCAGGACCGACACGACCAGCAGGATGAAAGAGGCGATCAGCAGCCAGAACGAGATATTGTTCAGGCGCGGGAAGGCCATGTCGGGCGAACCGATCATGATCGGCACGAACCAGTTGCCGAAGCCACCGATCATGGCCGGCATGACCATGAAGAAGATCATCAGGATGGCGTGCGCCGTGACGACCGAGTTGAAGGCGTGCTTGGCGTTATCCGGATTGGCCAGGTCGAACAGGCCGAGGCTGTCCAGCATCGAGCCCTTGGCGAAGACCTGAAGACCGGGCTCATAGAGCTCCCAGCGGATGAAGCCCGAGAATGCACCACCGACCAGGCCGGCGAAGATGGCGAAAATCAGATAGAGCGTGCCGATGTCCTTGTGGTTGGTCGTGAAGAACCAACGGTCGAGGAAACCCGGCTTGTGGTCGTGATCGTGGTCGTCGTGACCATGAGAGGCGGCAGCGGTGGCCATGTCAGGTGTCTCTCTTTACTTAACTTAGTTCACGGTCGCCGCGGAGGCGGGCGTCGCCGCAGGCGCGGCAGTGGCAGCGGGCTTGGCCGGTTCGGCGGCGACATCCTTGACGCTCGGCCCGGCCGCGGCAGCGGTCGGATCGGCGGACGCGGCAGCAGATGCGGAGGCGGCAGCCGCGGCGGTTGCGGCAGCAGCGGCTTCAGCCTGGGCCGAAGCAGCCGCTTCGGACGCCAGCATGGCGCGCGTCTTGCCGCCGGCCTTGATGATATAGGCGTCGAAATCGGCTTCGGAGACAACCTGGACTTCGATCGGCATGTAGGCGTGGTCCTTACCGCACAGTTCCGAGCACTGGCCGTAATATGTGCCGATGCGCTCGGCCTTGAACCAGGTGTTGTTCAGACGGCCCGGGACGGCGTCGATCTTGATGCCGAAGGCCGGAACCGCGAAGGCGTGCATGACGTCGGCGGCAGTCGTCTGGACATGGACCACTTTGTTGACCGGCACGACCAGCTTGTTGTCGGTCGACAGCAGGTAATGAACGCCAGCGGCCTTGGCCTTGTTGATGTCGTTGGCTTCCGGCAGGAGGCGCGATTCGACGTCGGTAACGCCCAGTTCCGGATAGTCATACGTCCAGAACCACTGATTGCCGGTGGCCTTAACGACCACGTCCGGCTCAGGCATGTCGTTGAACTTCTTCAGCAGCGGCAGCGAGAAGCAGGCGATGACGACCAGGATAAGCACCGGAACCGCAGTCCAGATGATCTCGATCAGAGTGTTGTGCGAGAACTTGGCCGGCTTGGGGTTCGCCTTGGCATTATAGCGGATGACAATCCACACCAGCAGCGCCAGGACCAGGATACAGATGGCCGTGATGATCGGGAACAGCAGCCCGTTATAGAACCAGGTCACGTCGTGCTTCAGTTCGGTGACGCCGGGCTGAAGGCCCATTTCACCGTCGGTCGGCACACCGTACTCCACCGGCTTGGCGGCGAGAGCAGCGGTGGCGGCCAGCCACATCGCGGCTCCGGACACAACCCCTGCCAGGCTCTTGGCCCCGAACAGCCCTCTGTTGCGCATTCGCAAATCCTCGTCTTGACTGACCACGGGCGCCCGAAAAGCGCGAACCTGAGGCCTTACTTTGAGATGCCGCGCGGGACGGTGACGCCCTGCGCTGAAAAAGTTCGCGGATGGTCCGGCGCGGAAGCGCAGGCATGGGGACGCATTGGACACAATGTCCCACCCAATCCGAAACGTTCCCATAATGCGTTCGCGGTCAAATGCAAAGGGCAAATTCGCGCCACAATCATGGTTTTGGCGCTTTCTGCGGATGGTTTTCGGTATCCATGTCGCCAATGCGGTCTTTTGTCGCAGCGCCGCACGCGCCCTGCCCCGGCGGTAGCCTGCTCCGTGCCAGGAATATAGTAAATCAGGCGATTCCTGGCGAACAACCGCCTTTCCCTAGCCATTTGTGCCGCCTGCGCCTAAATAGGCGGGGACGAACACATTTTCCTTGAGTCTTTCTATGCCAGACACCGCTGTTACCGCTTCTACCGATTGGGGCGATTTCGATCTTCACGCTGCTCAGGGCGTGCTGGAGGAGGCGCTGAAAGGGGCAGACGATGGCGAGATCTTCGTCGAGAAACGCGAGACTGAGTCGCTTTTGTTCGATGACGGCCGCCTCAAGTCGTCTAATTATGGCGCCGACCAGGGATTTGGCTTCCGTGTCGTCGCCGGCGAGACGATCGGCTTTGCCAACAGCGCTGAACTGTCTGTCGAAGCCGTCAAGCGCGCCGCCGAGGCCGCCGTCCTGGCCAAGCGCGGCCGCAGCGTTGACGTGACCATCGCGCGCGACAATCCGTCGCGCTCCAACCAGAGCTACTATCAGGCGCACGACCCTCTGGGCGAGATGGCGTTCGCCGACAAGATCGCCCTCCTCCAGGCCATCGATGCCTACGCGCGTGACAAACACCCGGGCGTGGTCCAGGTTTCGGCCTCGATGGCCGCCGACAAACGCGCCATCACCATCCTGCGGCCGGAAGGGCAGCTCTATCACGACTACCGGCCGCTGGTGCGCATCAATGTCAGCGTATCGGTGGAAAAGAACGGCCGGCGCGAAACCGCCTCCAGCGGCGGCGGCGGTCGCATCTCGTGGCTCGACGTTACGACGCCGGAAAAGTGGCAGGCCCAGGTCGACGAGGCCATCCGCCAGGCGCTGGTCAATCTCGAAGCCGTTCCCGCTCCCGCCGGCGAGATGGACATCGTGCTTGGGCCAGGCTGGCCGGGCGTGCTGCTGCATGAAGCCGTCGGCCACGGCCTGGAAGGCGACTTCAACCGCAAGGGCACCTCGGCCTTTTCCGGCAAGATGGGCACGCAGGTCGCGGCGCGCGGTGTGACCATCGTCGACGACGGCACGGTCGTCGATGCACGCGGTTCGCTGAATATCGATGACGAAGGCACGCCGACCTCGTGCACGACGCTGATCGAGGACGGCATTCTGGTCGGCTACATGCACGACCGGCTGTCAGCGCGGCAGATGGGCGTCAAGGCGACCGGTAACGGCCGCCGCCAGTCCTATGCCCACCAGCCTCTGCCCCGCATGACCAATACCTTCATGCGCGGCGGCTCGGACAAGCTTGACGACATGATTGCCAATACGAAAAGCGGGCTTTATGCCGTCAATTTCGGCGGTGGCCAGGTCGACATCACCAACGGCAAGTTTGTCTTCCAGTGCACCGAGGCCTACCTGATCGAGGACGGTAAGATCGGCGCGCCCGTGAAAGGCGCGACCCTGATCGGCGATGGGCCGGCGGCGATGCGCGAAGTCGACATGATCGGCGATGACTTCAAGTTCGATCCCGGCGTCGGCACCTGCGGCAAAGCTGGCCAGTCCCTGCCCGTCGGCATCGGCCAGCCGAGCCTGCGCATCAAGGGGCTGACGGTCGGTGGAACTAGCGCGTAGCCGCGGCGGAAACCTGGCACGCCCCTTGCAGTCTCCGTCGTAAACACCGAACGGAGGACGACATGTTTCCTGCCATGCTGATACTCGGCAATCTCGCCGGCCGTATTTGGCGCCGCCCGGCATCCCCCTCCGCCGAGCCGCCGCGCTTTGATTTTTCCGAGGCGCGCGGCGCCTATGAAGAACATGCGACGCCTACGAACGATCTGCGTCCTGTCCGCGCCATGTTCAGCAAGCGGCGTTAGAGCGATATGGCGAAAAGTGTCAGCGGTTTTCGCCAAAATATCGCGACAAAGCAATAGCTTAGATCGGAATGACGTTTCCATCTTAACCCATTCCGATCTAGACCATGGTCCAAAAATGTAGAAGTCAGCCTTTAGGGCCAGGCATGCGACCACATCTCCTTTCAAAGCGGAGCACGGTATAGCCGCCAGATGACGTTAGATATCTATCGCACTGATTTCGCAACTGCGAAAAAACAAAGAGCGGTCGGGCATATGCCGGCCGCTCATTTGTTTAAACTGTCAGATGCACTTCTAGAACAGCGTGATGATAATCATCGCGACCGCTATCGGTAATGCAAGAGCAATCAGAAGATTTCCTCCCAGATCAAGTCCATCATTAATTTTTGGATACTTCATTTGAAAATCTCCTTTATTAACCTCTTCCGCTTACGCGACTTGAATATAGGTGGTTTTTGCTGTTTTTGCAGAAGCCAATATGTCGCACTTGCTCACATCATGTAACGAATTTGCTGCACCGCATCAGGGTGCAGTCGATATCAGATTTATAGAACCGCATTCTAAGCCTTTGTTTTGACGCGTTTCTTTATCCGATAGTCTGCTTCCTCTCCCGACTGCGGTGCGCTGTAATCGTGAAGGAGATACCCGTCAAAGACAGCCAAGGCCCTTGCGCCGACTATTTGCCGTCCGCAGCAGGCGGACGGAAATAGAAGACCGTCGGCTGGGCGAGGAAATTCCACTCCGCATGTACGATTCTCATCTACGAAAAAACCCGTAGATCAGTCGAATAACATACAGGAAAATATGGGTTTTTACGCATAGGCGGCAGTTCTTTGCCACTATTCGCAATGTAACATTACATCCATTTAACTTGTGTAATTGCTCTTGAAA
Source organism: uncultured Asticcacaulis sp. (assembly GCA_946482045.1). The sequence continues at coordinate 6,394 of CAMLPZ010000230.1, forward strand.
CATAATTCCTGCCTCATGGGGGGCGCAGGGCCGTCCATCGACATTTCCTGGAAGTCCCAGCCGCATGCGACTTGGTTCAAAAAAATCCATCTTGTTTGTCTGCGCGGCCATTTCCGCTTTTTCCGTCTGCGCCAATGTCAGCGCGCAAACCGCCGATGTGGTCGCCGGCGAGGCTCAGATCGTCCGCTACGAGCCCGACTTCTTCAAACCGTTCCAGGTGACGACCGCGCTCGATATGGTCTTTTATGTTCCCGGTTTCAGCTTTTCGTCGGGCCAGGACGTGCGCGGTTTTGCCGGCGCGGCCGGAAATGTGCTGGTCGACGGCCAGCGCCCGGTGAGCAAGAACGGCCTGGACATGACGCTGAACAATATCAGCGCCTCCCAGGTCGAATATATCGAGCTGATCAGCGGCGGCGCGCCCGGCATCGACATGCAGGGCTACGGCAAGGTGGTCAATATCGTCCGCAAGAAGGACGG
>CAMLPZ010000231.1 GCA_946482045.1 uncultured Asticcacaulis sp.
TCAAATTATCACTGATTTGGGAATCCCGATTCAGCCAAATCCCATAACGATCTAGCAATGAATTCGGCTCGACTCACCTTGCCATTCTTGTCGCCGTCCATTTCCACGAAACGCGCCTTCTTTCGTTCCTGCATGGCCTTCATACGTTCCTCATTGCGGCCCATGCCAGCACCTGGGCCCATGCGGACGCTCATGTATTCTTCGCTAGTCAGTTCGCTGTCATTGTCACCATCCATGGCGGCGAACACGGCCTCAACCTGCGCAGCTGCTTCATCATCGCTAATGACGCCGTCATTGTTCGAATCGATGGTGCCCATACGGCTCATCATTCCCTGCCCCATCATCATGCCAGAGCCCTGCTCTTCCGCATACGCGGGAACGGCGGAGATGGCCACACCAAGTGCAAGAACCGCAATCGTTGTGAAATTTCTCACTGGGTAATCCTTTCATGCCCGTTTGTCTTGAAGCTCGAATTCTAAAGCCTTTGCAGCCACTAAATCCGTGACGTTGTCACCGATAGAACGCACGTTCCCATGACTGTGGCCTCTCGCCGCTGAAGTCTGGGCCATGTAATCTGATAGTCTCCCAGACTTCACATGCTTTGACGCAAATCAAATTTCGGGTACGAGCGGCGACGCGTGGGCTTTCTCAAGCGGTTCAGACTCGGCCGCCCCTATTCGCCGGATGAGCTTCGAAGTTTCCTTGCGCGCTTTTCTGAGTTGAGGGCGCCAGGACGCGTGCCGCACGCGCTCGCTCGCAATACCCCCCTCTCCACCATTCATTTTCGTATAACACCGCCTTTGCGGAGCGGGTTCGAACCCTCAAGCAAAGAAGGTTTCGGCGGAGCGCAGCGAAGCCAATCCCACCCTCGTTCAGAGCTTTATAGAATCTGCCCAATCAGAAAGCGCCAGACTCCCCTACTCCTCTACCCAATCCCTTTTAAGTTGTCTCGCCGCCAGAATTAGCAGCACCGCCGCCAGCACATAAAAGCTCAGCGCGTACAGGAAGGCGTAGCGAATCGATTCGGTGCCATAATGCGGTTTCAAAATCTCGGACAGCTTGCCAAAGGCGTAAGTCCCCAACGCTATGCCGATCAGATTATTGACCAGCAGGAACAGCGACGACATAAGGCTGCGCGACGACGCCGGCCCCAGATGCTGCACAGCCGTCACGACCGGCCCCAGCCAGACCAGCCCGAGGGCCTGAGGCGCCAGAAAAAGCAAAAAGGCCTGCAACGGCGTTTGCGCCATCACCCCTAGAAGATAAAGCGCCGCGGAAGCAAGAAAAGCCAGGGCCGGCACCAGGGCGTAGGCGCCCTTATGCTTCGCGCCCAGGCGGTCGGCGAGAAAGCCGCCAAGACTCATACCAATGATGCCGCTGATCAACAAAAGGCCCGCGAACAGCCACGACCGGCTGACCAGATCCATCCCCAGCGACCGCGCCAGGAAGGTCGGCATCCAGTACATGATGCCGTACCCGACCATGGAGGCGCAGGCCGTGCCGAGCGACATCAGCCAAAAGGACGGCTTGGATGCCGCAAGCCCCACGACCTCGCCGAATCGCATGGCCGATTGCGCCGCGGCATCGGGACGCACCCGAACAGGCTCCTTCATCACCAGGCGGAAAACAGGCGCCAGCAGCACGCCGCCTGCCCCCATGGCCAGGAAGGCCCAGCGCCAGTCGATATGCGCGGCAAGAAGGCCTCCCGCCAGCACGCCGCAGGCGCTGCCAATGGGAATGCCGAATGAAAAGATGGCCATGGCGCGGGCGCGTAACGGCGGCGGGAAATAGTCGGCGATCAGGCTGTAGGCCGGAGCCACGCCGCCGGCCTCACCGACCCCCACGCCCATGCGCGCCGCGAACAACTGCCAGAAGTTCGTCGCCAGGCCGCACAGGGCGGTAAATCCGGACCAAAGGGCCAGCGCGCCGGTTATGATCCATACGCGCGATGTCCGGTCCGCCAGCCACGCGGCGGGGACGGCGAGCGTGGTATAAAGCAGCGCGAAAGCCAGGCCGCCCATCAGGCCCAGCTGTTCGTCATCGAGGCCAAGCTCCGCCGCTATCGGCTCCTTAAGGATGCTCAGTATCTGCCGGTCCAGGAAGTTGACCGCGTAAACGACCAGCAGCATGAACAGCATCAGCCAACGGCGACCTGCCGCCCTCTCCCCTGCTTCGGTACTCGGCATTCGCTCTCCCTTCGGTCATTTCTCCCGGCGTCTTTACAGCTTCCTTAGGCGAAGCGCCAGAAACCCGATCCGTTCCTTAGGCGAGAGCTGTTATATTGTCAGTGTTTCTAACGACCAGATCCTAACCAAAAGCCGTAAGACCCAGCCATCATCAAATGGGTCTTACGGCTTTTCGGTATTCGGAGCGCGTCAAATTAAAGTTCCGCCCATTGACGGATGAGGTTGTGGTAGTGGCTGGTCAAGGCCACCACCTCGTCCGAATCACCTAACCGCGCCCTGAGCTTTAGGATCGTCATATCGAGGTCGAACAGCATCTGGCGGCGCACGCCGTCACGCACCATGCTCTGTGTCCACAGCACCGATACCGTCCGCGTCCCGCGCTTCACCGGTTCGACGCGGTGAAGCGAAGTCGATGGATAAAGAATAGCATCGCCGGCCGGCAGCTTGACTTCATGGGCACCATAGGTGTCCTCGATAATCAGTTCTCCGCCGTCATAGTCTTCCGGATGGCTAAGAAAGACCGTCGTCGATATGTCGGTACGGACGCTCAATCCCGTCGACGGGTCGAAATGGATGGCGCTGTCGACATGATTGCCGAACGTGCCGCCGCCGGAATAGCGGTTGAAGCGTGGCGGCAGGATGGTTTTCGGCAGGGCGGCCGACGCAAACATCGGGTGACGTTTCAAGGCGGAAGCCACGATGGCGCTCAAACGCAGATTAACGGGATCTTCGTAGGGCAGTTGCTCTGCCTTCTTGAGCTTAGACGCCTGGGCGCCAGCCGTCATGCCGCCGTCACGCCACGGCGCCATCGCCAATTCGGCGCGCAACGACGTCAGTTCTTCAGCCGTCAGCAATTGGGGGATGTGGAGCATCATGATGCGGACTCCATTATATGAAAAGGCCCCGGTGTAAAACCAGGGCCTTTCTCAGTTCACGTCGAGGCCGGATTAGAACTTCACCGCCAGCGACAAGACGGCATTCTGGGGCGCACCGATCAGGACACGACCACCGCCGTTGTTCAGCGAGCTGATATAGTCCTCATCGAACAGGTTGTTGATGTTGAGCTGGAGTTTCAGACGCTCAGAGATGTCGTAAGCCGCCATGGCGTTGGCGACGAAGTAGGCCGGGATTTCCGGCAAGCCGGTGCCTGGGGCGGCGCCAGGAGCGACGACGCGCAGTTGCTCGGAGCTGTAATTGCCTCCGAAGCCGACGATGAACTTCGGCGTAACCTGATAGGTCGACCACAGCGAAGCGGTCAGGTCCGGCGACCATCGCGCGGCAGCGCCCGTGCCGTTGTTACCGGTGGCCAGGCCTTCCGTGATTTCGGTCTTCATCGTCTGGAGACCGGCGATGACCTGCCACTTGGAGGTAATCTTGCCAACGACACCCAGCTCAACGCCTTCGACCTTACGCTCGCCGAACTGGACAGCCGTGACGCCCGTACCCGGATCAATGTCTTCTACAATCTCGTTCTTGTGTTTGGTGCTGTACCAGGCCGCGGTCAGGGCCAGGCGAGCGTCAAACAGGTCCCACTTCGCACCGAACTCAAGGTTCGATGTTTCCTGCGGGTCGAAATTGGGGTTGGCGACATTGGTGGCGTTGGCGTTCAGCGTGTGGTTGGCGCTGCCCGGAGGCGTGACAGACGTGCCGATCGCGGCATACAGGCTGGCATTCGGGATGGGCTTATAAACCGCACCGACATTCCAGCTGACCACCGTACCCTGATCTTCAAGCGGACGGATGGCCGCACCGCCGGTCGCGGGAGTCGCGTTCGTCTTGATACGATAACCATCGATGCGCAGGCCACCGTTCAGCAGCCACTGTTCATTCAGCTTGGCTGTGTCGAACAGATAGAGCGCCGCCGTAACCGTGCTTCCGTCACTTTCGGCGCCCGTATAGACCAGCGAAGCCATCGCATCGTTCGGGTTTGGATTGTAAAGGTTGGCCGGTGTGGTCGTGCCCGAAGCCGCCCGTGTGCGCGTTAACTGGCTCTCATAGGTAAACTCAAGACCGCCGGACAGTTGGTGCTCGATGCCCGCGAAGGCCAGGGTGGAGCGCAGGTTAGTCTGATTGGTCAGGATGGTGTTTTCCTGATCGACTCCCTGACGGCTGCGATTGACGGTCCAGGTCGCTGGGTCGGTCTGGTCAGGCGTGGTGATGCCCGTCGCGCCCGTATTCACGCCGGTCAACACGCGGTTGATGTTCGATGTGCCGTAGCGGATCAGGTTGGTCAGGCGCAAGTTTTCCGAAAAGTCGTGCTCGATCTTGCCGGTAAGCATGGACGCGGAGGTGTCCTCATAATCAGATACCGAGCCATAGAAGTTCTCTGTATTGACGCGCTTGGCGGCGCTTAAGGTTGCGCCGTTGTCGGTGCTGGCATTGCTGTAGCCGTCCAGGCCAATGGTCGGAATGCCGCCATCTGGCACGTTGTTCTGTTCGATGACCTGACCGAAGACATAAAAGCGCGTGTCGGTGCCAATGCCTACGCCCCAGGAAGGCGCAAAACCCCAGCCCGAGCGATTGACGTAATCACGGCCGGCAGTATCGATGTCCTGTGTAAAAGCGTTCAGGCGCAAGGCGCTGGTCCGGCCGGTGCGGAAATCGACGTCCGCCGAAGCGCGGTGGCCGCCCTCGCTGTAGAGCGATGCCTGCGCGGACGATCCACCGCCCAAGTGCGGCAGCTTTGAGACGAGGTTGATGTAACCCGAAGACGCGCCCCGGCCGAATTCGCTGCCGGCCGAACCCTTGGCAACTTCGATCTGGCCGATGTTGAAGGTATCCCGCGATACGGCACCCAGGTCCCTTATACCGTCGAGGAATATCGAGGTCTGGGCGGCAAACCCGCGCATTTGAATAGTATCGCCGGCCGAGGTGTTGCCGTTTTCACCAAGTTGCATCGTGATGCCAGGCGTATTGCGCAGGGCGTCTATCAGCGTGGTGGCGTTCTGCTGATCGATCACTTCCGCAGTGATAACGGTCACGGTTTGCGGCGTGTTGAGCAGGGGCTGGGTGCGTTTATCGGACGAAGTGGCACTAACCTTGAAGCCTTCGCGCTGCCCGCGAATAACCATTTCGTCTTCGTCGCCATGACGGTGATCGCGCTTGCCGTGATGTCCACCTTTGTGATGATCACCATGCTCCTGCGCAACAGCCGCGACAGGTGCCGCAACGGCCAGAGCGGCCAGGGCGGCGAGATACGGGTTCACCGCGTGTTTGCGGCTGCGGATATAGCTCATCTTACTCGTCCTTAGTCTGCATGGGCGCCGCGCGGGCGTCCGGGGAGGAAGCATGCCAAGGATGCCCCCTCAGCTGCGAATGGGTATTATTTGCATCAACAGGTCGGAAAACAGCCCGCCGGGATGCGCGGCGGGCTGCGCGTCTTAGTTGGCCAGAACCTCAAAAGTAGCCGTATATGCGTAACGTACGGCAGGCTGGTCCTGCGCACCGGCAGGTGCGCCCTGACCGGGAGCACCTTGACCTTCACCGCCCTGACGGCGCGGTGGATAGCTGGCCGTCAGCAGGTGAAAGCCCGCCCGCTCCCAGGTGATGGCAACTTCGCCGTTGGCATCGGTCGTTGCCACGATTTCCTTCAGCGCATTGCGGAACCGGCCCCCATCGGGAATGGCCGTGACGTTCAGGCCGGCCAGCGGCTTCCCATCGAGCAGGAAGCGGAACCGGACGGCCTCGCCGACGAACATCTCGCTGGGGTGCGTAAGCGGCACGACCTCAAGCCCCTTGCCCGTCGGTTGCAGGACTGCGTCGTTCGGCTTGTTGGCCGAAGCGAAGGTTTCGATGCGACTGAAGTTCCGCGAAATGCGGACATCCACAGCACCGGCCGGAATCTGAGACTGATAGTCGGCCTCGGTGCCGCGGAAACGCTTGGTTTCGCCATTCAGCGTATAACTGCCCATAACGGTGGCGCCAACGACGGCAATGCGATAGGTGCCAGGCGTCTTCAGTTCGACATCGAAGGCCGAACGCATCTTGCCGGTCCATTTGTTCTGGGCCTCGACCGGCTGGCCATCGGGTCCGGTGATAACCAGGTTGTCGAGACGCACCGGCATGTGGTCGAAATCAAAAATGCCTTCGGAGCTGGCGGCATCGACCGTCACCCACGGCGCCTTCCCTTCAACCTGGGCGGCCGACGGCCTGAGCCACTGGCGGTGGGCCTCGGCGCTCATCGGCGCCAATGCCGCGAAAGCCAGCGCGGCCATGCCGCACGCCAACCGCATTCCTTTGAAATTCAGCCCCTTGGTCATCTTCTTCGTGCCCGATATTTGTAACAGGCGGCAATAAGGCGACCTGTCGTTGTTGCTGTTGGGTTAGCATTCTTGCAAATCATTCGCAACAAGATTTTTGCGAATGATTTGCATTTCGCTGTGACTACGGCTTGTAGGTGAACGACACCGCGCCCAGCTCGCCCTCACCCTTGCCCTGGGCCGTGACAGCCTTGGCAGGATTATAGACCACCGGAACCTTTACCAGGTCGCGACCGCCGGCTTCGCGGGCAGCTTCTATGACGAAATTGTATTGCCCTGCGGACAGGCCCTTCAAGGCGGCGCTGTCGATTGTCAGGGTCTGGCGGCCTGGCGCACGCGTGGCGCCGGTGACGCCATCCACCGGCAGGGTCATTTCGCGGCCGGCCTTGCGCCACCAGGTGCGCACGTCCGGCAGCCACTTCTG
>CAMLPZ010000232.1 GCA_946482045.1 uncultured Asticcacaulis sp.
CGTCCGAAGCCGGCACCATCCGTATCATCACCAACAAGCCGACGCGGTCGGGCACATTCGGCCGCTTCGACGTCGAAGCCAATTCGGTCGCCCATGGCGGCACGGGCGGCAAGGTGGAAGGCATGTTCAACACGCCCATCGGCAGCAACGCGGCCCTGCGTCTGGTTGGCTGGGCCCAGCATGACGCCGGCTTCATCGACAACGTCCCCGGCACGCGCGCCTTCCTGCCGGTTCCGGGCGGGATCGTCGTCGACAATGACGCATTCGTCGAGGACAACTATAACGACAAGGACATTGTCGGCGGCCGCGCGGCCCTGTTGATCGACCTGAACGACAACTGGACGGTCAACGCATCGCTGATCGGCCAGGACGCCAAGCGCAACGGCGCCGGCGGCTTCGACGAAAGCGTCGGCGATCTCGAGGTCCAGGCCTTCTTCCCGCAGTCGGGCCACGACCGCTTCGCCCAGGCCGCCCTGACGGTCCAGGGCAAGGTCGGTATCTTCGACGTCACCTATGCCGGCGCCTACATGGAGCGCAAGGTCGACACCGAATCCGACTATACCGACTATGCCGAAGCCTATGACCAGCTCTACTCGGGTAACGGCGGTAACGCCGGCTACTTCTATTTCTACGACAACAACGGCGACATCACCGATCCGCGCCAGTGGATCGTCGCCAAGGACAAGTACACCAAGACCAGCCACGAACTGCGCGTCGCGACACCGGCCGAGAAGCGCCTGCGCTTTGTCGGCGGCCTGTTCTTCCAGCACCAGACCCACGATATCTATCAGGACTACCGCGTTCCCGGCCTGGCCGACGCCGTGTCGGTTAACGGCCATCCGGGTACGCTGTGGCTGACCAAGCAGGAGCGGATCGACCGCGACAGCGCCATCTTCGGCGAACTCAGCTTCGACATTACGCCGGACCTGACGCTTACCGCCGGCGGCCGTGCCTTCTCTTACGACAACTCGTTGATCGGCTTCTTCGGCTTCGGTCGCAACCCGGACTTCGCCAATGGCGCGCCGCCCAACGGCGCGGGTGGCTCATCGGGCGCGCGCCGCTGTTTCACCACCGACACAGTTGGCGCCATCAATCCGCGCGACCCGACCGGCACCTGGATCGCACCTGCTATTGATGGCACGCCTTGCACCAATCTTGGCGTGCAGAATGCCGACAGCTCGGTCAGCCCCAAGCACGCCAAGGGCGATGGCTTCTCTCCGAAGATCAACCTGACCTGGCGCGCGACGCCGGATACGATGATCTACGGCACCTTTTCCAAGGGCTTCCGTCCGGGCGGCATCAACCGCCGCGGCACCATTCCGCCCTATGAGGCCGACTTCCTGACCAATTACGAATTCGGCTGGAAGACCAGCCTGTTCGACAAGTCCATCCGCTTCAATGGCGCCATCTTCAGCCAGGACTGGGAGGACTTCCAGTTCTCCTTCCTGGGCGCCAACAGCTTCACCGAGGTGCACAATGGCCCGAACGCCAAGATCAACGGCATCGAGGCCGACCTGGTGTGGACGGCGACCGAACGCCTGACCATTTCGGCCAGCGGCGCCTATACCGACGCCAAGACAACCGAAAACCTATGCGGATACCAGGACGATAACGATCCAACCTGCACGGGCATCGTCACGACCTATGAAACGAAATACGACACCGGCTCGCCGGTCCTGACGCCAACCGACGAGGATAACTACGTCGCGGCGCCCAAGGGCACCCGCCTGCCGATCACACCTGAGCTGAAGCTCAGCGCCGTCGCCCGCTATACCTGGGAGATGGACAAGTACACACCCTACTGGCAGCTCAAGATCGCCCACCAGTCGGATGCTACGTCCGACATCCGCACCCAGGCGATCGAAGTCGGTACGCAGGCCATCGTCAATCCGGCGGAAAAGCTCGGCAAGCTGAAGGGCTATACGACGATCGACTTCGCCATTGGCGCGTCATGGGACAGCTGGACGGCGGAACTGTTCCTCAACAACCTGACCGACGAGCGGGCGCAGCTGGGCCGTTATCAGCAGTGTGGCTCGTGCTATGAGCGCAACTACGTCATCACCAACACGCCGCGCACCCTCGGCGTCCGGTTGGGCTCGAAGTTCTAAAAGACCTGTATCGTAACATAGAAGCGCGGCTCTTCATCGGAGCCGCGCTTTTTTTGTGTCATTTTTGTTGTCACAAAAGACCTTTTGAAGCGGAGGAACATTGGTATATTCCACGCGTCAATACATCTCATGCCAGGCCGGGAAGGGGCGATGCGGTGTCAACCAGTCGGTTAGATGGGTGGAAGTCCATCGGCGCGCATTTCGGGCGCGACCGCACAACCGTCATGCGCTGGGCGCGTGAACGCGGCCTGCCCGTCAAGCGCATTCCGGGCGGCAAGACCGGTACCGTCTATGCCATTAAGGAAGAGCTCGACCGCTGGGCCGCCAGCCAGTCCAATCTGGACGACGAGACGGCAAAGACGGCGGCCGCACCGGCCAGCTTTCGCACAAATTCGCGGCAGCTGTGGATCGGGGGCGCCGCAGCCGGCGTGATCTTGGCGGGCACCATCACCTCAATTATGCTATGGGATCGTACCGCGCCATCACGCGCCCCTCTGCCGTCCGACCCGGCGGTCAGCGCCGCCTATCTGAAGGCGCGCGACGACTGGGCAAGGCGCACACCCGACACGCTCAACGCCGCCATCGCCGGTTTCGAGCTGACCACCCGCAGCGATCCGAACTTTGCGCCTGGCTGGTCAGGCCTGGCCGACGCCTATCTGCTGTCGCGGGAATTCGGCGCCATGTCTGATGGCGATGCCTTCCCAAAGGCCAAGGCTGCCGCTCAACGCGCCCTGACGCTCGACCCAAACCTCCCCGGCGCGCACCGGGCACTGGGCTTCATCCTCTACTGGTGGGAAGGCAAGCCCGCCGAAGCCGGCCGAGCCTTCCGCCGGGCGCTGGAACTCGATCCGTCGTCTGCGCAGTCGCACTTCTGGTACGGCAACATCCTGGTCGACAACGGCCAGCATGTCGCCGCGCAAAAGGAGCTCAACGCCGCCCGCCTGATCGAGCCCGGATCGGTCGCCATCCAGACGGACCTCGCTTGGGCGCGCTGGTCGGCCGGCGATACGGACGGCGCGCGAACGGCCATGACCGACCTGGTGCGTAGCCATCCCGATTTCGCCACCCTGCACGACTGCCTGTCGGTCATCGCTCTGGCCGATGGCGACTATGTCGGCTACGTCCAGAATTTGAGCGAATATGCCCGCCTCAGGGAGGACAGCGGCCTGATCCGGCATACGGCGGAGCTGCGCCAAGCGCTGAAATCCGGGGCCGCCGACGTTCAGCGTGTACTGATGACGGCGTCCATGGAGGAGATAAAGGCGGGGACGCGCCGAACCCATCTGTGGCCCATATTTCTGGCCTCGGTGGCGCAGGACCGGCAGCAGACCCTGACCCTGCTGAAAGCCGCCGACCAACGCGGCGAGGTCTGGGGACAGGCCGGCATCACGGCGCGCATACTGCAGCTTTGGATGGGCGATGCTGAGATCAGCCAGTTGGTCCGGCGCCGCAAGGCGGCCTCGGTCCTCTGATCCGCCGCTTTTTGCAACCGGCCCGGGGCAACCACAAACCCCTGTTTGCAACAGATTACAACATGGCCATGACGGCACGAAAGGCTCACTTTTCCAGGGACTTATAACCCAGGACCGTGGAGCCGCCGTATATGGCCCATCCCACCCGCAGACTAACGCTAAAGGCGCTGATTGGCGCCACAGCCGCCGCGCCGTTCGCGTCCGGGGCAGCCGGCGCGCCGCGCTTCACGCCCTATCCGAACGTCAAGGCAGCGCTTATGGCGCGCCAGACCGGACTGTTCAAAATCGCCAGCCTGGGCGCCATTGAAATCATCCTCCTCTGCGTCAACGGCGCCGCGATCGATGTCCATGCCCGCCGCAACGGTATCTATCAACCGAAGGACGCTTCCCGCTCACACAGCCCGAAAGCGATGGCGCCGGTCGATTTCAACCGGCTCATCACCGCTGCCGGAGGGCTGAATACAGACGTCAACGGCAGCCCGCACCAAGCCGGCTTCTACGCACTTTACAACCGTCTCGCTGCCGCTCCCACGATTGACGCGTTCGGTGTGGTGCCCGTCGCCGGCGAGGTGGGTCAGCGCCTTGGTTTTTCCACCGACCCGTTCTTCGCCGGCTGGACCTTTGTCTATGACGCCCGCCCCGGCACCCTAACGTTCACCGCCGGAGATCTCCGCGCTCACTGGATTTTGGAGGGACATCCATGACCAAGATTTCACCTGTACTGGCCTGCACCCTGCTGCTGGCCGGATTATCGGCCTGCGCCACAACCGGGGCCGGGCCTCACGCCACAGTGCCGGATACAGGGCTGAGCACTGCCGCTCGGGCCCTACTGGCGGGCGACACGGAAAAGGCGGTGCGCGGCTTCGGTGACGCGGCGGCGCGCAATCCGTCCGATGCCAATCGCCAGACCCTTCTGGCCCTCGCCTCGCAGCAGGCCGCTGGCGGCGATCCCGGCGCCCAGGACATTGCCGCCGCCGGCTACGATATGGCGCTGCGCAGTTCGCAAAACGCCTACTGGGCAGCGGTCCTGGCCGGCAAGGCGGCGCACGATCGCGGCCGCTACGTCCAGGCGCAAAGCTATTTTGCCCGCGCCGTGCTGGCACGCCCCGACGATCATCGCGCGCTGCTGGCTTTGGCCATCTCGGCCTATCTGGCCGGCGATCCGCAACTGGCGTCCTTGAGCGCTGCACGCGCCGCACAATCGGGTAACGCCACCTTGCGCAAGGACGCGCTGAAAATCAGCGCCCTGGCCCTTGCCGCCAGCGGCCGCGATGGCGAAGCCCACACGGTCCTCTCCGAGTTCCAAACCCTGGCCCCCAATGAGGCGCCGACCATCCTCACTCGCGTCAACGAACTGATCCGCACCGGCGGCGCCGAGGCCGCAGCCGCTCCGGTGGAACCTACGGCGCCATCTACACCCGATCAGGTCTCCGTCGACGTCGCCATAATCCTGTCCCAGACCTCACAGCGCGACAGTATCGGGCTCAACCTGCTCGATGGCCTGCAGGCGCAATACGGCTTCCGCGAGGAAACGGTCGATAGCGGCGGCGGCAATATCGCGCGCACGGTGACCCAGGCGATTACCATTCCGCAGCTGACCTATAATCTCAATCTGTTCAACCGCTTCGGCCAGTACTATCAGGTCGTCGCCCGGCCGATGCTGAGCGCCTATCGCGGCGAGCCCGCGGACTTCTTCGTCGGCCGCTCGGCCAAGGTCGCCGTTACGGGTATCAACTTCTCGCAACTGGAATCGATCGACATCGGCACCAATATCAAGGTGACGCCGCTTGACATCACGCCGGAACGCAGCCGGCTGAAGATCGAGGTGACGCGCTCCTTTCTGTCGGGCGAACCGGCGGGTAACTTCAATGAATCGGTCAACACTTGGCGCCAGACGGTATCAACGACCGTCGAGGTCGACTTCGGCAAGACGCTGATCCTGTCGGGCCTGTCCGAAAGCGTGCGCGACTCAAGCGCAACCAAGACACCGGTCATCGGTAATGCGCCAGTTGTCGGCTCGCTGTTTAACCGCCGCATCACCACCGATAAACGCGACGCCGTGCTGATCCTAGTGACGCCGTCGCCCGTCACCTCGTTCGATGCCCGGCCATGGGCGCGCCCTGCCGATGTCGAACGCCTGATCAGCCTGTGGAGCACGGTCGTCGCCCCCGGCAGCGATGCCGCCACCATTACCCAGCAGCTGGAACACGCCCGCCTGTTCACGCGCGGCCGCAAGGATGATGCCCGCCTCACCTGGCCCAGCCTGCCGCGCGACCAGGGCGAAATCGTCAAGGATTTGCTTATTCCGTAATTCCTGAAAATATGAAAGGTGATGTCATGCGTAAAGTGCTTGTTGTACCGGCCATTCTGTCCACCTTGTTGCCGCTGAGCCTGCTGCAAAACGCGCCGGCCGAGGCCAAGCAGGACTGCGTTGCCGTCATGCAGTTGGTCGGCGTTCCCGCCGATGTTGCCGCCGCCTCCGACGAAAGTGAAGGGGACGAGGATGGCGATGGAGATGTCTGGGTCAACCAGGGCGGCGGCCGGATGATCGGCTTTATCGACTGCAAGAAGATGCCGGGCGCCAAGAATGGCGACACCTACACTCAAAATTACGACACCGGCAAAACGCGCAAGACCGGCAATGACCTGCACACCGCGCTGATCGGCGTCGACCTGCGCAGCCGCAGCACCGCCAGTTCGTCGCGGTCGGGTTCCAGCTCAAGCTCATCCAGCCAAACCGGCGCCAGCCGCCCCGCCACTTCGGGCAGCGACGACGGCGCGGCCCCCACCGTGCCGGGCAAGAAGCGCGCCCCCGTCAAGGCCACGCAATAGTCCTTCAAATCTCAACAAGGAGATGATCATGCGTACACTGACTATTCTGATAGCCACCCTCCTTCTTCCGGCGACCTCCGCCTACGCCTCGGTCGAAAGTATGGCCTATCCACGCGACGGCGACCGCAACTGTGCCACCGCCCAAGAAAACAACAACTTCGCCCTGTGGCGTCCGTCTGATGGCCGCCTGGTCATCGGCGGTGAAGGCAAGGCGCAGTTTGAATTTTACGGCCACGGCATCGACCTGTCGCCGGATGCCCAGCTTACCGGCATCAGCGGCGCAAAGGCGAAACGTGTCGAGGCCCGTGGTGGCGCGGTCAATGGCGCGCGCGGCTGCGGCAATATCGGTTCGATCATTGTCGAGATCGTTTTGCCGAACGTGGGCTCGGCGAATAACGGGACCCTGCGCATCGGCAGCGAAACCATTCCGTTC
>CAMLPZ010000233.1 GCA_946482045.1 uncultured Asticcacaulis sp.
GTTGCATCCGCAACGCTTCGTTTCGAACCAGGAGGTTCTCATCCGATCACCACTACCATTTAAAAAGGCGGCCCGCGAGGGGCCGCCTTTTTAAATGGTCGGGGCGAGAGGATTCGAACCTCCGGCCTTCTGCTCCCGAAGCAGACGCGCTACCAGGCTGCGCTACGCCCCGACATATCTCAATCTTCGGCTCCGATGGTCGGGGCGAGAGGATTCGAACCTCCGACCTGCTGCACCCAAAACAGCTGCGCTACCAGGCTGCGCTACACCCCGCCGCAACCGGAGGACCGAGAGGCGCGCTTCATGCCATTTTCATTACGGCATAGCAAGCCCCTGTAGTGCGAAAATCCGCGATTTTGCTCAAGCGGCTCTATGGCTTGTGGAAAAACGGGTGTTCGACGCGGTCACCTGGTTTCAGGCCCAGCTTGTCGCTCAAACCCGCCCGAATTTCCAGCACGCCGCTGGCCGGTCCGTTCGATGGCAAAGGCGTGGTATCGAACGGCTTGGCATTTTTTTGGATGGAAACGATACGGCCGTCCGGCGCGATATAGATGATGTCGAGCGCCGAGATGGTGTTCTGCATCCAGAAGGCGCGTTCCGCGACATTCGGAAATTCGAAAAGCATGCCGTAGTCGTCCTTAAGGCCGGTGCGGCACATCAACCCCTGCTCGCGCTCCTTGAAACTGTCAGCGACCTCGACCTTGAAATGGGTCGTGCCCTTGGCACTGCGAACGCTTAAGGGTTCGGGCGGCGAGTACGGTGTGAGATTCATGGTGGCGCATACCGATGCCACGCGGTCAGGCACGTTCGCAGCGGACAGTGATCCGCTAGCGGCGAAACCCAGCGCCAGTGCGCATGCCGTCAAAACCACTGATTTCATCATGGCCAGCCTCTATCTCCAACCCGTTGCGCGCGAAGTCTTATAGCCGCCGCTGCCGTTTTCAAGGCGAATCTGCGGCAAAAAGAAAGCGCGGAAAGCATAGCCGCCCGCGCCTTATTTTTTTGCTGTTCGGTTTCCCTTAGACCAAGGCGCGTGGGTGGACTTCTGTAACCACCAACCCCTTTGGGCCTTCGCCGAAGCGGACCATGATGGTGTCGCCCTGCTGGACGTCCTCAAGGCCGTACCGGCGCAGGGTTTCGATGTGGATGAAGATGTCGGTCGGGTCGGAGCCGCGAACGACAAATCCATAACCCTTGGTGCGGTTGAACCACTTGATGGTCGCCGCTTCCAGGTCGCCAACGCGCACGCTCTCATTGAGATTGCGGGTCGCACGCGGCGCATGGTCGCTACGATCCGCCCGCGCGGTTGCCGGAACTTCGGAGGCCTGGTCGATATGGTCGATACTGATGACCTGCCAACCCTTGGCCCGTTTTGCGATCTTACAGGTGATCCGCGCGCCCTCCTGCGCGGTGTCACGTCCAATGTCTCGCAGGCTTGAAATGTGAAGCAGAACGTCCCGCATACTTGTCTGCGCAACATCCTGGGGAACGATAAAGCCATAGCCCTTGGCCGCGTCGAACCACTTCACGTGCCCTGAAATCGTAATCAGATCCTCGGCATCGCTCTTATTGCTATAATCAAACAAACTCATAATTCCTCACCACGTCAACTAGTACGCCCTCGATGTGATCAATGAGATCACAATATCATAACACGGATATCTCAATTTGGGAGAGCAAAATAGAGACTAATTCGCATTTGTCGCGAATTTTACGGCAAATGGCCCGTTTTTGCGAGCACTTTCGACTCGTTCTCAAAAATGAGATCGATAACACTTTAAAAATGTGTGGATTAAAAGATTGACGTTACGTCAAATGCGCCCGTTTTTTCAGTGTCTTGCAGCACCGGATGGCGAAATCTTGATGGCAGTCCCTAGGGGAGTCGAACCCCTCTCTTCAGGTTGAAAACCTGACGTCCTAACCGATAGACGAAGGGACCGCGTCAAGAGGTGCGCTAGTTAGCTTCTCTCGTTTTGCGTTGCAAGCGGATTTTCAAAAAAATTTGAACCTATACACAGGCAAGGCCATTTATCGCGCGGCAAGCGCTATGTCCTCAATTTCCAGTTGAACGCCGCGCCGGCCCATATAGTCGTCGGCCTTCATGCGGCCGATAATGTGCACCAGGCCGGATGGCCTGAGTAAGGCATCGCCGATTGCCGTTCCTTCGGCGCGCCAAACAATCGCTTTCAACTTATGGCCGGAGGCATCGCTGATCTCGCAGCGGACGTGACCGCCCTTCAGCGCTTGTGCGTAACCGATACGGACATCGGCAAAGGCAATCAGCGGCTCGGGATTGCCCTGGCCGTAGGGTGCCAGCAGGTCGAAGCGGTCGAAGAGCGCGCGCGATGCGGCCTTCAGGCTCAGTATGCCGTCGACGTCGACGGTCTCGACCAGATCGTCGGCGCTGACATGCGTGCGGATATGGTCGTTGAGGAAGCGGCGCAACTCGGAAATGCGCTCACCCTCGACACTTAGGCCTGCCGCCATGGCATGACCGCCACCGGACAAAAGCAGACCCGATTCGTAGGCGGCGCCGACGGCGGCCCCGAGATTGATTCCCGTCTGCGAGCGCCCCGAGCCCTTGCCCATGCCGCTGACCGGATCTATGCCGATTATAATGACCGGTTTGTGCCAGCGCTCGCGCAGGCGCCCTGCGACGATGCCGATTACGCCCGGATGCCAGTCAGGCTTGGCGATTACGACGACAGGGTCGTCGGTCGGCCACAGGCCTTGGGTCTCGGCGGTGCGCATCGCTTCGTCGAGCACTTGGGCCTCGACTTCGCGCCGCAGCCGGTTCAGTTCATCGAGTTCACCGGCAAGAGCCGCAGCCTCAGCGTCATCATCGGTCGACAGCAATCTGACACCAAGGTCCGAGCGCCCTACCCGTCCGCCGGCATTAATGCGCGGGCCGATGACAAAGCCGGAATGGAAGGTGTTCATCAGGCTTTGCGAATCGCTGCCCCCGGCCACATCCATAAGGGCGCGGATGCCGGCATTCTGGCGCCTGGACATCACTTTCAGTCCCTGCGATGCCAGGGCGCGGTTGAATCCGGTCAGGGCCGTGACGTCGCAGATGGCCCCCAGGGCCGACAGGTCCAGCCACTGCATCAGGTCGGGGCGTGATTTTCCCGTGAACAGGCCCCGCTTTTCGGCTTCCCGGTTGAGCGCCGCCAGGACGACAAATACAACCCCGGCCGCGGCCAGATTGCCCTGTTCTGAGGTGCAGCCAGGCCGGTTGGGATTGACGACGGCGCGCGCCTTGGGCGGATCTTCGCGCATCAGGTGATGATCAATGACCACGACGTCGAGGCCGATACTGGCCGCATGCTCCAGTGGCTTGTGCGCCATGGCGCCGCAATCGACAGTGATGACCAGGTCGAAGCCCTTGGCCTTCAACGAATCGAAGGCGGCGTTCGATGGGCCGTAACCCTCGGTGACGCGGTCGGGAACATAGACGAAAAGATCGTAGCCGACGGCCCGGAACCACCGCACTAACTGGGCTGCGCTGGTAGCGCCATCGACATCGTAATCCGCAAAGACGCAGATCTTCGCATTGGCCTGCAAGGCATCGAGGATGGCCGTAACCGCGGCACCCATGTCCATGAAGCATTCGGGATCGGGAAACAGGCTTTTCAACGTCGGGCGCAGGAACAGCTCCAGCTTTTCGGCGCTCACACCGCGTCCCGCGACAAAGCGGGCCAAAGGCTCGACGAACTCAGGCTCGACAAATTCCATCAGCGCCATGCGCTGGGTGACCTCGCGTAACGCGGCCGGCGATACACCGGCCCCGTCCAGCCGGTCACGCCAGCTGCGTCCGGTCAGGGAGCGTGTCACACCGAGATAGGGCGCGGCCGCGCCCTGCCCCAGGGTATTCGTCAAAGCTTCTGTTTCGGTCATTATACTCGCAACGGGCGGCGCATCGATAGTTTGCGCACGGTGTGGGTCTTGGACATCATAACCACGCTTTCGGTCGTCACGAAGGTCGCGCCGGACAGTGTCGTCTCTTTCTGCACTCCACGCAGCAGGGCGCCGTGCGTCACGCCGGTGGCGATGAAGACCGCGTCGCCACTGACCAGGTCGTTCAGGTCGTACTTCCGGTCGAAATCGGTCAGGCCGATGGCTTCGGCCCGGCGGCGTTCGGCATCATTGCGGAACATCAGGCGCCCCTGGAACTGGCCGCCCACGCATTTCAATGCCGCGCAGGCCAGAACGCCTTCGGGCGCGCCGCCTGCCCCAATATATATGTCGATGCCCGTTTCCGGCTGCGCGGTGTGAATGACGCCGGCGACATCGCCGTCGGTGATCAGGTGGACGCGCGCACCGGCCTGGCGCAGCGACGAGATGATGCGGTCGTGGCGCGGACGGTCGAGCACGCAGGCGACGATTTCGGAGACATCGACGCCTTTCGCCTTGGCCAATGCGCGCACATTGTCTTCGGGAGACGCATCGAGATCGACGATGCCAGGCGCATAACCCGGACCGATGGCGATCTTGTCCATATAGGTGTCGGGCGCGTGCAGCAGGCCGCCGCGCGGCGCGAAGGCAATGACGGCCAGGGCATTGGCCATGGCCTTGGCGGCGAGCGTCGTACCTTCCAGCGGATCGAGCGCGATATCGATGGCGGGGCCTTTGCCGGTGCCGACCTTTTCGCCGATATAGAGCATGGGGGCTTCGTCGCGTTCGCCCTCGCCGATGACAATGCGGCCATCCATGTCGATGGCGTTGAGCGCCGTGCGCATGGCATCAACGGCGGCCTGGTCGGCGGCCTTCTCATCGCCGCGGCCGATCTGGGCAAAGCAGGCAATGGCCGCTTCTTCGGCGACGCGGACGATGTCCAGGCTTAGGGCGAATTCTCTGGCGGCGTCAGCGTCCGGCATGGTTTTTCTATTCAGTTCAAGCGTTTCGGGCATTATTCTTCTTGGGCCTTTTGCAGTTTCCTCACATCCGCCGCGTCTTTGATATAGTGCGCAACGTGATGAATTCACCCGTTACTTTGACGCGATACCTAGCCGTAACCGCTAGGAATATCGCTCTGAACGGGCCCGCAACAGTTAGCAGAGTGCAATGACGCTGAACAGCCAAGTCAGCAAATATGCTTAGTCGACGACGGGCGGAGGCACGGCCTGGGCGCGCAGTTTCGCGGCAAAAGCCTCAAGTTGTTCGGGCGGCAGGATTTCATCGGCCGGCGGCGGCAGAGTGCTGGCGATTTCCTGGCGCGCCTCGCCGGCGATCACTTCAGGCTCCTGCTTATCCCAAACAAGGGCCGCAACCTCGACATTGAGCTGGCGCTGCTTGGCTTTCTCGGCTTCGACGCGGCGCTTGATCTCGGCGGGTGTCGGCACATCGGCTGGCGGCGCCGGGAATTCCGACCAGCGCGGCATGGTGTCCAGCCCGCGTGATGGGTCCGGTGTCGCCGCAGTATTTTGTGCAAACACCATGCCCGGTACTGCGCTGACGGCAGCGATGAAAAAGAAGATGGCGCGCATGGATAGGCTCCGCAGACTGCGGCGTAAATTAGCGGGTTCAACCGCAGGAAAACAAGAAAAATATAATGTGTATTGATTTTCGCCCGTGAAGCGACTGGATTGCCGCCCACATTACCCTTTCAAATCGATCGTGTTCGAAGAGGCCGAATGAGCAAGCCGCCCGCCAAACCTTCCACTGCCAAAAAAACCGCTGCCTCTAAGCAGGCTGCAAAGAACACCGAACCCGTCAAGGCAGCGACGGCTAAAGCTCCGGTCGCTAAGGCGGCGTCAGCGAAAAAAGCGACAAAACCTGTTGTGGCCAAAGAGAAAACGGTTGCGGCGTCCACCAAGCCGGCGAAGCCCGGCCCGGTAAAGGCGCCGGTCGCCAAGGCCGCGAAACCGGCGAAGCCGGCGCCTGAGGCCAGACCGTCAGCGGCGCCGGGGCCGCAGCCGCAGGCTCAAGCCCCCGAATCAGCCAAACCGCAGCCTCAGCCGGAAATGCCGCGCTTCGACAACGATAATATGCGGCATCTCGAAGCTCTGTCGGTCAACCTGGCCAAGGCCGCGATGACGGCCCAGAGCGCCCTGGCCAAGACGGTCTTCAAACAGCCCGACACGGCCGCGGGCGCAGCCCCCGTCGATCCGTTCCAGGTCGCACCGGCGATGACCGAAATCATGAACTCGCTGGTTCAGAAGCCTGACAAGTTGCTGGAAGCGCAAAGCGAGCTGATGACTGGCTATTTCCAGCTCTGGGGTGATATTTCGCGCAAGATGCTGGGCGCCGAGGCCGCCCCGGCTGGCAAGCCCGCCGACAAGCGATTCGCCGACCCACGCTGGGAACAGAACCTTGTTTTCGACATGATGAAGCAGTCGTACCTGCTGTCGTCGAACTGGATCAACAAGCTGATCTCATCCGCCGAGGGCGTCGATCCCAAGGTCAAGCGCCGCGCGGAATTCTTCACCAAGCTTTTGACCGACGCCATGTCGCCGTCGAACTTCCTGATGTCCAACCCGGCGGCCCTGCAGACCCTGATGGACACCAATGGCGAAAGCCTGGTCAAGGGCATGGAAAAGTTCGCCGAGGACCTGGAGCGCGGCGACGGCAAACTCAAGATCAGCCAGGCGGACTACAGCCGCTTCAAGGTCGGTGAAAATGTCGCCACCACGCCCGGCAAGGTCGTCTATCGTGGCCGCTATTTCGAGCTTTTGCAGTACGCACCGACAACAGAAACGGTGCGCGAGACGCCGCTTCTGATCTTTCCACCGTGGATCAACAAGTTTTATATCCTTGATCTGCAACCGAAAAACTCGCTGATCCGCTGGTTGACGGACCAGGGCTTTACCGTCTTCCTGAC
>CAMLPZ010000234.1 GCA_946482045.1 uncultured Asticcacaulis sp.
ACCCCAATGCCACACCCGCCGCCACAAGCGGCCCGGCCCACAGCACAAGCCCCACGGCAAGGATGACGGCCAGCCGGAACCAACGGAAGCGTGCGTGGTCGGGCGGCGGCGTGGCGTCGTCAATCATTGCCACGCCGTGGGACGCACGGCCTGTGTGCGCAGCCGTCACGGCGAACAGCGCCGGACGGAACCGCCCCGCGACGGCGCCTGTGACAGCGGCCGCCAGCACGATGAGCGGGAACGGCGCGTGCAGGACGAACAGGGCCACAAATGCCGCCGCGGCGATGGCCCACATCAGCGGGTTTTTCAGCGTCCGCCCGGCGATGCGATACAGGGCCTGGACGACAATGGCGATGACGGCGGGCTTGATGCCGTAGAACAGCCCTTCGACCAGGGTCACGTGCCCAAAGGCCATATAGAGCCAAGACAGGCCAAGCAGGAGGATGAGCGACGGCAGGACAAACAGCCCGCCCGCGACGATCCCGCCTAACGTCCGGTGCATCAGCCAGCCGATATAGGTCGCCAGTTGCTGCGCTTCGGGTCCAGGCAGCATCATGCAATAGTTGAGCGCGTGCAGGAATCGCTTGTCCGATATCCAGCGGCGGCGCTCAACAAGTTCCTGGTGCATGATGGCAATCTGTCCGGCCGGACCGCCGAACGAGATGAAGCCAAGCTTTAGCCAGAAGAGAAAAGCCTCTGAAAACTTGATAGATTGTCCCGTTTCATTTCCAGACACGTTCAGACACCCGATCATTCCGCTGGAAGCAGGTCTTAGCACGTCACGCCTGAAAGCGATGGTGAATAATCGGGCCTTGCCGTACCCATTGCCTCTCGCCTCAAAATACTATAGGGGAGTATAGTATGTCACACACAGCCCATAACCGCACCGATCTGACCAAGCGCGTCCGCCGCATCGCGGGCCAGCTGGCCGCCGTCGAAAAGGCGCTCGACGCCAACGCCTCATGCAGCGACGTCCTGCAGCAAGTCGCCGCCGTGCGCGGGGCGGTCAACGGACTGATGGACGAATTGATCATCGAGCACCTGCGCGAACACGTCGCCGCCCCGGACCTTACGCCTCAATCACGCGATAACGGTGCGGAAGAATTGATCGCTGTTATACGCCGTTACGCAAAATAGCTCACATGCCGCTTAAACCTGTACATGACCACGTTTATCTCGGCCGCGCCCACGATGCCAACCGCCGCAAGACGCTGTGGGTCGTCGCCCTGACCGCCGTCATGATGGTCGGTGAAATCGTCGCCGGCTACCTGACGGGCTCGATGGCGCTGCTGGCCGACGGCTTCCACATGGCGACGCACGCCGGCGCCCTGGGCATCGCTGCCGCGGCCTATGCCTTCGCCCGCAAGCACGCCCACGACCGTGCCTTTTCCTTTGGCACGGGCAAGGTCGGCGACCTGGCGGGGTTCGCCTCGGCGCTTGTGCTGGGCGTGATCGCGCTCGGCATCGCTTGGGAATCGCTGTGGCGGCTGTTTGAGCCCACCGACGTCGCCTTTACCGAAGCCATCTGGGTCGCGGTCATAGGCCTCGCCGTCAACATTGCCAGCGTCCTTTTGCTGTCGGCCGATGGCGGCCATCACCACGGTCATGACCATGACCATCATCATGACCACGGGCACCACCACGGCCACGGCAACGACAACAATATGAAGTCGGCCTATATGCACGTCCTGGCCGACGCCTTCACCTCGGTGCTGGCGATCGCGGCGCTGCTGGCCGGGCGCTTTGCCGGCTGGGTGTGGCTGGATCCGGTCATGGGCGTGGTCGGCGGCATAGTGATCGGCCGCTGGGCGTTGTCGCTGATGAAGGCAACCGCCGCCGTGCTGCTCGACAAAACCGACGATCACATCGCCGGGGAGATTCGGGAACTCGTCGAAGCGCCCGGAGATGCGTCCATCATTGATCTGCACGTCTGGCGCATCGGTCCAGAATCCCACGCCGCCATCGTCTCCATCGCCGGAACCGCCGACGGCGCCACGATCCGCGAACGCCTCAAGCCGGTACATGAACTGTCGCATCTGACGGTCGAAACCTGGCCGGCGGACACGGTCCCGGCCTGATAGAGTAAATTACATAATCACATTAACCAACTGATATAACATATTTTATTCAATTTTTAGTCACTCAACATCCAATAAATCAGGGAAATAGGCCTTGGCTTCCGGCCGACGGTTTCTAATGTTCGCGCAGGGTTGGCGCTTCGCCCCGCCTGAGCGCCCTGAAGAACGGCACAAGCTGCCAGATCGCGGACAGGCCGACCAGAACATAGAGGACACGGGCAGCCCCGGTATCGGGCCCGCCGAAAAGCGAGGCGACAAGATCGAATTGCCCGGCGCCGATCAGCAGCCAGTTAATTCCCCCGATGACCACCAACGCCATCGCAAGCAGATTTAAAGATTTCATTTCGATCATTTCCGGATGAATAACGGAAATATCTGCCACATTATTAATAATTAAGCCACATTTTCCTTTCTGTTATAAATAAAAATACCGTCGTCGAAAATATTTACACACACAAAATCTGACCTATAAAAGACGCGAAGCGCAATATGATTTACTTACAAGAATTAGAAATTGTATTAAAGTGATATTTATCTGTTTTTTCTCCACATTTTGACTTGTTTTATTTTACACGATCACCATGTAAGCCTTTGCAAACGCTTCTGCTGAAGTGCGCACGGTTTCCGTGTCCCGGCATGTGGCGGAAAGGGATCTTAAATGACCCAGGCTAATCGAAATCTTTCCCGTCATCCATCACATCTAAAGACCGGGCTCGGCTGGGCGATAGCGGGTATGTCAGCCTTCGCGCTGCCCGCGCTCGCGGATGAGGCAACCGCCAGGCTGGCCATCGGCCGCGCCGACGCCAAGATCGAAATGGTCACGCGCCAGGCCGGCCAGGCCGGCGACAGCGGCGATCAAAGCTTCAACATGGCGCGGCAGCGGCTGACCGCCGCCCGCGCGGCGGTCGAGGCGAACCATTACGACAACGCCGAACGGCTGGCCGAACAGTCCGCGCTTCTGGCGTCACTGGCCAGCGAACGCGCGACCCTGGCTGCGCTCAGGATCAGCAACAACAACCTGCTTGCGTCGGCGATGGCCGCGCCCGCCCAATAGGACACGCCCACATGACCAAGATCACTTCAACACGCCTGACGCGTGCGCTCCTCCTCGGCACGGCGTTTGTCATGCTCGGCGCCTGTACGTCGATGGGACCCAACGCCCGGGTCAGCGACGCGCAAAACCGGCTGTCAGCCGACCTCAACGACAAGCATATCGCTGACCGCGGGCAGGGCGACCTGTCCAATGCCAGGCTGGCGCTGAATTCCGCACAGATGGAATGGTCGCGCGGCGACAAGGAAAAGGCCGAGCATCAGTTGATGATCGGACAGACCTATCTCGATCTTGCCGAAACGCGCGGCCAGCAGGCCAGATTCGAGGCCGACAACGCCCGCCTGACCGGGCTTGCCCAGGTGGCTGACAAAGACCGGCAACTGGCGGCCAAGGACCTGCAACTGCAGGGCAAGGATGCGCGTATCGCCGGCCAGGACAGGGTGATCGACGGCAAGAACGACCAACTGGCCGGAAAGAACCAGGAACTGGCCCGCGCCCGCGAACAGCTGCGCGACTACAACATGACCAACAGCAGTATGGGATCTACCATGGTGCTTCAGGACGTTAGTTTCGAAACGGGTAAGACCCAGCTTCTGCCAGGCGGCGTCAATCGCCTCCAGCCCTTGATCAACTATCTGCGCCTCAGTCCGGCGACCAAGGTGCGTATAGAGGGCTATACCGATAATGTCGGCGGGGCGGACTATAACCAAACCCTGTCGCTGGCCCGCGCCAATTCCGTCAAGTCGATCCTGTCGGCCGGCGGCGTCAGCAGCGAACGCATCCTGACCTCCGGCTCCGGCGTCGAAAAGCCCTTGGCGACCAATGCCACCGTGGCGGGGCGTCAATCCAACCGGCGTGTCGAAATTACCTTGCTCAACCAGCCCGGCATGTAATGTGGGAGCGCGGGCGACAATATCGCCCGCGCCTCATCCGCTGATATCGAAAACCCGCCACAACCTTATGTGTTGTTCGGCACCAAGTAATTTATTTACCAATATCTAATTCTACAAATAGGTGTATTATATACGAACGACGTAAATCACCTGAATATTGCGTCCAAATCCTTTCTCTTTCCAACGCTATATTTTTCAGTTGTTTGGAATTTTGGCTTGAAGCCTTGAGGCCGGATATGCCGGTGTATTCAGGTAATGGAATACATTATGCGCCTTGCCGATTTCATTCGTGACAATCCGGCTCCCATTGTTCTGGAATGGGAAAATTTTGCCAAAAATTTCGTGCCCGCAGCGGGAGCGATGAGTCCGCTGGCCCTGCGCGACCATATCACGCAAATCCTAGCCTTCATCGTCCATGACATAGAGGCCGCGCAGTCCGGCCCGGAACAGCTACTGAAGTCCCAGGGAAAGAAAAAGCACGGCAAATCGCCCAGCGCGGCCGAGGCTCATGCGTCCCTGCGGCACGACGGCGGCTTCAATCTCGATCAGATGGTCTCTGAATATCGCGCGCTTCGCGCCAGCATCATCAAAAACTGGGAAGCGTCCCGACCCGTCTTTTGTGAGCAGGATATACGGGACCTTACCCGGTTCCATGAGGCCGTCGACCAGGTTATGACGGAATCGATCCATAATTACTCGAAAAAACTGGAAACATCGCGCAACCTCTTTCTGGATATACTGAGCCACGACCTGCGCAATCCGCTCGGCGCCATCTCCAATTCGGCCCAGTTGACCGTGCGCCTGGGCGGAATCAGCGAACGTCAGGCCATGTTGCAGTCGCAGATTGGCGACAGCGCCGACCGCGCGCTCGATATCGTCGCGACCCTGCTGGACCTGACCCGCACGCGGCTCGGTACGGGCTTCCCGATTATCCGGGAGGTCTGCGATTTACGATTCGTGTGCAGGCAACTGGTCAACGAGATGAAGACCCTGCATCCCGGCCGTGAGTTCCGTCTGGAGATGTCTGGCGATCTTGCCGGTTCGTGGGACAAGGCGCGCCTGGGGCAGGTCTTGTCCAACCTGCTTGGCAATGCGGTCCAGTACGGCTTTTATGACTCCCCCATTTCCATCAGCGTCGAGGGTCTGCCTCAGGAAGTGGTGCTGTCGGTGCACAATGAGGGCAGCCCGATCAACACGCGTATCCTGGCCACATTGTTCGACGCGCTAACCCGAGGAGAGTCCGGCAAGCCCGGCAAGGACGCGCCCATACCCGTCAATCTTGGTCTTGGACTCTACATATCGAAAGGGATCGTCGTCGCGCACGGTGGGAAGATTGACGTGACCTCCACTGAACGCGACGGAACGACCTTCACCGTCCGGCTGCCAAGGCTGGCGTCGAATGACGGTGAGATTGATCCAGCCGTTCAAAACAAAAATCCAGAGGATGATGGCGGTTCGGGCTGGACGGACGCTTGATGGACGTTTCGGCGGCTACCGGTGCGAATGGGCCTTTGGCGACGTCGGCCAGAGCGCCCGGATACGTAAGGAACTCATGGCCACCCTCGCCCCGCGCCTGTCGGTCCGCGACAGGATCGGGATCACCGACAAGACCATCCTGACGCAGCTATAGAGCGCCTTCCAGGTGCCACACCTGTGCGTCAGAACAATCCAGGGAAGTAAGCCCTCGCCTCCGGCCGCCACAGCGCCTTCAACTCGGTATAGGGCACGACATAGTATTCGCCCAGGCACGCGCCCATGACATGCGGCAGGTCGGTCAGGCTGAAAACCAGGCCCTTGGCGTTGAACGACAGCGTATAGCCATAGCCCAGGTCCTCGGCCACGCAGTCCGGAATATCAGCACCACCCACGAACCACGGCGATTTCGGAGTCAGTTTCGCCTCAAGCGCCTTGTACTGCGGGGTCTCCGGCAATTCGTCGCCTTCCTGCCAGCCGGCCGGCGTGTCGTACAGCTTCAGCAGGTGGTTCATGTCGAGATTACCCCCGATCCTGAGGTCATAGCCCGTCAGCGACCAGAAATTATTGGGATGCGCCCCGCCGCAATAGGTGCTGCCCGACTGCTCGACGAACATCAGCGCCGGCGTGACATAGGCGACCTTGACGTCGATATCCTCATAGCCGCCAAAGCCCTCGATCTGGTCGTTCTCCTTGCGCAGCTCGGCGCATTCCAGCGCCGCCGACTGGTTGGCGTGACGCCGGATGTCGAGTCGCGCATTGATGGCCTTAAGCATGGCCGGGTCCGCCATCTGGGTCATGCGGATGAAGCTGACGCCCGTGCCCTTGTGCGTGACGGTGCGGTAGCCTACGCCATGCACGCGCGTTTCGGGGCCGTCGACCAGGTCGCCGTCATAAAGCTTCTTCAGAAAGGGGTTGCCGCCGGCGGCCACCAGCACCTCTTCGTCCGACACGACCATGGCCAGGGCGGAGGCCGTCTTCACGTTGAGCGTCGTCGCGTAGTCGCGCGTGGAAACGCGCTTGAGCGCGACCGCGATGCGCGTGGGCTTGCGCGCGGCCTGCCAGGTGCCTTTCAGCCCTTCGCCCGCTGCGCTCAGTGTCAAAGTCGCCGTCGCGGGACATTCGGCATCAAAGCAGGCCGGATCGCTTTCGGTGAAGCTCAGCGGCGCTGTTCCCGCCTTAAGCGCTATCGGCGTGCGGTACTTGCTGTAGAAGTATTGCCCCGACCGTAGGGTCGTGTTGCCGTCGTTATAGCTGAGGACTTCAAGCACGATGGGGCTCTTGCCGATCGTGCCCTCATAGATGTCCTGGTGGAC
>CAMLPZ010000235.1 GCA_946482045.1 uncultured Asticcacaulis sp.
CAGGCCGCCGCCGTCCATTCGGGCACGCAGCGGACCTTTGTCGGCCGCATCGTCAAGGACGGTGCGGAAGCCTCGGTCATCGGCCACGGCAATGGCCTGATCTCCAGCGCCATCGAAGCGCTGAACGATCATTACGGCCTGGCGCTCGAAGTCCTCGACTACGGCCAGCACGCCCTGACCAAGGGCTCGCTCAGCCAGGCGGTCGCCTATATCGAATGCCGCACGGCCGATGATCGCCACGTCTTCGGCATCGGCATCGACGACGACATCGCCACGGCCAGCGTCAAGGCGGTGTTGAGCGCCGCCAACGGGCTGTAACCGCAGAAAAATCTTGCCTGTCCGGCCTCATCGCCCTATTCCTTAACGCAAGGGCAAGGGGGATCAGGCCGTGGACGGCAGCGACAAAGCGACCAATCGGATCGAGGCGGAAGACCTGCCGCGCATTCTGAAAGAGACCGAGCGGCGTATCAAGCGCGGCGCTCTCGGTCACTGGCTGGCGACCAATACACTTTCAAGCTTCGCCAACTGGTTCACCACACTGACGCTGATGGGCGGCTTCCTGGTCTCGGTGCTGGCAGCGATTCCGATCGTCCTGCCGGAGGTCTACAGCCAGTATGAAACCCCGATCAACCTCGCCATCTTCATCCTGGCCAGCCTGACCTCCATCCTGTCGGTCTTCCAGACGGTTTTTCGCTGGAGCGAGCGCGCCCAGGTCCACCGCAGCGCCGCCAGCCACTACACCAACGCACGGCGCCAGCTCGAAGTCCTGCTGATCCACGTGCCGTACGATGTCGACGAACTGGAAGACCTGCTGGTCCACCTGACGCACCTCAGCGACACAACGCCGTCCGTGCCGACCGGCATCTGGAAAAAAGCCGTCCGCGCCACCAGCGACTAATCACTGTGACCTGCGATAGTCCGATGGCCGATGGAAGCCGTGCGCCCAGGCGCCCGCCCTGGCTTTTTTCGCGGCAACTTCGTCGATGACATAACGCGTCGAATAGCGGCGATAGGCGACCGCGTAGCCCCTGCGCACCATTTCACGACCAAGATCGCGCCCATCCGCCAGCCGGCAAATGGCGACTACCCGTCCGTAAGCGTCGATGTCCTGCCGTACGCACACCACGGACTGGCCCTTGACGAGCTGCCGCAAGTGCTGAAGCGCCGCCTGCCCGCACTTCATCCGGCCGCAGGTCTGCCTGTACTCGAAGGCGTCGACGCCGAACAGACGCACCTGCCGCCCATTGATCGTCAGGCTGTCGCCGTCGTCGACATGCACCATGCCCCGCAGCGTCTGTGCCTCGGCCGGCCCTGTAAGTGCCAGCACACACAGGGTAACCCAAAGTGATCGCAGAAGTGTAAGCCGGCTGGTTGCCATTTGGCCAGAAAGCCGGTAATGCGCCGCCATGTTCACATCCTTTGCCCAAAATCACGTGATGATTCAGCTCGATATTCTGTCCAAGCTCACTTGGGCTTGCAAGGCCGTGCGCATTAACCTGCGCAAACAAAAGGGCGCATAGGTACCATTACCCTCCGCCCGCTTACCAAACGGGCGCGACGAAAACTCTTGATCAGGCGCCCCTCCTCCATCCGGTTTCCTGACATGAGCGCTACTCCCCAGACACAAAACGGCACAGCCTCCTGGCTTCACACCTGGGGCGGTTACATCATGGCCGGATTGGGCGCCTTTCTGTTTGCCAGCAAGGCCATCTGGATCAAGCTCGCCTATGAATACGATATCGATGCTTCAACGTTGCTAACGCTACGGCTGGTGCTGGCGACGCCCTTCTTCGTCCTGGGCGGCCTCCTTACCTGGTTGCGCAACCGCAAGCTGGGTATCGAAGGTCCGCCACCCGTCAGGACGCGCCCGGACCTCTACGCCAAGGCGCTGGCGGTCGGTGCCCTGGGCTACTGGTTCGCAAGCTATACGGACTTCGAAAGCCTGACCACCCTGTCGCCGGAATTCGAACGGCTGATCATCTTCACCTACCCCCTGTTCGTCATTCTGTTCGGCGCGCTCTTCTTCGGACAGACCCTGCGCGTCAATGCCTTGTGGACCTTCGCGATCGCCTATGCCGGCATCGGCCTGATCTTCGTCACCGACCTGCACGAGCATGGCTCCGCGATCGTGGCCGGCACGCTGTGGTGCATGGCGTCTTCAGTGTCGTTCGCCCTTTATCTCCTGCTGGCCAAGCCTCTGATCGCGCGCCTGGGGCCGTCGCTATTTACCTCATGGGCGATGAGCGGCGCGGCCATCGCCACCTTTGCGCACTTCTTCCTGACCCACAGTGTCAGCGACATCGTTCTCAATGCGCCCTTGATGTGGCTGGTGCTGGGCCTCGCTATCGGCGCAACGGTCGCTCCCAGCTACCTCACCAATTTTGCTCTCAGCCGGATTTCGTCCCAGGCCAATGCCGTCATCAGCTTTATCAACCCGATTTTTACCCTCGGCATGAGCGTGCTGATCCTGCGCCAGAACGCCACCCTGGCCGACCTCGCCGGCACGCTACTGGTCGTCACCGGCGTCGGTCTGTACACCTGGCTGGATCAACGCGCAAAACAGGCTCAGCCGGCCTAAAGCGATATGCCGATAGATTGTGAGCGGCTTTCGGCTTAAATATCGCGACAACAGCTAGGCCAAGGGATAGGCGTCCGCGCCGATTTTGGCGGCCTTCCAGAGGGTTGCAGCCGTTTCCCCAAGCACAGGATGATACCAGCCGGGCAGGATTTCTGCCAACGGCCCCATGACAAAGGCGCGCTCATGGGCACGCGGATGCGGCAGTATAATGCCGTCTTCATTCATAATTGTCAGGCCATAGGCAATAAGATCGAGGTCTAGAACCCTCGGTGCATTCCGTTTTTCACGTACCCGTCCGGCGCTGTATTCGACTTCATGCAGGAGACTTAGCAATGCCGCCGGCGAAAGCTCCGTCTCGACTTGTATAACTGCGTTCACGTACGGCGGGTCCGAAGTATCGGGCCAGGCGAGCGACCACCACAGAGATGAAATTCTGTTAACAATCAGTCCCCGCTCCTGCAATGTCTTGACAACATGCGCAAAAGCTTGCGATGCAGACTGACGCGCAGGGAAAGCAGCGGCGGACGGCAGGTTGGAACCGTAGGCAATGAGAATTGCCGCGTTGTCGTCGTCGCGTGGCCTGGGCGAAATTTGAGCCATATTTCTTTGAAAGTTATTGGAATGAGTTTCTACCCGACGGATCGTATCGCGCTTTTCATCGACGGTGCCAATCTTTATTCCGCCGCCAAAGCCCTCAACTTCGACATCGACTACCGCAAGCTGCTGGACGAATTCCGCAAGCGCGGCATTCTGATCCGGGCCTACTACTATACGGCCCTGGTGGAAGGTGACGATTATTCGCCCATCCGCCCGCTGGTCGACTGGCTCGATTATAATGGCTTTGCCCTGATCACCAAGACGGCCAAGGAATATGTCGACAGCCAGGGCCGCAAGCGCTGGCGCGGCGATATGGACATCGAAATCGCCTGCGACATGATGGAAATGGCTGAACACGCCGACCATCTGGTGCTGTTTTCGGGCGACGGTGATTTCCGCCGGCTTATCGAAGCGGTCCAACGCAAGGGCGCGCGCGTCACCGTAGTGTCGACCGTGAAGTCGTCGCCGCCGATGACCTCCGATGAACTGCGGCGTCAGGCGGACACCTTTGTCGATCTGGCCGACCTGGCGTCTGTGATTGGCCGTCCGCGCCAGCAGCAGAACAATCCGAAGTTCCCACAGGACGATTTCGACGACGCTTAAAGTTCTGTATCGCCTCAGGCTCCCACCATGTGAGCGGTAACCTCACGGTTTCGTGGCTTTACCAATTCCCCTATTGCGTGTTTATTTATGGGGGGAATGGCGATGGAGGCAGGCGATGCTCAGCATTGATCGGCTTTTCGGACAGGCAAATAAAGCGCGGCGGGACGGCCACTACGCCGATGCACGCGCCAGTCTCGACGCGTTGATTCTTATCGCCCGCCGTCAGGCCAATGACATCCTATGGGCGCAAGCCTTGACGATAAAGGCTCAGGTGGAATGCGACGACGATCACGCCGTCGCGGCGGTTCCCCTCTATGAACAAGCGGTCAAACTCTATCGCCAGACCTCGGATGTGCTGGCCCTGGCCGCGACCCTGCGCCACCTAGGCGACACCTATCAGTCTTGCGAAGAATACGACGAGGCGTCGGCGCGCTATGAGGAAGCGCTGACCATCTATCAGGCTGTCGGCGATGAGGTGGAAGACGCCACACCGGTGACCGACGAAGATCGTCTGCGTGAAGCCTTGGCGCAATGCCGCAGTGCCTGGACCTACCCGGACCAGGCCGGCTAACCTAAGCTAACCCTTATCCCGCATCAGGCGCGCCTTGTCGCGCTGCCAGTCGCGCTTGGCCTCGGTTTCGCGCTTGTCGTGGATCTTCTTGCCCTTGGCCAGGGCGACCTCGAGCTTCACCAGGCCCTTGTCGTTGAAGTACATCTTCGTCGGGATCATGGTGTAGCCGTCGCGCTGCACGGCCGCCATCATCCGCCCAATCTCCTTGCGATGCAGCAGCAGCTTGCGCACGCGGCGCGGCTCGTGGTTGAAGCGATTAGCCTTGGAATAGATCGGAATGTCGGCATTGACGAGCGCGATTTCGTCGCCGTTTTCGATGCTGACATAGGATTCGGCGATATTGGCGCGGCCCTGACGCAGCGACTTGACCTCAGTGCCCGTCAGCACAATGCCGGCCTCGATCGGATGTTCGAGGAAGTAGTCGAAGCGTGCGCGCCGGTTATCAGCGATCACCTTATAATTGGAAGCGTCTTCGTTGGCCATAAGGGGTCTTAGATAGGTTACGCTGGCTCCGGCACAAGCCCAGCCAGCGCCATCGCATCGTCAACCAGCGGCCGGACGGCCTGGCTGCACGCCGTGATCGGCAGGCGAACCTCTTCGGTGCACAGGCCAAGGCGGCTCATGGCGTACTTGGTCGGTGACGGCGAGGAATCGGCGAACAGCACCTTGTCGAGCGTGATCAGCTTGTCCTGCCACTGGCGCGCGGTCTCATAGTCGCCCTTGACGACAGCATTATAGAGGGCAACGCAAGCCGCCGGCGCCACATTGGACGTCACCGAGATAACCCCGTGGCCACCGTGCGCCGAATAGCCCAGGAAGGTCGGGTCGTCGCCGGAGATATAGGCGAACGGCTTGTCGATCATCAGGCGCATATGGCTCAGGCGGTCGATGTCGCCCGTGGCGTCCTTGATGCCGACGATGTTGGGCAGCCTGGCCAGGCGCGCCACCGTGTCGTTGCTCATGTCGACGACCGTGCGGCCGGGAACATTATAGAGCAGAACCGGGATCTGAACGGCGTCGTTTATCGCCTTGAAATGCTGATAGATTCCTTCCTGCGAAGGCTTGTTGTAATAGGGCGCGACGACCAGCACGGCATCGGCGCCCACCGCCTTGGCATGGTGCGAAAGCTCGACCGATTCGGCGGTGTTGTTCGACCCGGCGCCGGCAATGACCTTTACCCGGCCAGCGACGCGTTCAACGCACAGCCGGACGACCTCCTTGTGCTCATCGAGGCTCAGCGTCGAGGTTTCACCGGTTGTGCCGACCGGCACCAGGCCGTGCACGCCCGCGGCGATTTGATGCTCGATCAGCGCCTCGAAAGCGGCATAGTCGACCTCACCATTGCGAAACGGTGTGACCATGGCGGTAATGACGCCCTTGAACGGCGGGGTTTGCCTTGCGTTACTCATTCCTTAACCAGTCCTGCACACAGTCTTTGCCGGAGACAGCCTTCGCTTAGCCAACGTGATGAAAACGTGATCATTTCGCGTGAGGTGTGTCTTTCGATCATCGCAGATCGGAGATTATATCGAATTTAGCCTTAAGCCCGCCGGGCTTTGGCTGCAATGTCTTTATAAAAGAAAACTATGGCCTATAGTCGGTTAACGACGGGCCTGAATATACCGCGTAAGAATTGGCTAGGGACGACAACCGGCATGAAGCTTAACCTTTCAGATCGCGTCCAGACGCACGCGGCGGCGCGGCGCCCCTTGTGGCGCAAGGCCGCGCTCATCCTGACCGTCAGCGCCGCCGGCCTTGTTTGCCTGGGTCCTGTGTCGGCGCAGGACGTCCCAGCTCCGGCTCCGTCGGCCCAGAACACAATGGCGACGCCGGACACCGCCCAGCCCTATCAGCCATCGCCGATGTCGGCCGAGGATGTCGAGACGCTCGAAAGCGCGCTGGAGCTGGTGCGCACCAAGAATTTCGCCGCTGCCGATTCGATGAAGTCTTCCTTAGGTAATCCGGTCGCGCGCAAGATCATCACCTGGGCCATCATCAATAATGACGGCCAGAATATCTACAGCTTCGCGGCGCTCGACGGCGCGCGCCGCGATCTATGGGGATGGCCGCGCGAAACCAAGCGCCAGATCGCCGCCGAAAAGATGATCGGCCTGTCGGGTATGTCAGGCCAGCAGATCGTCGACTGGTTCAACGGCTCACCACCTGAAACCCTCGAAGGCGCGGTCGCCCTGATCAACGCCCAGCAGGCCGTTGGAAATATCGAGGAAGCCTCGCAGCTGGCCAAGACGTGGTGGCGCACCAAGACGTTCGACGCCATGGGCCAGGCCAATTTCCAGCAGGCCTTTGGCCGTTACCTGACACAGGACGACACGATCGCCCGGGTCAACTGCCTGATCATCAACACGCAGTCGGGCTCCAGCCAGGCGATCCGCGACCTGCTGCCGAGCGTCAACGACCACACCCGCGCCGTCGCCAATGCCGCCCTGGCCCTGCGCAC
>CAMLPZ010000236.1 GCA_946482045.1 uncultured Asticcacaulis sp.
TTTCCCATCCATCACGATGAGAGCCTTACTTCTTCACCCAGTTGCCCGAGGCATCCTGGTAGTACTCACCCGCGCCGACCTTCGGCATGATGACGTTAACGAAGGCCGACTGGCCGGCGGCGTCAGCCGAGACGTTGTTCTTGGCGGCGGCCTGGGTATAGACGGTCTGGCGGCCGGCGTTGATTTCATCGACCGCGGCCTTGAGCGCGGTGTCGGACGACGCCTTCACGAACCCCAGATAGCCATTGCTCTTTTCGCCGACGATGCCCTGCTTCTTGGCGGCGTCGACCAGGGCCTTGGAGGCGGCGACGTCGGCCATGGCCGGTGTGGCGATCAGGACGGCGGCGCCGACACTTGAGGCGGCCAGGACAGTCGCTGTACAGACGGCTTTAAAAATAGACAGCTTGCTCATGATATCCCCCTTAGAACAGGTTCGGGTTCTGCTGAACGAGGGCCTTCATGTCCTCATCGAGCTGATGCTTCACATTGATGTCGAGCTTGGCGTAAATTGGCGCCAGGTTGACATTGACGTTGACCGACGGCGTGCAAGCCATAAGCGTCAGTGCCGATGCGCCCGCGACGGCCGCGAACAGGGTGTGCTTCATTACCGGTTCCTCTCTTCCATACCGCATATAGTCGCAGATATAGGCTGAACCGTGGCTGAACGGAAGCCGGACTTATTGTTCAGGCTTCGCGTCCCCTCTTGGCTTGAAGCCGGCGAGGATATCGTTGAAATTGACCGGAATGTCGAGGTTCAGTTCGACCGGCGTGTTCGATGGCAGCTTGATCGGCTTCTGCATCCACTTGCCGCTTAGGTAGTCGCTGATCGATACGGTCGCCTTCTGGCGTTGCGGCGGGTCGAAATGACCCTTGATGTGGAAGTTCACATTGACGCGCCCGTCCGGCAGCGAGTTGATCCGCGCGTCCAGTTGTTCGTAGCTAAGGAATTCCATCGCCTGGAAGGCCAGGTCCTGGAAGGGATTGAATTCCGCCGGCGTCTGGCCGGCCTCAGCCATCGCGTCGGAGCTTACCGAGCCGGTGGCGGCGACATCGGCGACACCGCTGCGCAGGATCGAGATGCGGCCGGGACCGTCGGCCGCCATACCCCCATCCTTGAATGTCATGTGTTCGCCCATCAGGGTGAACGGCACGCGACCGGTCAGGCGGCCTTCGAACGTCATGTGCTGGCGCAGGTCGGTGGCGGCGATGACCTTGCCGAAATCCAGGCCATTGAAGGCCACGACGCCGGTGATCGGTGTTTCGCCATCGAGCGGCAGGCGCATGGCTTCCAGCCGCACCGGCCCACCGGGACTTTGCACGGTGGCGCCTTCGACGGCGACATGATCGCCCTTGAATTGGACGCCGAGATCGAGGTTCTCGAAGGGCACGGCCGACTGGATGCGGCTGACGGTCACCTTCTGGTTCGGTTCCGTTTCCAGGGGCGCCAGCGAGGTAAAGACGATACGCGCCTTCATGCCTTCGGCGATGCCGGCAGGGCCTGTGAAGTTGATGCCATCGGTCGCCAGAACGCCGCCGCTTGAGCCGCCGGCCGGCGCCCAGTCGAAGCGACCGGTGAAGCTCGCCGAACCCGACACATCGCGGGTCATGATGGTTGTGGCCAGCGGGCTCAGGTGATGCGGCTGCAGGGCGCCCGGCGCGAATTTGAGATCGATCGTGTCGAAGGACAGCCGGCCTTTGCCGCTCAAAGGGTCGTTGTCGAGGCCGATGGCGACGACCGGCAGCGGGCCGCCGCCGGGTGCCGGGACAGCCGGGGTGGCGGCGACGAACCGGCCGGTCATGCGACGCGTATCCTGTTCGAGCGTACCGGTCAGGCGCATTGGGTTGAAGCGGCGCTTGTCGTCCGCCATGGCATCGGCGCCGGTGCCCGAGGTCAGGCTGAGTTTAAGACCCAGCACATCGCTCGAACCTTGCGAATAAGCGTCGAAATCGCCTTGCCCGCCGCTGAGCTTCAGCGCTTCAGTCGGCGCGGTCAGGGCCAAGCCCGAATAGGTGCCACTGACCCGCCAGCCCGACGGCGTGACGCGGACCAGGGCGCCTTCGCGCTGGGCAATCGTCGCAACAATATTTTCGACATGGGTGCCCAGTTCGGCCGAACGGACCGAAACGGCGACGGGCGCATCGAGTGTTGCGGTAAACCCGTTGTCGGCGATGGCAAAGCCGCCGCGCGCGTCGAAACTTGCGCCTTCGACCGGCACGGTGGTCAGTTCGCCGTTCAGCCGGTAAGCGCCGCTGAGGCGCAACGAATCGGACGGATTGGCATAGCCGAATTTCGACACGGTGAGCGCCAGGCCGGGCAGGTCCGCGCCACCGACAGTCACGCCGAAACCGCCTAAAGCTTCAGTCGACAAGACAGGTGTGTTGCGCCCCGGCGTCAGGACCGCGCGGCCACCGCCGTCAAGGTCGGCCGTCGCTCCGCTCAGGCGGATATCGTAGCGCGGCGGCATGGCCGCCTGGCCCATCAGCGCGACCTTCAGGCCACGGGCGCGCAGGGTGAAGCGCTGAAACGCGCGATCCAGCGCGACGATGTCATCGCCCTCGGGAGTCTTGTTTTCTTTTTGGGGGTCCTCACGACGGCTGTCAGCCAGTGGCTTCAGGCCCGAATAGCTCGCGCCGCTGGTCAAGTCCGCATCGAGCTTGACCGACCATTCGCCGGGGATGGCATTCAGCGTGCCCGACACGGGCGCACGCGCACCGCTGAGCGTGATATCCGAGATCGATGCCTGGCCGAGGCTGAGATTGCCCTTGAAATCGGCCTTGGTCTCGGCGGAGGTCAGGGTGGCGGCCAGGTTGGTCAAATTCAGGCGCGCCGAACGGACCGACAGTCCGCCCTGGCGCAACGTGCCGGCTTCACCGGTCAAGGCGCCACCAGCGGCCAGGGTCAGGCCGTCCTTGACGTCGTAACGGGCGCGCAGGCCCAGGGCCGGCCCTTCGAGACGCAATCCCTGCGTATCGACATCGGCCGTCTTCAGCCCACCAGCGCGCGATTGCAGCGCGGCGGCTCCTTCATACTCTATGTATTTGGCCGTCGCTTTCGTCTGCCCGTCGAGGCGCAGGGTGGCGTTCAGATCCTTCGTAGTGCCGAAAGCACCCTCGATGCTGCCGGCGCTTACGGCGACCTTCGCATCGAGTTTACCGGCTAGCGCGGCCAGGCCCGTTGCCTTGCGATACGGGATATAGCCGTCAAGAGCGAAGGCGACGTTGCGGGCGCGGAAATCCTGGCCGTCAGCACCTTCGGACGCCGCGACATCGCGCAGGTCCCAGCGTGGCGCGTCCAGTCTGGCGTGCACTTCCAGACGGCCACCCGCCACGGCTTTCGCCGTCAGGTAACCGCCGGTGATTTCGCCAGAACCCTTCGCACCTTCGAACTGGGACTTCGGCACACTCAAAGACAGGTCGGTTAACTGACCGACCCGCATCTTGACATCGCCATTGGTGCGCAATGCACCGTAATCGGTCTGGAGCAGGACGGTGGCGTCATCCAGGATGATGCTGTCCGGCGGTGGCGCACCCGTCGATGGCGCCGACAGTGCCGTCTGGACCAGTTTGTGGATACTGCCGAAGTGCAGCTTGCCGTCCTTGACGACGACGGCGACCAGCGGATGGACCGCGTGCAGGCTCTTCAGCCGGAACAGCGGTTGTCCGCCGCCAGCGAATGGATGCAGGCTGTATGCGGCGTCGAAACGCTCGATGCTGACATCCGGATGCTTTTCATCGCCGATGACGATCGTGCCGGAGACGCGGCTTAAGGAAAGCTTGGAAAGCTTGACACTGGCGGGAACTCCCTGCCCTTTCAGCCAGCCTTCAGCGATTTCGGCAGCGATTTCCTTGCGGGCGACGACCAGCAGCGTACCGACAGCCGCGGTGCCGACCACGGCGACCCACAGCCAGGCCGGCGCCTTGATGCCACCTTTTTTCGGAGGGCGACGACCACCGCCGGACGGGCGGCGGTTCGGCAAGCCGATCCCGTCGTCATCGCCGCCTTCGGGCGCGCCGTCGGGCCGCGTCACGCGCAAGAAGCTGTCGCCCGCGCTCATATGCGCTGGAAACCACAAGGCTTCATCGTCTCGGGATGGGCGATTCTCAGGCATCGTATTTTAGGACGGGCTTCTGCTCGTAAGTGTTTTCGAATTCGCACTATGCACGGAACCTGTTAAAAATTGTGGACATATCGAAAAACTTTCAAAGGATAAGATAGTGAATGCGGCCGAAATCCGGCGCAACGCCTATTGACAGTGATTTTTTAGCCGCACCTTATTTTTGCCGCGATTTTTCATATTTTATGAAGGTGTTAGAGGATAACAGTGAACATCACTGCGCTCCGCGATGAGCCGTTAACCCTTCATTAGGACATTCGAAGGCTCATCTTAACCACTTTCACATATCAAGGGCAGGCCTTTTTGCCCGTAAACCTGGGCAAAATTGCCTCATTTTCGCCTTATTTTGGCGTATGCAAGGCCTTCCGCGAACGTGAGACTCAGCTCATGGTCCGGAGGCTGAAGTCGGATGGCAGTTTGAAGCTGCCCCCCGGGGTCTTTTGAACAAGACCCTAAAGTGACGTTTTCGTTCCGTCGCGTTGTGGCGGAATTCAGGAAACGCGACCGCTGGAAAACGGCGGCGCAGATTTTGAAGACCCTTTGCTTGGCCAGAAGGCCAGCCACCGACGATCAACAGGAAGTAACTCGCGTACCATGGCTCAACTCGATCCCCGTCGCCAACCCGTCCGACTGACGCCGATGTTGTTTGCGTCGGCGACCGCACTGACGGTCGGGACCCTGATGTGGAAAGTCCTCCAGCCCCTACCCGTTGCCGCGCCGATGGATCCGGCCGCCGCCCTCGCGCTTGAAACCCAGGCCTACGCCGAAGCCGCGGCACGCCCTGGTTATACCCAGCCCGTTGAAATGGACATTGCACTCGGCAAAAACGAAGACCTGACCGCCGCGGTTATCCGCACCGGCGTCGCGCCCGCCGAAGCCAAGGCCGCTGTTAACCTGCTGTCCAAGGCGTTCAACATTTCCACACTCAAGCCCGGCGCCAAGATGGAGGCGGCAATCGCCCCTGCGGCCGACGGCGGCAAGCGCCCGGCACAACTGGTTGGACTGACCGTCCGTACCGGCGCCGCCAAGCAACTGACCCTGACCACATCGCGCGACGGCGCCATGCGTCTGCGCGCGCTTGAAGAAGCTGTCCGCGACGAACGCCTGATCGCCATTGGCGAATTCAACGGCTCGCTGTTCTCGTCCGCCGCGACGCTGGGCGCGACCGCCTCCCTGACCCGGCAGGTTCAGAACCTGTTCGCGCACAAGCTCGACTTCCAGCGTGACATCAAGGCCGGCGACACCTTCAAGCTGGTCTTCGACCGCAAAGTGACCGAGAGCGGCCGCACGGTCGAAGCCGGCAACCTGCTGTATGCCGAGGTCGAGGCCAAGGGCGGCGTCGGCCGCTTCTATTCCTTCCAGCCGCAGGGCAGCCGCGATGTCCAGTTCTTCGATGAGAACGGCAAAAATATCAAGGGTTTCCTACTAACCACACCGGTCGACGGAGCGCGCATCTCGTCCAGCTTCGGCATGCGTTTCCATCCGGTCCTGGGCTTTAACCGCATGCATACCGGCATGGACTTCGCGGCGCCTACGGGCACGCCGATCCTGGCCGCCGGCGATGGCGTCGTCGCCGACGCCAAGTGGTGGGGCGGCTACGGCCGCTGGGTTCGCCTGCAGCACGGTTCCAACTGGGAAACCGGCTATGCCCACATGTCATCGATCAAGGTCCGTCCGGGCCAGCGCGTCCGCCAGGGCGACGTCATCGGTTATGTTGGCACGACCGGCCGTTCGACCGGCCCGCACCTGCATTTCGAAGTCTGGAACAACCGCCGCCCGGTCGATCCACGCAGCAGCAAGGTGCCGCAATCCAAGATTCTGGCTGGCCAGGACATGATCGCCTTCCGCGCCCGCAAGCGCGAGATCGATACCATGATCGCCGCCGCCGAAGTCAAGCGCGAAGACCAGCCGTCGATCTCACACGCCGTCGCCATGAAGGCCAGCACCTACCACTACGAGAACGAGAACGCGACCAGCCGCCCGGAAGTGCAGAAGGCGTCGCTCATCGCCCAGACCGAGCCCAGCCGTATGCGCAGGAACGACCTGATGCCGCTCAAGCCGGCCCTGTCGTCGACGCGCGGCATGCGGTAGCCGCACCTTTGACGCCATTTTCGGATACGTCCGTCCAGGCGGTTTTCGACAATTATCCTGATACCGCCCGGCCGCATATGCTGGCCCTGCGCCACCTTGTGTTCAAGACGGCGACAGAGCTACCCGAAGTCGGCGTTCTGGAAGAAACCTTGAAATGGGGCGAACCCGCCTATCTAACACCCGTAAGCCGCAGTGGCACGACGATCCGCATGGACTGGAAGCCGCGTGCGCCAGATGTCTGCGCGCTGTACTTCAACTGCCAAACCACGCTTGTGGAGACGTTTCGCACGCTGTTTCCGGAAGCCTTCAGCTTTGAAGGCAATCGCGCGCTCCTGTTGCCGCTTTCCGAGCCGTTGCCGGATGACGCGATAAAGACCTGCATAGCGGCCGCACTCACGTACCATAAACCTAGAGGCTAGCCCTTTACCTTCTCCCCGTTTGCGGGGAGAAGGTGGTTCGCTTGCGAACCGGATGAGGGGCATAACACTGGCTCAGCGAGGCTCGACGGCCGTTGCCCCTCACCCTAGCCCTCTCCCCGCAAGCGGGGAGAGGGAACTTGGTCTCTACTCCAAACG
>CAMLPZ010000237.1 GCA_946482045.1 uncultured Asticcacaulis sp.
GCTTAATTGCGAATATTTAACGGGCTTGCGAGAATGATCCGCGCTAAACCGGTTTCATAAATAACGGAAAGAGTCGCACATGCAGGTCCTCATCGTCGAAGATGACATGGAAGCCGCCCTCAACATGCAGAAGGGCCTGAAGGAGGCCGGTATCGAGGCGCGCCTGGCCGGGGACGGCCAGCAGGGGCTGGAGGCGATCCGCCAGCAGGCGCCCGACGTCATCATTCTCGACCGCATGATGCCGGTCATGGACGGCGTCAGCATGCTGACGCAACTACGCGCCGATGGCGTCGATACGCCCGTGCTGTTCCTGTCTGCGCTCGGCGAACTTGAGGACCGCGTCTCGGGTCTGCGTGCCGGCGCCGACGACTACCTGGTCAAGCCCTACGCCCTGCCCGAACTTCTGGCGCGCGTCGAGGCCCTGGCGCGGCGCAAGGAAAAAGATCAGGTCGAAACCATCCTGCGCGTCGGTGACCTGGAAATGAACCTGATCTCGCGCCAGGTGAAGCGCCAGACGACGCTCATCGACCTGCAGCCGCGTGAGTTCCAGCTGCTGGAGTTCCTGATGCGCCACGCCGGCCAGAGCGTCACGCGCACCATGCTGCTGGAAAAGGTCTGGGCCTATCATTTCGACCCCCAGACGAACGTCATCGACGTGCACATTTCCCGCCTGCGTTCCAAGCTCGACAAAGGCTTCGACCGGCCGATGCTGCATACGGTCCGCGGCGAGGGATATCAGTTAAAGGCGTGAGGAGAAGGGGCGCTTCAAGCCCCCCTCTCCCCGTTTACGGGGAGAGGGCTGGGGTGAGGGGCTTTCGGAAGCATATGCAAACGCGGACAAAGTTTTTGCCCCTCATCCGGTCCTACGGACCACCTTCTCCCCGTAAACGGGGAGAAGGAAAGGGCGCCCATGCACAATAAGATCCTCACGAACCTGCGCCAGAACCTGTCGGACTTCTGGAACCTGACCTTCTTCCGGCCGAACGTCTTCCGGCAGACGCCATTCCGCCTGACACTGGTGTTCCTGAGCGTCTACCTGTTCGTCGCCATGCTGGTCTTCGGCTATATCTGGCTGGCGACCTCCACCGAGTCGCGCGCCTGGGGCAACAGCTCGATCGATGCGCGCATCAAGGTGCTGAAAGACCTTGACCAGAGCCAGGGCCACGCCGCCGTCGTCGGCAAGATCCTGAGCGACGAGGCCGTAGAATGGGGCTTCGCCAAGGGCGTGTTCGATTCGTCGGGCACCATCCTGGCGCAAAACACGCGCACCAAGATGGAAGGCCGCGACCTGCCCGATGAGATTATCCGCCGCGGCATGCAGAATCTCGACAAGCCGGCGACCTCCTTCAATTTGACCTATTCGTCGCCCAATACGCCGGGCAACTGCTGCCGTTTCCAGGGGCGCATCGTCCGCTTCGACGACGACTTCTACGTCTTTGTCGCCATGGACATGTCGTGGGCCGACCACGGTTTCCAGCAGGAGGTCAACGCGGCGATCGGCGGCGGCGTGCTCGTCATCCTGCTTGGACTGTTCGCCGGCACCCTGATCAACCAGGAAGTGACACGCTCGGTCACCCGCGTCACCAATGTCTTGAGCCAGGTTCAGGAGGGCGATCTCAAGGCGCGTATCGCCGTGCGCGAAACGGGCGACGAATTCGACGCTCTCGCCTTGCGTATCAATCAGACGCTCGACCGGATGGAAAAGACGATGGGCAACCTCAAATATGCCGGGGACGCCATCGCCCACGACCTGAGATCGCCGCTGTCGCGCCTGCGCTCAAAGCTTGAGGTCTCGCTGTTCGAGGTCGATCGCGATCCGTCGCAGGCTCACGACGCCCTGCAAAAGGCGCTGGACGAAACCGACCAGTTGCTGCGCACCTTCCACACCGTCTTTGCCATTTCGCGGCTGCAGGCGGCCGGCCAGGCGCCCGACCAGGTCCTGTTCCCAGCCAGTGACCTGGCCAACGACATGGCCGAACTCTATGAGGCCGTCGCCGCTGACAAGGGGTTGGAATTCGAAGCTGAGATCGAGCCCAATGTCCGCGTGCTGGGCAATCGCGACTTCCTGGCCCAGGCCCTGGCCAACCTGCTCGACAATGCCGTCAAGTACACGGCGGCAGGCGGCATCACCTTCCGCCTGCGCCGCACTTCGCAGCGCGAGGTCGAGTTCTCAATCACCGATACCGGGCCGGGCGTGCCCGAAAAGGACCGACCACGCATTGCCGAGCGCTTCGTCCGGCTGGAAAACAGCCGCTCTTTGCCCGGCGTAGGCTTGGGCCTGGCGATGGTCGAGGCGGTCGCTGTGGCCCATAAGGGCCGGCTGACGATCGACGAAGGACCGGGCGTGTTCGCCGGCAACGGGCCGGGCCTGCGCACGGCCCTGGTGCTGCCGCCGCTGCAAGGCTGATCGGAATGGGTTTAGATGGAAACACGATTCCGAGCTAAGTTATTGTTTTGTAGTGATATTTTTGGCGAGAACCCCAAAAAACGCTTCTTGGCACTTTTTGCCATATCGCTCTAAAGCGACGGGCGATAACGCAAAGGCGCGCCATTATAGGTAAGCGTTTTCACGACCGGGCCGTTGAACGGTGTGACGCCGTTTTGCGCGATCCGGATGTTGAAGCGGCGCGAGTCCGGCATGGTCTCAAAGCGACCTTTTCGCGCACCAATGGTCAGTTCGCCCTTGCTGTCATTCCAGGACATTTCGATCAGACTGTAACGGCCCTTTTCGTAGTCGTAGTTCAGGCCGCCATCTTCGTAGAGCTTGTAATTCCCATCCACGCCTGGGAAAATAATGAGGTCAAGCTCCTTGCCTGTTGCCTCTGCGGTCGATTGCAGGACCGGTCCCAAAGGCAGGATGGTGCCGGCGCGGACATGCAGCGGAAGCCTGTCGAGCGGGGCCGGTACGTCGTGGCGCTGGCCGCCTTCGCGATGGTCTCCCGTCCAGAAATCGTACCAGCCGCCTTTACTTTGCGGCAGATATACAGGCCAGGTGGTCACGCCCGGCTCCAGGACGGGCGCCACGTGAAAAGCCCTGCCGAACATATAGGCATGAGTCTCGTCGAGGGCTTGCGCGTCCTGGCGGAAATCGAAGACGAGCGGCCGCATCACCGGCTCACCTGTTCGCCAGGTCGCTCCGGCAAGACTGTAGATATACGGTAACAGCCGGTAGCGCAGGTCGAGATAGGCACGTGCCACCGTTTCGACCTGTTCGCCATAACGCCAGAATTCGGTGTCCGTCTGATAGCCG
Organism: uncultured Asticcacaulis sp.; assembly: GCA_946482045.1. Next base: position 3,251 of record CAMLPZ010000237.1, read on the forward strand.
TGGACGCGCTGCAGCGGCAGGAAGGTGGCGTACTGGAACCAGCGCAGGAAGCGTTCATGGTAGGCAGGGTCGGTAAACTGGCTTTCGCCAGGACGGAAGAAGCCGCCGGCATCGACCGTCCAGTAGGGATATCCGGCGGCGGCCATGTTGAGGCCTGCCGGAATCTGGCGTTTCAGGGTTTCCCAGTTGTTTCCGATATCGCCTGACCAGGTTGCCGCCGCGTAGCGCTGCTGTCCGATAAAGGCGGACCGGGTCAGGATCATGACGCGCCGGTCCGGTTGAAAGCGACGCTGGCTTTCATAGACCGTGCGCGAGACCTGAAGCGGGTAGGCAATGCGCATGCGCTCGCCCGGACCCGCCGCCGTCTTGCGCCCGACCAGATCGTCGTTTTCCGGCTCGGTGGCGTCCTGCCACCAGGCGTCAATGCCAAGCGAAGCCAGGCGCTGGTTCTGGTTCTCGGCGTAGAAGTCGGCCGCCTTCGTGTTGAAGAAGTCGATCCAGTCGGTTCCGGGAATATAATAACCCTTTTCGGCAAAGACTTTGCCAAGCGCGGTATCGCGCGATATTTTCGACCAAACCGACAGCATCATGCGCATGTCGAGCGCGTGCAGATCGTCCGTCAATGCCTTTGGATCAGGGTAGAATTCTTCGTCGAAGCGCATGGCGTTCCAGCCATGCTTGCCCCAGTACTGCCAGTCCTGCACCATGACGTCGACCGGGAGCTTGCGGCGCCGGAACTCTTTCGCTGTATCGATGATCTCAGCCTGGGAACGGAAGCGCTCGCGGCAATGGATGTAGCCGTACGCCCAGCGGGGGAAGATAGGCGTCGGTCCCAAAAGATCGCGATAGCTGCCCATGATCGTGTCCGCGTCCGGCCCCGCGATGACCACATAGTCAATCCCGTCGGCCACCGGCGAGCGCCATGTGGTACGGTCCTCCGCCGCGTCGAAATACAACACGGGCAAGTCCTTGGCCGTGGCCTCGACCCTGACCTTGTGTTCGCCGGCGGGCAGGTCGACGATGAAGCTGGTCGTCGGCGGCAGCCACAGATTGCTGAAATCGGCATAGGCCTTGCCATCGATTTCGACATAGTGGCGCGATGCCATGGGTTGGCCGACGTCGAGCAGAAAGGCCACCGGCCCGGATTCGCTTGTCGTAAAACGGCCTTCGAAGACGGCGGAGTTCCGCGTCGCCTTGGCGTTTCCTGCGCCGGTTGTCACATCGACGGTTTCGGACCGGCTGTCACTCTCTACTTTTTGAAGCGCGACCTGCTGTGACGGCGCATTCAGTTCGCTCATGCCGTAATTGCACCACAGCAGGCCATACCCCTTACTCGAGAGCACAAAAGGCAGACTGATCTGGGTGTTGACCTGGGTAAGGCGGCGGGGCAGGCGGCGAATATCCAGGGCGCCGTCCTGGAAGCATCCCGTTCCGTACAGGCGTTCGTCGGCCGGCGAGTCGAAGCTCTGCCCGATACTGAAGGTGGACTCACCAGCGATTTGCGACGCGGACAACCTGCGCTCGCCGGCAGCCTCCCTTAGAATGAGATTACCCTTGCCGTCATAAAAGCGGATGACACCGCCCGCATCGATCTCGCAGGCGATTCCATCCAGTTGAAGGCGCGTCGCTCCATTGGCTTGTGTGCGCTTCGGCTTTGGCCTGGAGGTTTGCGCCTGTAGCATGTCGGGCACGGTCGTCTTGAGCAATGCGCCTTTTGGCGCGAAGCGGACGCGGATGGCATTCCGGCTCAACGCGGAAACAGCCAGATCACCGTCCGGCAATGGCACGATAAGGTCCGCGTCCGTCGTAACGCGCGCCGCATGCGCTGCCACCGCGCTCCCGACGCAAGCCGTCAGTGCCGCGCCGGAGGCCAGCAAATGCCGCCGGGAAGGAAACCTGTGTATCGTACGTTGTTGTGTCATTGGTGTCTTCCCTCGCCTGTCATGGATTATACCAGCTTGCTGCATCTAAGGCAGTCGGCCAATTTATTGTCTTGGATGAAAGTATTTTTTATATATAGCACTTCTGTCAAGTTGGATTGGCGTCGATTATGGCGCGGCGCGTGCGATAATCCTTGGCCGAATGCCAAAAACCTTGGTCAAAATCCCTGAATCGTTGCAAACCATAGCTCTTGCGGGCCGGACGGCGGTACGGCACAAGGATTGTTATGAACGACGTGCTTTTTTCCTCTCTGGTCGAACGCCTGCACAGTTGCGGGCCTGTGCTGAACGCCGGCGCGGCCGACTATACGCTTGAGACGCTGCATGAGGTCGCCAAGGCCGAGGGCTGGCGCGAGGTGCTGCTCCAGGCCGAAGCCGCCATTCGTCCCATCGTTGCGGCGTCGCCCTACCTGGCCGGCCTGATGCGCCGCGACCCGCAGCGCCTGCGCGAGACCCTGATCACCGCGCCGGAAGCGCGGCTCAAAGCCATCCTGCTGGCGACCGAGGCGCTGGAGGCCCAGGCCGCCACGATCGAGGCGCCGGATGTCAACGCCGCCAAGAAGATCCTGCGTCACCTCAAGGCCGACACCCACTTGCTGACGGCGTTGGCCGACCTGGGCGACGTGTGGAGCCTCGACCACGTTACGGCGGCGCTGACGCGTTTCGCCGATGCCGTCACCTGTGCGGCGCTGGCCCTGGTCGTGCGTGAAGAGCGCGACAAAGGGCGGCTTTTGCCAGCGGAAGACCCCAAGTGGGACAATGAGCGTGGCGTCCTGCCGGGCCTGTTCGTCCTGGCCATGGGCAAGCACGGCGCCGGGGAACTGAACTATTCGTCGGACATCGACATCACATTCTTCTGCGATCTGGACCGGTTGCCGCTGAAGGACACGGTCGACCCGCAGACATTTGCAGATCGGGTGGCGCGCCAGGTCGCCGTGATCCTGTCGGAGCGCACCGGCGACGGCTATGTCTTTCGCGTAGACCTGCGCCTGCGGCCCGACCCGTCGTCGACTCCGACAGTCGTAAGCGTGCCCTTCGCGCTCAACTATTACGAGTCGGTCGGCCAGAACTGGGAACGCGCCTCCTTCATCAAGGCGCGCTATGTCGCCGGCGACCCCGTCGAAGCCAAATCCTTCATGACCGACCTGACGCCGTTCATCTGGCGGCGCAGCCTCGACTATCCCGCCATCGCTGACGTCCATTCGATCAAGCGCCAGATCCACGTCTATAAGGTCGATGAACGTCTTGAAGCCGCCGGTGCCAACCTGAAGCTCGGGGCAGGCGGCATACGCGAGATCGAATTCTTTGCGCAAACTCAACAGTTGATTCTTGGCGGGCGCGATCCATCGCTGCGCTCACGCCGCACGCTTGACGCCCTCGATGCCCTCAGGCGCGCCGGCCATCTGGCTCCGGCCGTGGCAAAGGAGCTGAAACAGGCCTATGTCCGTCTGCGCAACTGGGAACATCGCGTCCAGATGATCCACGACGAGCAGACCCACGAACTGCCTGAGGCCGAGGACGGCCGCATGCAGGTGGCGGTGCTGTCGGGCTTCTCGAACCTCAGCCGCTTCGACCTGGCGGTGTCGCG
>CAMLPZ010000238.1 GCA_946482045.1 uncultured Asticcacaulis sp.
TCGATATCGGCTTCAATGCCCGTTATATCCTGGACGTGATGGGCCAGATCGGCGGTGATACGGTCGAACTGCGCTTCTCGGATGCATCGTCGCCGACCCTCGTCCTCGATCCGGCGGACAATGGCGTCCAGTACGTGCTGATGCCGCTGCGCGTCTAAGGACGATATCAGAATTGGAACGGTTCCTCTTTTCCTTCCCCGTTTACGGGGAAGGTGGCATTTTGCCTTGGCAAAATGACGGAAGGGGGGAGCGTCAGAGCCAGGTTTCCAGACGATTGTTATTGGGACTTCGACATTCCCCCCTTCCGTTGTCGCTACGCGCCGCCACCTTTCCCGTTTTGGCTGCTGCCGAGGCCGGGGAAGGAAAAGGGCTTTCATGACGACGCAATCACTCCAATCCCTCTCCCTGACCGAGTTTCGCTCCTATGAACGGTTGGACTTCGCCGTCGATGGCCGCAGCGTCTACCTCTATGGCGCAAACGGCGCCGGCAAGACCAACCTGCTTGAAGCCATCAGCGTCCTCAATCCCGGCAAGGGCCTGCGCGGCGCGGGCTTCAGCGACCTCGGCCGCCGTCTCCCGCACGAAGTGCATGGCCGCGCCTGGGGGGTGGCCGCGAGGTTTGGCGAGGGCGAGGACGAAACGCACCTCGGCACCGGCTCCGACCCGCGCGACCTGAATAAACGCGTCGTGCGGCTCGACGGCCAGAACGTTACGGCGGCGCGCCTGCTGGAACACGTCCGGCTGATCTGGCTGACTCCGGCGCAGGACCGGCTGTTTATCGAGTCGCGCTCCGAACGCCTTCGGTTTTTCGACCGCCTGACCTATGCCGCTGAACACCGGCACGCCGCCGTCGTCAATGCCTATGAGAAGGCCTTGCGAGAGCGTCTGAAACTCCTGACCGATGGCCCCGCCGACGACGCCTGGTTGTCATTGCTGGAGCAAAAGCTGGCTGAAACCGGCACACAGATGATCGAGGCCCGCCGTCGTGCCGTCGCAGCCCTTCAGGCAGAGATCGAAGACCACAAAGGGCCGTTTCCCAAGGCCGACCTGATCCTGACGGGCGACATTGAAGATTCGGACCTGAACACCTATATTATCAACGGCTTCCGGCAATCGCGTGGCCGCGACGCGGCAGCCGGGCGATCCCTGTTCGGGCCGCACCGCATGGATTTTTCGGTCATCCACCGGGACAAGAACCGTCCTGCCGCCGAAGGTTCCACGGGAGAGCAAAAGGCGCTCCTGCTCAACATCATCCTGGCGCAGGGGGCGCGTCTGGCGAAGGACATCTCCGCCGCCAAACCTATCCTTCTGCTGGACGAAGTGGCCGCGCACCTAGACCCCTCGCGGCGGCACGCTTTGTTTGACGAGACCCATGCTTTGGGCCTACAAACCTTCTTTACAGGGACCGATTTGGGCCTGTTCGACGGTCTTCGTAACCGCGCGCTGGGTGTGCGCGTCGAAGGCGGTCAATTTGTTGAATTTATTGAGTAAATGGACCCGCGAATGAGCGACGAAAATTCCCAAGACCATCCAGAGATCGTAACCAACGCCTATGGTGCTGATTCGATCAAGGTTCTGAAAGGTCTGGACGCCGTTCGCAAGCGCCCGGGCATGTATATCGGCGACACCGATGACGGCTCGGGCCTGCACCACATGGTCTATGAAGTCGTCGATAACGCCATCGACGAAGCCCTGGCCGGCCACGCCACGCGCGTCGGCGTAATCCTCAATGCGGACGGGTCTTGCTCGGTGTCGGATGACGGCCGCGGCATGCCGGTCGACATCCACGCCGGCGAAGGCGTGTCGGCCGCCGAAGTCATCATGACCCAACTCCACGCCGGCGGTAAGTTCGACCAGAACAGCTATAAGGTTTCCGGCGGCCTGCACGGCGTCGGCGTCTCGGTCGTCAACGCCCTGTCCGACTATGTCGAGCTCAAGATCTATCGCAACGGCAAATGCCACGAAGCGCGTTTCGAATTGGGCGAGACCGTCACGCCTGTCCACATTACCGGCGACGCGCCTATCCGCGACGAAGGCCCCAAGGCCGGCGAAGTGCTGACCGGCACGACCGTGACCTTCATGCCGTCGCTAAAGACCGGGCCGGATACCGGCACCTTTGCCTTTATCGATTTCGACCGCAAGACGCTGGAACACCGCCTGCGCGAGCTGGCCTTCCTCAATTCGGGCGTCCATATCCGCTTCGCCGACTTCCGCGAGGCGGAGCCGTACGAAATCATCCTGCATTACGACGGCGGTGTGATCGAGTTCGTCAAGCATCTCGACAAGGCCAAGACCTCGGTCATGAAGGCCCCGGTGTCGGTGCGCGGCGTGCGCGACAAGATCGAAGTCGATCTCGCCATGCAGTGGAACGACAGCTACCACGAGACGATGTTGTGCTTCACCAACAACATCCCTCAGCGCGACGGCGGCACCCATCTGGCGGCCTTCCGCGGTGCGCTGACGCGGGTGATGTCGCAGTATATGGAGTCCTCTGGCGCCGCCAAGCGCGAAAAGGTTTCCGTCTCGGGCGAAGACGCGCGCGAAGGCCTGACCTGTGTTCTGTCGGTCAAGGTGCCCGACCCGAAGTTCTCGTCGCAGACCAAGGACAAGCTGGTGTCCTCCGAAGTCCGTCCGGCCGTCGAAGGCCTGGTCTATGACAAGCTGTCGCAATGGTTCGAGGAAAACCCGACCGAAGCCAAGACGATCGTTTCCAAGATCGTCGAAGCCGCCGCCGCCCGTGAAGCCGCCCGCAAGGCGCGCGAACTGACGCGGCGCAAGTCGGCGCTCGACATCTCATCCCTGCCGGGCAAGCTGGCCGACTGTCAGGAACGCGATCCGGCGAAATCCGAAATCTTCATCGTCGAGGGTGACTCGGCTGGCGGCTCGGCCAAACAGGCGCGTAACCGCGAAAACCAGGCCATCCTGCCCCTGCGCGGCAAGGTGCTGAACGTCGAGCGCGCCCGCTTCGACAAGATGCTGTCGTCCGAACAGATCGGCACGCTGATCACAGCGCTGGGCGCCGGCATCGGCCGCGACGACTTCAACATCGAAAAGCTGCGCTACCACAAGATCATCATCATGACCGACGCCGATGTCGACGGCGCGCACATCCGTACCCTGCTCCTGACCTTCTTCTATCGCCAGATGCCGGAAGTGATCGAAAAGGGCTTCCTCTATATCGCCCAGCCGCCGCTCTACAAGGTCGCCAAGGGCAAGTCGTCGCGGTACCTTAAGGACGACAGCGAACTCGACGCCTACCTCATTGAAGAAGGCATCAGCGACGCGGTCCTGGAGTTGCGCACGGGCGAACGCATCACCGGCAACGATCTCGATGCCCAGGTCCGCGCCGCAAAGTCCTTCAAGTCGAGCGTCGACCGCCTTTCCACCCGCGCGCCAGCCTTCGCGATCGAGCAGGCTGCGCTGGGTGGCCTGTTCGGCACGCACCCAGACCTTGAACGAGTGGCGCGGTCCCTGACCCGCCTCAACCAGGAAGGCGACGGCCCGTGGAGTGTCGAAGCCGGCGTCGGCGGCGGCTATGTTTTTGAACGTATCCGTCGCGGCGTGACCGAAAAAATCGTCCTCGACGAAGCCATGATGCACTCGCTCGATGCGCGCCGCTTGTCGGAACGCGCCGATGCCCTGGGCGATGTCTATGCCCAGGTGGCCATCTTCACGCGCAAGGACAAGTCGACCGATATCCGCGGGCCGCTCGATCTGGTCGCGGCAGTGCTCGATGCTGGCCGCAAGGGCCTGACCATCCAGCGCTATAAAGGCCTGGGCGAAATGAATGCCGAGCAGCTGTGGGAAACCACGCTCGACAAGGACGTTCGCACTCTGTTGCAGGTCAAGGTCAACCACGCCGACGAAGCCGACGACATGTTCTCGAAGCTGATGGGCGACCTGGTCGAACCGCGCCGTGAGTTCATCCAGGAAAATGCCCTGGATGCCGAAGTCGACGCCTAGGGTCGCGGACCCTAGAACCCGTAAGTTGTTCTTTCACCCCGTCAGACATCTGGCGGGGTGTTTTATCGAGGGAAATATGGAGAAGCGCTATCAGGTCTTCGTGAGCTCAACCTATGCTGATCTAAAGGAGGAGCGCCAGCATGTGATGCAAACATTGATGGAGATGGACTGTATACCTGCGGGAATGGAATTATTCCCAGCAGCAGATGAAGAGCAGCTAAATTTTATAAAAAAAATTATCGATGACTCGGATTATTATTTGCTAATAATTGGGGGGAGATATGGAACCACTACATCGGAAGGAATTAGTTATACTGAGAAGGAGTATAATTACGCTCTTGAAAAGGATTTGAAAGTTATTGCTCTCGTGCACAAAAATCCGGAAGAGCTTGCTGTAAATAAAACAGATAACGATCCGACGGCCGCTCAGAAACTTCGAGATTTTACAGACCGCGTAAAGACTGGACGACTAGTTAAGTTTTGGTCTTCTCCGGATCAGCTTCCAGGGATGGTCGCACTGAGTCTAGCCAAGACGATAAAAACATATCCCGCTATCGGCTGGGTAAGAGCTAATATAGCTTCCTCAAGTGAGCAAATAAAAGAAGTTAATGATCTTAGAAGGAGAAATGACCAGCTTTCAGAGAAGATATCTGAGCTTTCAGATAGAAATTCTGCTGACCTTTCTGAAATGGCGAGCATGGATGATGAATTTGAATTAATATATAGCGATATGGGCGATGGTGGCAGTCGCAGAGTGTACAAAACTACCTGGCGTAATCTTTTTTCTACGATTGGACCGTACATTTTGTCCACTCCTGACGATGCGCAGGTAAAGTCTAAAATAACCGAAATTATTGATAATTATGTCGGCGGAAAAGGCTATGTGGTTTGGATATCCGACAACGCGTTCGAAACTATAAAGATACAGTACATGGCGTATGGAGTAATCGCTATGGGAGATAGTGTTGATAATTATTGGGTGATTACGGAGTATGGGAAAAAGATTATGCTAGAATCTCGTATTGTAAGGGCAGGAAAATCAGTGGTTGCGTAATAATGCCGATAAACACGGTCTTTAATCACTACATTGTGCGGTATTCAAGCGAGCGCGACACTATTTTGCGCAGTCGGAATATGCTTTCAAGCGTGCCGGATATGCTGGCGCGCTCGAGCTTCCCGGCTCACATTACCGCTTCGGTGCTGATTGTTCAGGGCGACGCCTTGCTGACCATCTGGCATCCGCATCTCAAGGCGTGGATACAGCCCGGCGGTCACGTCGATCCCGGCGAGACGGTCGTCGAAGCCGCCCTGCGCGAAGCGCGCGAGGAAACGGGGCTGAACTGCGAGCTGATCGAGAGCGAACCCTTCGACATCGACTGTCTGCTGGTGCCGGCAAACCCAAAGAAGGGCGAGCCCGAGCACTGGCATATCGATTTCCGCTATCTGATGCGGCCAATAGCGCAGGTCGGCGAACCCGAACTGCCGACCGCCTGCATCCCGTTCAGACATCTCGGCGACATGTCGCCGTCGCTGGCAAGGCTGGCCGTCAAGATGGAAAAGCACGCAAAGGTGTACCGGGAACTCGCCTTTGGCGCGATAAGTTCATAGGCGTGTCACCGGCCGCGTGTTAGCCTCTGGCGGTCGCTGCGGGAGGCTGACATGATCTACTATTCCGGCATCAAGAATATCCCCGATCCGGCCGAACGCGCCCGGACCATCAAGGGCATCAAGGCCTTGCGCAAGGCGCTGAACGCCGAAATTCCGGCACGCAGCATGAGCGACTCGTTGCTGATGGCGACGTGGAACATCCGCGAATTCGACTCCGGCAAGTACGGCTTCCGCGAAGAGGAAAGCTATTACTATATCGCCGAAATCCTCAGCCGGTTCGACATCATCGCCGTCCAGGAACTGCGCGAAGGCCTCTACCCGCTGCAACATCTGAAAACCCTGCTCGGCAGTTGGTGGGACTATATCGTCACCGATGTGACCCTGGGCACCTCCGGCAATTCCGAGCGCATGGCCTATCTGTTCGACAAGCGTAAGGTGAACTGCACCGGGCTGGCGGCCGAATTCGTCCTGCCCAATCAGAAAGGCGTCGATGTCCCGCCGGTGCAGCTGGCGCGCTCGCCCTATGTCGCCGGTTTTCACGCTGGCTGGGCCTATTTCACGCTCGTCACCGTCCACATCTATTACGGCGACAGCGTCAAGGACGATCCCCGCCGCGTCCAGGAGATCACCGACCTGGCGGCGACTCTTGCCAAATACGCCCCGCGCTTTTCCGGTGCCCCGCAATACCGCCCGGGCGAGGACCCCGTGGGCAGCGCCCTGATTATCCTCGGCGATTTCAATATCTTCAATCGCAAGGACGTGACGATGGAGGCCATCACCAAAGCCGGGTTCAACGTTCCGGAGGCGCTGCAATCCATCCCGGGCAGCAATGTCGACAAGTCGAAGCATTACGACCAGATTGCCTATTTCGATAAGCTGAAACGCCTGAAGCCGACCGGGAAGGCCGGCGTTTTCGACTTCTATGAACACGTCTACCGGATCGAGGACGAGGCCGCTTACGCCGACGAGCGCAAGACCAAACCGGGGCGCAGTTTCAAGGACTGGCGCACCTATCGCATGAGCGACCACCTGCCGATGTGGATCGAATTCGGCATCGACGACAGCGACGCCTATATCGATACCTTGGTCTAGACCGTGCTCCGTTTCGGCGAAAACGGAGCACGGTCTAAATTTCTTAGTGGTCGCATGCTCGGTC
>CAMLPZ010000239.1 GCA_946482045.1 uncultured Asticcacaulis sp.
GCAGCGCCCCCATCCGCAAAACAAACCTGTTTTGCAGAGGTCTCGTTTACGGGGAAGGTGGCGCGGCGCTTGCGCCGTGACGGAAGGGGGAACTTAGGGAGTGTAACTATCTAACTAAATTCATAATGTCTGAGACAATGTACGGGTAAACCACCTGCCCAGCCATCGGAATATAGCCTCTTGGCTGAGCAGATGACTCATTTCGGGGCGAACACCAGGTTGCGCCCGAAGAACGGCAGGACATGGTTCTGGAAGCGGTCGGCCACGCCTGAGACATGGTCGCCGTCATAGAGCTCAAAGGTGTTCGTGACACCGTAGTCGCTCAGGGTCTTGTGCAGGGCCTCGGTATCGGTCTTCAGGCCGTCGCGGTCGCCTACATCGAAGGCGATCGCCTTGAAGCTACGCATGGCCGGAATGTACTGATGGACCATGGCGAGAGGCGAATTGGCCGCCCAGCGCGCCAGGACGTCCGGCTGAACGGCGCCGTCCTTGGTCGGCAGGTCCAGGTAGAAGGGCGGATTCTTGGGATTGGGCGACCACGCCGATGCGGTGGCCAGAGTCGCGCGCTGCATGAAGCCCAGGCTTACCGACTCCTCCGGCGTCTTGAGGCCTTCGAGCTGGGCCGAGGTCTCCCCTGGAGGCGCTCCGCGCACGCCGAGACAGCATGGGCTCATGGCGTAGATTGCGCCGAAGACTTCGGGGTGCTTCATGGCGATGCGGACCGTGCCGTAGCCGCCCATCGAATGGCCGGCCAGGCCACGGCTGTCGCGCGTGGCAAGCGTGCGATAGTGGCTGTCGATATAGCCGACCACGTCGCGGGCGATAAAGTCCTCGAAATTCCCGGTCGTCACCGAGTTCGAATACATCGAACCGTTGTGCAGCGTCCGGCTGTCGGGCAGGACGACGATCATGTCCTTGACGCCGGCGGCGAACGCGCCGTCGATGGTCGCGGGCGTCTTGATCTCGGTCGTCCACTTTTCGTTGTCGATCGAATAACCGTGCAGGGCGTAGACGACCGGATAGCGCTTCTTTGAGGTGCGATAATCGGCCGGCAAGTAGACGATGACCTTGCGGTCGGCCGGATTGCCTTCGAGATTGCCCTCAAGCGCCTTGCCGTGGACGGTGATGCGCTCGGTGATCACGCCTTGCGCGGTCGCCGTGACCGGCGCCGCCACCAGAACGGCGCCGAGTGTCAGTGCGGAAAAGATGTTCATCTGCAACCTCCCTTACGGATTGAGCGTCAGCATGGTGACGGAGGCCGGGGCCAGGCGGACCATGATCTTGCCGTCTTTCAGCTTCGCTGTGACCGGCTTCGGGGCGACCACGTTCGGCGCGTCAAAAGTATTGATTGCGTCCATCTTGGCGGCCGCCAGGGTTTCACCCGACACCGACTTGACCTTCAGGCCCAGGCTGGCCGCGTCGATGTCGATGGGCTTGTTGGGATCGAGGTTGGTCAGCGACAGGTAGATCTTGCCGTCCGCGCCTTTCGCTGCGGCGGCGTCGACGCGCGGCAGCTTGATGTCGCCGAACGTGTAGGTTCCCGCGTCGTAAGTCACGGGGATGAAGGTGGCGTCCTGGAACGGCACATACATGCGGAAGACGTGATAGGTCGGCGTCAGCAGCATCTTTTCCTTGTCCGTCAGGATCATGGCCTGCAGGACGTTGACCATCTGGGCGATGTTGGCCATGCGCACGCGGTCTGCGTGACGGGCAAAGATGTTGATGTTGAGCGCGGCCAGCACGGCATCGCGCTGGGTGTTCTGCTGCATCAGGAAGCCGGGATCGGTGCCCGGTGTCGCCTTGTACCAGGCGCCCCATTCGTCGACGACCAGCGACACCTTCTTCTCAGGATCGTACTTGTCCATGATCGCGGAATGCGTCGTGACAAGCTCTTCCATCAACAAGGTGTCCTTGAGGATGACGGCGTATTCCTTTTCCGTGAACCCCGTGGCCGGCTGCGACACGGGGAAGCCGCCGCCAGTCGTATACTGGTGGAGCGACAGGCCTTCGATATCCCAGGCCCAGCTGCGCCCCTTGTACGACTTCATGACGGCCTCGGTGTAGGAGGTGTCTGGACCGCTGGGGCCGACCGCGATGCGCTCCATCTTTTGGGCCGGATTGAAGTTGCGCACGAAGCGCGCATACATCTTCATCTGGCTGACATAGAATTCCGGCGTCATGGCGCCGCCGCAATCCCAGCTTTCGTTGCCGATGCCCACAAACGGCACCTTGTAAGGTTCCGCATGGCCGTTCTTGGCGCGCTCGGCCCCCAGCGAGTCGGCCGTCGAAGCCGTCATGTATTCCAGCCATTCGGCCGCTTCGGCGACCGTGCCCGAACCGACATTGACCGAGATATAGGCTTCGGCGCCGACCTGGTTGGCAAAGTCCATGAATTCGTCGGTGCCGAAGGTATTGGGCTCGACGACCCCGCCCCAGTTGGCGTTCATCTGGGACTTGCGTTCCGGCCCGATGCCGCGCCGCCAGTGATATTCGTCGGCGAAGCAGCCGCCCGGCCAGCGGACCACCGGCACCTTGATGGCCTTGAGCGCGGCGACGACGTCGTTGCGGATGCCGCGCGTATTGGGAATGGTCGAATCCTTGCCGACCCAGATGCCGTCATAGATGCCGCTGCCCAGGTGCTCGGCGAACTGGCCGAAGATGCGGCGGTCGATCTTCGCGCCGGGTTTTGCCGCGTCAATGGTGACGGTGGTCCGGTCCTGCGCATGAACGGGGACTGCCAGCGATAGCACGGCGAAGGATACCGCGGCGGTGCGCGCGATGAATGTCATGTTTTCACTCCCATATGCCTCCCGCCGTTGCGGCGGTTCCAATCAGCGTTCACCGCTGTTTTGATAGCGCTACCACGTGTCGCGGGCGATGGGAAGTCAATTAGTCAGACTTTTGCTTTGAACGGTCTGGCTAATGATACCGCACAAATATCTGTCAGGATACGGGGGGCTTTTTGGGGAAGAGCAGCTCACCGAGATTGAACTTGGCGCCTTCGACCTTGCCAGGCGTCTTGCCGGTGGGCTTGCCGGTGGTCTTGCAGGCCGGAGCCGTGCCAAGCTTGCACGCCATCTTGTAGTAACGCGCGGCTTCGCCGGCATTGGCGGCCGTGCCGGCGCCCTTCTCGTACATCATCGCAAGGGCGTGGCAGCCCGCACCATTGCCGAGATCACACGACTGCTTGAAGGTCCGGACGGCGGCAGGCTCGTCCCTGGCGGCAACGGTGCCAGTGACGTACATGCGCCCGAGAATCAGGCAGGCATTGGCATCCTTCGCGCTGCAGCCCTTCTGCGCGTCCGACAGGATGATGGCGTCGGCCGTGCTGGCGGCGGACATACTCGCCTTCGATGCAGTCTTTGGCGGCGCAGTCGCCGGTTTGGACGGCGCGGCGGGCGCGGGCTTTGCCGCCTTGGCGGGCACGGGGGACATCCGCCTGGGCTTTGCCGTCTTGGCGGGTGCGGGCTTGGACGGTGTCTTGAAAGCTTTTTTCAAGGCAGGCCGGGGCGCGTTTTGGGCAGCCTTTTGCGCCAGGGGCTTGGGCTTGGCAACGGGTTTAGCAGGCTTCGCCGCCTGGCCGCTGCCCTCGTCGCCCGCAACGGTCCATATCCGGCCTAAGGGTTCGTTCGAGGTTTTCGGCAAGGGCTTGGCGGCCGGCCAATAGGGCCCGGTCTCTTGCGCGGCCTCAGGACGCGATTGCGCGGTGACAGTCTGCGGACAGTTGAGACCCGTAAGGATCAGTATAACGGCGCCAAAAATCGAAGGCTTCATTGTTTCATGGTCCCGTGACAGGTGGGCTGCCGGACGCGAACGAGAAACCCCTTGGGGTACGCTTAGCCACACGCGTGGGGCCGTCCGCAGCAAGCGGCGCCGGGCCGACGCTAATTGCTCATTTTGCGCTGCACGATGCAAGCCTAAACTTGGGTAGCGCGAGTACGCATTCACCCGGAACCTTCAGGGGCGAGTAAAGTCACCTACCGCACGCGCGGTCACCCCGCCTTCTTCGGCCGCTTCCTGGCGGGCGCCGGCTTGGCGTCATTGGCGGCGGGCTTGCCTTCGGCCAGGCTCTTGCGCAGGGCGTCCATCAGGTTCACGACCTTGGGCGCGGGCCTGTCCTTTTCAACCACCGGAGCGCGATTTTCGATGCGGGCGTCGACCAGCTCCTGCAGCGCCTCCGTGTAGTGGTCGGTGAAGGCGTCAGGTTCGAACGCTCCAACCTTGCGCTTGATCAGTTCCTTGGCCAGGTCCGCTTCTTCGGCGTCAGCGGTCACCGGCTTGATGTCGCCGAAATAGTGGCCGGACCGTTTGATTTCGTCGGGATAGTGTAGCGTCTCGAGCAGCAGGCCCTGGCCACACGGCTTGACGGCGCACAGGCGCTCGCGGCCGCTGATGACGATTTGGCCCAGGCCCATGACCTTCAGTTCGCGCATGGCGTCGCGGATGATCGAAAAGGTGGCGAGGTCCGCCTTGCCTGACGGCGCCAGGTAATAAGGCGTGTCGAACCAGATGGCGTCAACATCGGCATAGGACACGAAGCGGCTGAGTTCCATCGCCTTGCTGGACGGGATCTTGAGGTCGCTGATCTCGTCGGGTTCGAACAGGACGTATTCGCCCTTCTCGACCTCATAGCCCTTGACGATATCGTCGCGCTCGACGACTTCGCCCGCGGCCACGAGTTGCTGGCGAACGCGCTCGCCCGAGGGTTTGTGGATCTGGTGGAAAGCGATCTTGCGGCCGGAATAGAGCGCCGTGAACATGTCCACCGACAGTGAGACCAGCGACACGCGGATGGTGCCGCTCCAGTAGGGGCGTAATGCCATGCTATCCTCGCATTCTTCGAGGGCTGAAAACGGAAGCAGCCTAACCGGAACGCCCGTAAGTTTTCAGTCGGTCATTGCCCGTCGGTTTGGTAAACGGGCCGCGTATTACGCTGTGGTCGCCCACTTGCGGCAGGTCGCCGCCGCCTCGCCTTGCTTCTCGCAGACGCCGGCCATTTTCGCATCCAATCGCTTCAGCACTGACTTGCCGCCGTGGACGTCGCTCCATTTGCGCACCAGTCCGCCCCAGGCGCCGACCTTGGTGCGTGTGCGCTGGTAATAGTCGCCGGAATTCCGGCCGAGTTCATCGATGACGGCGTTGGCGCTGGCTTCGACGGCGGCCGCGTCGCCAGGAGCCTGGCGCAGGACGGTCTTCGAATATTCGATGGCCCACTGGACGCGCGTCGCAGAGCCCTGCGATGTCTCATAGGCCTTGCGCGCCCAGGCGATCGCCGCCGGGCCATCCTTCGCGCTTTCGGCCAGGTCGGCGAGCCCCAGCATGTAGTAATAGGGCGAGGCCGAGCGCTTCAGTTCCCCCTCGAGCAAGGCCTTGGCGCCGGTATCGTCACCGGCCTGGTGCAGCAGGTCGGCGGCGTTGGAGATCGCCGACTGGCGCACCATGGCGTCCCTGGCTTCCTTGTCGGCCCATTTGACGCGTTCGCGCACCTTTTTCAGCACGGCCTGCGAGACGCCGCCCTTCGCCTTGTCGATAGCGATGTCGGCGTTCAGCGTCGCCAGCCGTTCCGGGATCGACAGGTCCTTGTCGCGATAGACGCCCTCAAGCGCCTTGATCAGCGACAGGCTTAATATCTCGCGCTGACCGGCGTCCGGCAACGCCGCGATCAGGGGGGCTGTCGCATAGCTCAGTTCCTGGCGGTTGGCGGTAACCTCGCCGCTGTGCTTGAGAATTTCAGGCAGGACCTGTTGCAGCCGCGTGCTTTGCGCCGGCGTCAGGGCGTACTTGCCGTCCTTGCCCTTTTCGGCGCCGTTCACGACCGCCAGCAGGCCGAACCGGCGCTTGACGGCGCCTTTGGGCGAGGCGTCAGCCAGGCGTTCAAGCAAGGCCGGCGTGCGTTCGGCGCGCTTGGGGTCATTGCCCCAGTCGAAGGCGGACAGGAGGCGCCATTCGTCCTGCGACAGCGTCTCGCCGGCCTCGGCGCGGGCAAACAGGGCGTCGATCGAGGTCGTTCGCGAGGACGCCACGCGGAGGACTTCCGGCAGGCGTGCGCCGCTCGACAGCCGGGTCACTTCGGAGCCGTCCGGGCGCAGAACGATCATGGTCGGATAGCCGCTGATGCCGAAGCGCTCGCCCCAGCGCTGGGCGCCGTCGGTGTCGCCGTCGAGGTAGACCGGCACGAAGTTCTTTGTTTCGCCGACAAAGGCGCGATCCTTGAACAGGGTCGTCTTGAGCTCGTTGCATGGCGGGCACCAGACGGCGCCCCAATATAGCAGGACGGGCTTGTTGCTCTCCCTCGCCTCGGCCAGGGCGTCATCGACATCGCCGTGCCGCCAGGCGATCTCCTCGCCCGGCGCGGCCAGCGGCGCTTGGGCGGCCTGCGGTTCGGACGGGGCCTTGTTACAGGCCGCGACGCTGAGGATCACAGCCGCCGCCAGTACAATCGATGTCCACCGCATGCAATAGTCCCTCCTGCCCTACCCGCTTCGAGGGGGCGTACGGTCACTATTGTCTACCGATTTAGTGCAGTATGTCCAGCGCCGTCTCAGCCACGCGGCTTTTGCCGGCCCCACAAGGCTCTGCCGAAAAGACGTCCACGGATCAGGCTTGAGACGTCAAGCTTCCGGCAGGACCCTCGCGATGCCGCTGCGTACCGCGGCGACGAAGCGCGCCATCGTCCCGGCTTCGTTCAGCAGGTGCGACATCAGTTCGTGGCTGA
>CAMLPZ010000240.1 GCA_946482045.1 uncultured Asticcacaulis sp.
GTCGTGTTGATCAGCCACATCAGCAGGAAGAAGGCCATCATGGCGGTCACGAAGTCGGCATAGGCGACCTTCCAGGCGCCGCCGTGGTGGCCACCGCCAACGACCTTCTTGACCTTTTTAATGACGATGGGGGCGTCGCGACTCGCCATGCGGGACCTGTACTGGAAGAGAGCTCAAGCCTTCATCTTTCGCTGATTAACATTAACAGGCCATTGAAACGCTGTGCGAAACGCACACTTTTTCGAAGCGGCTTTGGCTTTGCTTTTGCAGGCGAATTGCGTAAGAACGAAGCCTTGCTTTGGCGCGATATCTCGGCGAAAACCGCTGACACTTTTCGCCATATCGCTCACGGCCGGGAGACTGATGGACAAGACCTACCGATACACCCTTGGCGGATTTGCCACCGGCGTCTGCGTCATCACCGTGCCCGATCCTGACCATGTCGACGGACACGTGCTGGGCATGACGGCCAATTCTTTTTCCTCGGTGTCGCTCGAGCCGCCGCTGGTGCAGTGGTGTCTGGACAACAAGGCGCACCGCTACGCCGTCTATGCCGATGCGCCGGGCTTTGGCATCAATATCCTGTCGGGCGGCCAGCAGGACCTGTCGCAGCGGTTTGCCCGTTTCAATGCCCATATCCTGCCCGAAGAAGGCCTGATCAGCGATGCGCATCCCCTGCGGCTGAATAATGTGCTGGGTTTCCTGGCATGCGAAACCTATGAGACACGGACCGTGGGCGATCATCTGGTCATCGTCGGCCGCGTCACCTCCTTCGACAGAGACGATGCGCAGGCGGGACTGACCTTCTTCCGCGGCCGATATGGCGAAATCAGGAGCGCATCGTGAAGCTGTGCTTTGCCGGTCTGGGTATCATGGGCGGGCCGATGGCCGGCCACCTTGTCAAGGCAGGACACAGCGTCACGGGCTATAACCGGACCTTCGCCAAGACCGAGGCCTGGGCGAAGGAGACAGGCGGATCGGCGGCGGCCTCGATCGCTGAAGCAGTTGCCGATGCGGACGTCTTTCTGCTGTGCGTCGGCCGCGACCAGGACGTGCGCGAGGCGGTGACGGCCGCATTGCCACACCTCAAGCCCGGCGCGCTGATCATCGATCACACGACGACTTCGGCGAAACTGGCGCGTGAATTGGCTGCGCTATCTGGCCAAAAAGGCTTCGATTTTTACGATGCACCAGTGTCGGGTGGGCAGGCGGGCGCGGTCAATGGCCAACTGGCTATCATGGTTGGTGGGGCTGAACGCCGCTTTGCCGAGGTCGAGGCTCTGCTTAAGCCGTACACCAAGGTCATCGTCCATATCGGCGAGGCCGGCGCTGGCCAGACCGCCAAGATGGCCAACCAGATCGCTATCGCCGGCGTCGTCCAGGGCGTGGCCGAGGCACTGCATTTCACGCGCAGCGCCGGGCTCGATCCCGACAAGGTGGTGGCCGCGATCTCCGGCGGAGCGGCGGGCTCGTGGCAGATGAACAATCGCTGGGGCACGATGAACGACGGCAAGTACGACTTTGGTTTCGCCGTCGATTGGATGCGCAAGGACTTAGGGATTGCGCTCGATGAGGCGCGCGATAACGGCGCGCACTTGGCCCTGGCAGCCCTGGTCGATCAGTTCTATAGCGAGGTCCAGGCCATGGGCGGCAGCCGCTGGGATACCTCCAGCCTCCATGCGCGCCTGGAAGCCCGGCGTAAATCTTAGTTTGTCGCGCTTTCTATCCGAAAACCGCTGCACACTTTTGGAAAGCGCTTAGCTATTCGGCCAGTTAACGCGCCGTCCATCCTCGGGCGGCTTGACCGTGCCGGCATCGAGCTCCGCCTGCTGCTGAAGCTCAGCATCGATGCGCCACGCGCCCACCGTATCGCAATGGACGTGACGCATATCGACCGGTACGTGGTACTGCGCCGTGATTGCCTTGGCGAAGGCATCGGTGAAAAGCGACACGTCGGTACGCGGCGTTTCGGGCACGCCCTGGACCGGAAAGACGCGTGAGCGGTAGTTGATGTTGCGATTGAAGTCGAAATAGGTGCAGCTCAGGTAGGTGCCGTCGCGCTGCGGGGCGATGGGCGGCAGGGGTTTGCTGTCGATCGGCTGAAACATCAGGCCGAGAAGAAGGGCGTAGGCGGGCATGAGTCCTCCATATGTCGAACCTCATCGCCCCTGGGACGTCAGTATAACGCCAATCGATTGCGGCGCATTTAGCCTCTGCTTATCTGTAGCCGAAGACGGGATATCGCCGGATTACGCCATATTTGGCGATCGCCGCCTGAACGTCGGGTCGGGCAATCAACGTCGCCAGTTGGCTATTGATGGTCTTCTGCCAGGCCGTAGGATGGGGCGTCTCCAAATAGGTCTGCAGCGTCGCCAGCGCGCTGCCGCGCTTGATCGGATCGTCCAGCCGCGAGATCAGTTGTTTGGCGGCCTCGTCCATTTCGTTGGCGCACAGTAGCGCGGCCTGCAGGGTGTTTTCTCCATCTTCGGCGCGGGCACGCATGAATTCCAAAGACTTTGCGAGGCTGGCCTTGTCGCTCAGTTGGGAATGAGCGCAGGCGCGGACCTCTTCGGCAGCCATGACGCCGTACTTGCTGGTCTTTTTGCTGTCGACGTCCTTGACTTCGTTCAGCGCTTCACCGGGCTTGCCGAGATCGTTGTAGAGGCCGCCGAGGTTGATACGGTGACTGATCGTGTCCTGATTGGCGGCGGCGGCAATATCGCGCGCCTTTATCTGCGTGGCCAGCGCGTCATCGCCGCGCCCCATCAGCATCAGGATCGACGAGCGCGCGCTGAGCGCCCAGGCGTGATAGTCGGCAAGATCGTCGAAGGCAGGCTTGTCCTTCGGTGCGGCATCGACGCGCGCCAGGGCGTCATCGACCAGTTTCAGCGCTTCCGCCAGGCGGTTGGCGTTTGTCAGTTTGTTGGCGAGCGACTGGATACCTTCGATCTTTTCCGGATGGCGCGCCACTGCGGCGCGGGCCACCGCGATATCGCCTTCAATCGCTTTCGTGTAGGCGTCTTCGCCGGTCGGGGCGAAGCGGAGGTACCGTTTGTCGATCTGGCGGCGGGCGACGGTGAAGGGTTCGGTCAGGCCGTCGGCCACGGCTTGCGCCTTTGTGTCGTCACCACGATCGGCATATATGGCGAACAGATCGAACCATAGGCTTTCCGCTGTGGTGAATTCGCCGTTCGGGACGTAGTTGATAGCGCGCAGGCCTTCGAGGAACCTCTGGTAACGAACGCGGTCGTCCTTGATCTTCTCGAGTTCGCCGGTCACGCTGAAGATGCGCCAGCTATCGATTTTCCTTATCTCGTCGGGAAATTCGGTGACGGCGCGCACGGCAGCGTCACCGCCATCCTCGGACTTGCCGGCTTCCAGCGCGACCTTTGCATAGAACATCCATGACGTGCCATCCATCTCCTTGGGTGCGGCCTGGGCGGCGGCGACCATGTGCTCATAGGCGAGTTGGGGCTCGTCATTGTACAGCTCGGCCATGGCCAGGACGTAGTAGGCGAAGTGGCGCATCTCGGCCGAGAGCTTGGGGAAGACCGGGTTGCTGACGACCGACTGATAGCTTTCCTTGGCGCCGGCCCAGTCGCCTTTTTCCGCCTTGGCGCGTCCCTGGCGCAGGATGGCGTTGATAACCGAAAGTTCGCTCGGCTTGACTTGCTCGGTCTCGGCCTTCTTGGCGGCGAGCGCGGCTCCGGGCGCACCGGTCAGGACGGCCATAATAGCCGCAGTTGCACACAACAGGTTACGCATGGATTCCCCCCTTTAGCCGAGGAAGCGTAACCTATTCACGTTGATTTTGTCTAGTTGAGCTGCGCCTTTCGTTCGACATACCGTTGCAGAACGCGGCTGTAGCCGTCGTCGAACTGCACCGAGGTAATCTCTTCGAACGGACATTCCAGTTCGTCACCGGTCCAATTGCCGCCCGGATCGACGGCCTTCAGCACGACCTGATCGGCCTCGACGGCTTCGATGTGCCCGACGTCGGATTCGTCCTCGACTGAAATGACGACAAAGCGGTTCTTGGGCTTCAGCGACTTGAACAGTTCGGCGAAATTGGCCAGCTTTATGCCGGCGTAGCGCTTGGTGCGCTTGACGCTGTTGAAAGCCAGGATCTTGATCTGGTCGTCGTGGTGATCGGAGATGTCGCAGCTTTCGACGCGCTCAATAGGGACAACCAGGGCGCCGGTGTCCTGCCATTCGTAGACGACCTGAAGCAGGACCAGCTTTTCGCTTAAGCCTACGACAAAGCCCTCGTGGCTGCTGTCGTCAAGGTTAAGGCGAATATAGGTTTCATTGTTGAGCGCATCGCTCAAGGTCTTGGCAATGCTCATGGTTCAGCCCTTCAGCTTTTCAGCGACGCTCTTGGCGAAGTAGGTCAGGATGCCCGATGCGCCGGCGCGCTTGAAGGCCAGAAGCGTCTCCATGACGGCGCGGTCTTCGTCCATGAAGCCCTTTTCGACAGCGGCCTTGATCATGGCGTATTCGCCGGACACCTGGTAGACAAAGGTCGGGACGCGGAAGGTGTCCGAGACGCGCTGGACGATGTCGAGATAGGGCAGGCCGGGCTTGACCATCACCATGTCGGCGCCTTCGGCGATGTCCATGGCGACTTCGCGCAACGCTTCCTCAGAGTTGGCCGAATCCATCTGGTAGGTTTTTTTGTCGCCCTTCAGCGCCTTGACGCCGATGGCGTCGCGGTACGGGCCATAAAACGCCGAGGCATACTTGGCGGCGTAGGACATGATCAGCGTGTCGGGGTGGCCGTTGGCTTCGAGCGCATGGCGGATGCGGCCGATACGGCCATCCATCATGTCGGACGGAGCCACGATATCGGCGCCGGCCTCGAGCTGGACGCGGGCCTGTTCGACCAGCATCTCGACCGTGGCGTCATTGACGATCTTGCCGTCACGCAAGAGGCCGTCGTGGCCGTGGTCGGTATATGGATCGAGCGCGACGTCGACCAGCAGGCCGATATCCGGCACAGCGGCCTTGATGGCGCGGCAGGTGCGCGGGATCAGGCCATCCGGATCGATAGCGGCGGTGGCGTCGGCGTTGCGCAAGCTTTCCGACAGATGAGGAAACAGCGCCAGAACATTGATCCCCAAAGCTTTCGCCTGACGTGCCTCGTTGACGGCTTCGTCGATGCTCAGGCGGTCGACACCCTGCAACGAGCCGATTGCTTCGCGCTTGACGTCGCGGTCGTGGATGAAGATCGGCCAGATCAGATCCGACACATGCAGCCGGTTTTCCGCCACCAGATCACGTATCCAGGCCGATTGGCGCAGGCGGCGCGGGCGGGCGAGGGGAAAGGGCGCGGGCGTGGGGTAGGACATGGGATCACCAGATAGCAGTCGACATTGCCGCTGTGCGCGTTAAACTCAAAAAATGCAAGGCGTGGAGGGGAGCGGATGCGCAAGAAGCGAGCGATTTTGTGGACTGTGGTTATCCTTTGCCTGTTGTCGATTGGTGCGATCTCTGCGTACAAACCCTGGCGGGATATGGCGCTGTTGATAGGACTTTTGATTTATTCCGATGTCACCAAACCCAATGATCCTCTTACCCGTACGATACGCAATGCACCGACAGGGTGGGGTGAGCTTGTCGCGCTGACTCCCAAGCCTCTGAAAATTGGAATGACGAAGACTGAGGTTGAGCAGGTCCTTGCCGACGGGAAATTCAAGCCTACCGAAAACCGTGATTTTTCATGGCATCATCCGCGAACATTACCTGCTGACAGCCAGTTTTATTCCAAGTCTGTCGATGGCCTTCCTTGTGCGCTCAACTATACGGTTATCGTTCGCTATGACGATCACCAGACACTTGTCGAAGCAATGGGCACCGAAAATGAAGCTGGATGTCTATGAAATCTCAGCCGCCATATCGCGCAGGGTCTCGCAGGTGTTCAGGTTGCGGGCAGTCATCTCGCCCTTGATGCCCTTGCCCATCTTTTCGACGAAGACCGAGCGGCCGATGCCGTTCGGCGCGTAGAAATACAGCGCTTCGTCATTGACATGGTAGGCCTCGTTGTCGGCCAGCATACCGTCTAGCACCCCGCGATCGAGCTTCGACGGCGGCGTGCGGAAGAAGAAGATGTGCTGCGCCTTGCCCTTATGCTCATGGTCGCGAAATGGATTGGCGGCCAGCAGTTTTTCGAGGTGGGCAAGGGTGATCAGGGTCAGGGGCGGGCGGAAGCCGAAGTTTTCGTGGACCAGGTCCTCGATCCGTTCGGTTAGGGCCTTTTCGCCGAGCTCAGATCGGAAGACGACATTACCGCTGGCGATATAGGTTTTGACACTGGTCATGCCCTCGGCTTCGAGGACCTTGACCAGTTCCTTCATCGGCATCTTGTGCTTGCCGATATTGATGCCCCGGAAGAGGCCAATCCATACCGTTGACTGTGTCATCTCACGTGCTCCCTGCGACAATTGGCGCTCACATTGAGAATGGTTCGCGCTGGAAATAAAGGCGGATTTAACACAAATTAGGAGAAACCTTGATCGTAGCGCGGTTTTTCGTGTGCGCAGGGTTGTAACCGGATAGCTGCAAGGTTATCTGCGCGCACGAGACGCCCAAAAGCCGGCGCCTGGAGTGATTGAGACCATGGACTATACCGCCGCGTTCGAGGCAGCTGTTGATCAGGTTCGCGCCGAGGGGCG
>CAMLPZ010000241.1 GCA_946482045.1 uncultured Asticcacaulis sp.
GGGAGCATCATCTGTCGGTGAGTTTTCATGACGTGCGGTTCGCACATATCGGTCTTCTGTGCTAAGAATGGAGCAGGTCATGCCTGACACGACCATTCTTGCCTGGCCAGGAGGGCCTCCAACCATTTCGCGGAGTGCTGTGAGTACGGATCCTGACGAACACCTGCTGGAGCGCATGGGGCGCGGCGACATGGCCGCGGTGTCGATCCTTGTCTCGCGCAAGATGCCGCGTCTGGTGGCGCTGGGCCGGCGCATGCTGGGCGATCCCATCGAAGCCGAGGACGTTGCGCAGGAAACCCTGCTGCGGACCTGGAAGCAGGCCGCGACCTGGGTTCCGGGCAAGGCGCGGATCGACACCTGGATGCACCGCGTCGCGCTGAACCTGTGCTACGATCGTCTGCGCCGCCGCCGCGAACAGGTCTCGACCGACGACGTTGAAATCGTCGACGGCACGATCAGCGCCCCGGCCCGGATGGAGGCCGCCGAAACCGCCAGCCAGGTCCAGGCGGCGATCAACGCCCTGCCGGATCGCCAGCGCGAAGCCATCGTCCTGACCTATTATCAGGAACTGTCAAACCAGGAAGCCGCCAACGTCATGGACGTCAGCGTCGAGGCGCTGGAAAGCCTTCTGGCGCGGGGGCGCCGTACCTTGCGCGCCGCCATGAGTTCTCATAATCCCCATACCCCTGCGGTCCCCGGGAAGGGCCGCCAGGAGAAGGGAGCGTAACATGCCCAATCCCAGTATAATGACCGAAGCCCGTTTTCGGGAACTCCTCGAAGCCTATGGCGCAGACTCCAAGCGCTGGCCACAGGGTGAACGCGCGGACGCCATCTCTTATATGCTCGACCACGCCGCAAGGGTTCAGCCGTGGTTGGACGAAGCACGGGCGACCGACGGCTTGCTCAACACCTTGTCCGAAGCCGACCGCCTGAGCCTCGAAGATAGCCGCAGCCTGCATTGGCAAACCCTGGAACACCTGGCGCGCCGCATGCCGGAAGAAGCCGGGAATATTGTGGTGTTGAAACCGCGCGTCCGCCAGCCCGTGCTGTGGGCGGCGGCGGGCATGGCGGCCTGCATCGCCGGTGCGGTCTTAGGCATTACCTTCAGCCTGTCGACCCTTGCCGATGTGCGCGCTCAGGCCGTGCTTGAACAGGCCCATGTCTTCGATGATGAGGCCGTGGGATGACACCGAAGACCCTGAAATGGCTGCTCGGCGCCTCCGCGGCGCTGAACCTGTTCCTCATTGCCGGCGGCATTGGCGCGGGCGTCGTTCTGAACAAGCATATGCATGGGTTGAAACGGCCGCCAGTCGTGACGATGGCATGGGGGCACGGCACGAGTAACATGGCGCCTGAAGCCAAGGCGCGCATCAAGGCCGTGATCAAGAAGGCGGCGCTGGAAGGTGAGCCCGACATGGAAAAGGCGCGCGCGCTTCGGCAGGCGGCGGGCAAGGTGGCCGCGTCCGAGCCCTACGACGCGGCGCGCGTCATAGCCCTTTCCGACCAGGCGCGGTCTTATGAGGACATGGCGCGCGGCAAGATCGAAACGGCGCTGATCGAAGACATGGCGCAACTGTCGGCCAAGGAACGCGAGGCTGTGGCAAGCTTTATCCTGCGCCCGTCCTTCCGCTTCCGCAAATTCCTCGAAAAGGACGGCGCCTCGCCGCCAAACGGCAAGCCTGCATCGGCGTCGGCCTCGGCGCCGGTGAATTAACGCCTCAATTGCTTCGGCACTTGACGCCCGGCAGGTCGTAAACCTCTTTTGTGTCCCGGCGAATGGCCAGGCAGTGGCCGTCCTCGCTGACGATGTCGAACTGCACCGGCAGAGCCATGGAGTGTGTCTCCTGCGGGCCCAATGGTGGCGGAAGCACGGTCACGGTCGACGTATCGGCCGATACCGAAGGTCCTAGCTCGACCCGCCCACGACCGACAGCGCGCGACAGGGCGGATTGCAGCGCCTGGCGTGTTGCCGGATCATCGAGATTGACGGTGGCCATCTGCGTACCCGCGACTGTCTGACAGGCGCTCAAAGCCAGCGTCACGATCAGGGATGCGACGAGCCGGTACCGCATGATCAGCGCCTCATCGTCATGTCGCGGTTGGTCGTCATGATCCAAGGTTCGGGACGTTCCAGCCGCAGCGACCCGCCCGATGACGGGCTGGCGGAACTGAGGCTGCTGCCGACGGCCGTGGTTGTCGCGGCCGGACAGGTGCCGTTGGCGCCATAGGTCATCGCGGCCTTCAGCAGGCCCTCATTGGCGTCGCCCAGTTCGTGGCCGAAGTCGTCCGCCACGGCGCAGCCGGCGATCTTGACGCCATAGGTTTCGGTCGAGTTACTGGCAGCGAAGCCATCGGCGTAGTCGCCAAAGTCCAGCGCGTTCACGCCCTGGAACTGAATGGTATAGTAGGTCTCGCCGCAATTGTCCTGCGGATAGAAGCCATAGGGTTTGCCGCAGGTCTTGCCGCCAACCAGGATGACCTCGACGCCGACGCCGCGCAGCCCGTTGATGACCGCTTCACTGGCGCTGCAGGTATTGCCCGTCGTCAACACGAAGACGCGCGGCAGATCCAGGGCGGGCAGGGCGGTGCCGTTGGCGACGGTAAAGCCGAGGCCTGTCTTGTAGAACGGCGTCGGATTATTGACCCCGCCGGTCACCGGGTTGAGCGTACCGGCGGCGCTGTTGAAGCGCAGGCGCTCGAAGGTCTTGCCGGCGGTGCGCGCATCGCCGGCCACCATGTAGCTAAGCTGTGACGCCACGGCCAGCAGGCCCCCGCCATTGTAGCGCAGATCAAGCACAAGGTCGGCGACGCCCTGGTCCTTCATGCTCTGCATGGCCGTGACGATGTCGTTTTCGCTCGAATAGGGGCTGAAGGTGTTGAACAGGATATAGCCCGTCTTCCTGCCCGTTCCATCGGTCAGGACGCGCGTCCGGTTGACGGGTTTGGTCACCAGGTTGGCTGATACCATAGTGACACTGCGGGTCGTCGATGCGCCGGGGTCGCGCACGACCAGGTTGGCGGTGACGCCGGCCGTGGCCGGAAACAGCGTGTCGTTAAGGGTGTCGATCTCGGCCTGGGTCGTCCCGCCGTTGACGAGGTCGATGCCGTTGACCGTTAGAATGCGCGTGCCGCGCAGGAGCTTGCCGTCGGCGGGCGTACCCGGATCTGTGAAGACGATGCGGACATCGCGCGGCACCGTGCCGGAGAGGATGGCGATTTCCGCGCCGTAGCTGGCGCTGGCGGACGAATTGCGCCGCGCCAGGTAATCGGCGGTCGGTTCACTGAAGTGGAATTCATCCTTGTCCCGGCCCGAAGACGTCTTCAAGAGGGTTTTCAGGGTATCAAAATATTGGACGCGCGTGCTGGTATAGTTGGGATTGGTGTCTACGACCTCGGTGTTCCACAAATAGGTCTCATGGGTCCAGGACCGCAGCCAGTTCTTTTCGTCGAGCAACGCGCCGGCCTTGTCGGGGAAGGCCGTGCCTTCGATATCCACGCCGGAGCGCGGTGATTGGCACTTGTCCTTGAAGGTGCTGGCCGCCTGGAAGACGCCCGACACCCAGCCCGCCGCGCTGGACGAACTGCTGCTTGAGGACGATCCGCCGGACGGGGCCGACGATCCGCCTCCACCGCCTCCGCCCCCGCACGAGGCGACGACCGCCGTGGCTGCAATGACGATGCACAGGTGCGCGACTTTAACGATAGTGAACTTGCTCATAAGACGAAGATGATCACGTTTTCGCGAGTTCGGCAAGCGGTCGCGCCATGGATCTTATGCGGCCCGATCCGCCGAGTGCGCGCCTTCGGCCTTGGCCGGCTGGCGGATGGGCAGGATGATGTGCACCCTGGTGCCTTCGCCGGGCAGGCTGTCCAGTTCCATGCGGCCGTTGTGCATTTCGGTCAGCGACTTGGAAAGCGCCAGTCCCAGGCCCGTTCCTTCCTTGGTACGCAGATACTGGTTGTCGATCTGCTCGAAAGGCCGGGCCAGCTTCTGCAGGTCCTTTTCGGAAATGCCGATGCCGGTATCGGCGACCGTAATGTGGACGTTCTCTTCGGTTCGGACGGCCGATACTGTAATGGTCCCGTCCTTGGGGGTGAACTTGACGGCATTGGTCAGGAGGTTGAGCAGCACCTGTTTCAGCGCGCGGAAATCGGCCTCGATCTCGGGCAGGTCCGGCGGAATGTGCGTGCGCAGTTTCAGGCCTGCCTTTTCGGCGCGCTGGCGGATCAGGCGCAGGGTGTCATCGGTGACCTCCTCGACATTGACCGGCTCGAAGCGCAGGGTCATCTTGCCGGCTTCGATCTTCGACATGTCGAGAATGTCGTTGATCAGGCTGAGCAGGTGCTGGCCCGAATTGAGGATATCGCCGGAATATTCCTTGTAGCGCGGATGGCCCAAGGGGCCGAACATCTCTGACGACATGATCTCGGAGAAGCCATTGATGGCATTAAGCGGCGTACGGAGTTCGTGGCTCATATTGGCCAGGAACTCGCTCTTGGCGTGGTTGGCGGCCTCGGCGCGGATCTTGGCCATCTCGTACTTGCGCGCCAGAACCTCCTGCTGCTTGCGGCTCT
The DNA here is from genome assembly GCA_946482045.1 of uncultured Asticcacaulis sp. The sequence continues at coordinate 4,576 of CAMLPZ010000241.1, forward strand.
GCTCCAGTTTTTCGACCAGGGCATGCAACTGCTCTTCATTCCTGCGGCTGACCTCCTCCTGCACCTTGGCGGCGGTGATGTCGGCACTGGTGACGACACTGCCGCCTTCACGTGTCGGGCTTTCCGAAATCTGAATCCAGTGGCCATTGTTCAGTTCTGCCTCGATGACCCCGTCGCGGCCGTCAGCCACCGGAACCTGGCGCCGGATGGCGATCTGGATAACCTGTTCGATCAGGTCGCGCGGCGTGCCCTGGCGCAGGAATCGTTCGTCGACATTGAAGGTCGTGCCGAAGGTCCTGTTCCACATGGTCAGACGGCCATGACGGTCCCACAGGACGAAGGCGTCGGATACCGAGTTGATGGCGTCGAGCAGCCGCGTCTCGGCGCGCTGGGCACGGATTTGCGCGATACGTTCGTCGGTGACATCAAGCGCCACGCCCGACAGGCGCGTGAAACCGGAGGCGGAGCGTTCGCCGACTGCCTGGCCGCGCGCGTCGATCCATAAGGACCGCCCGCCTTCGCGCGGCACGCGGAAGGACACGTCGAAGGCACCGGTCAGACGGGCATCCATCAATGCCTTGGTCACCGCGTCACGATGATCGGCCGCCAGGCGTGCCAGGACTTCCGATGTCGAGGCCACGCCGCCGCCGCCCCAGCCCAGCATGACGCCGGTAACGTCGGACATGTAGATCAGGTCCTGGTCCAGGTCCCAGTCCCAGATACCGCAGTGCGCCGCTTCGACCGCCAGGCGGTAGCGCTGCTCGCTGGCCTGGAATTGCAGCGTCTGGCTGCGGCCGCGCCGCGCCTGATAGATCAGCAGCCAGGTGAAGAGCGCACCGACCAGTAAGGGGCCGCCGACGAACAGGATGCCGGTGATAAGGCTCGCCGAGACCGAAAAGAATGGCTCCGTCGGAATGGCATTGAGGACCAGCAGACCTTCACCCGTGTCGGAGTTCAGGCGTGCCGAGGCAATCTTGACGAAGCCGGCGCCTTCCCGCGCGCCTTGGATAAGGTCGCGGCTATCGGCGCGTTCGCGCAGCTGAGACGGCGCGACCGCCAGCGCCGTGTCGGTATCCAGGCCAACCATGCGGCTGTCCGACGCGGCCAGGATAACGCCATCCTTGTCGATCAGCATGCCGAGGCGTCCGTCAGCAGGCGTCGAGAGCACCGCGGGATCGAGACGCCCTACCAAGACGCCTCCGGCAGTTTCCAGCGTTATATAGGCGCGGGCCTGACCGCTGAGGCGCGAATTGAGCACATTGATGGCCAGTCGCCGCCCGGCTTTTCCCGCCACAGCTTCGGCCGCCTTGCGGACCAGGGTGTGGTCGTCATTGCCCGAGATCGCGGCGATGGTGCCCGTGCCGCCCTCGATACGAACGATGGCCAGGCTCGAAAGATTGCCGCGCGCCAGGCGCAGGCCGGTCTCCGTGGCGCTTAAAGTATCGGTGGGCGCCAGCGTGATGCGGTCGGCGCTGGCCTCCAGGGCCGCGCGCGCCAGCCCCAGCCGCGCTTCGGCACGCGCCGCGCCCATCTCCGCGCCGTCCAGCAGAACGCCGCCCTGACGATCCTTGTCGGCGGACAGGGCGTTTCCGAGCTGGAGCGTCGACAGGGCCGAGAACACTCCCATGCCGAGCAACAGGACCAGTATGGTCAGCCGCATCCATAGCGGCACCGTGTTGGGGATGAAGCTCAGCGCCGCACGGGTAATGCCACCCGTCCCGCCATGGTCCGATGTGGGGGGGGCGTGCGCCTTCCCATCCGGCGGGACCGGGCGGATGCGGGAATGTGGGCGCCGTGCCGTCAAGCTTTGATTCGCTCTGCTTCTGTGCCCGCCATGTGATCCGGCATGATCATGCGATGAGCCTCAGGTTATTGTTTTTTCAGCGCTATTCCGAAAGCCCGGTTTGGATTTCGAAGGCCGCCAAGGTGTTGGTGATTCGCGTTAACGAACAGGGTAAACGCCACGTTAATCTATTGTCGAGAGTCTTAAGGGGCGATGAATCCGAATAACGGCTGTGCGGTATGATTATCCACCGCCGTCGCAGCACAAATGGTGTTGCGAAATTTAGCT
>CAMLPZ010000242.1 GCA_946482045.1 uncultured Asticcacaulis sp.
GCCGACACCGAAACACTGCCGGTCAACCTGACTGTCAGCTTCGCCGGCAATGGCATGCTGGCCAAACCGCCGGAAATCGTCCGCGCGGCCGAAGACTCGTCGAACGCAAAGGCGCTGCGGTCAGAAAGTCTGGCCATCACCGCACTGGCCGAGTGCGGCGCCTACCAAATGGCCGCCGGCCGCGAGAATGTCAGCATCCACTTCCCGAAGCCGTAAGCCGGCTAATGCTTGCCAATTACGGCCACGACCGCGCAGAGGATCGTCAAACGCCGCGCTGTCGGCTCATTGGCGAGCAACGGTATTCGTGCGTTCCCGGCAATATGTAACCGATAATTGCGGCACTAATCATTTGCTAAATATTCAATGTTATCACCGCGATAAGCCTTGTGCCAGAAGGCACGGCGCCTTGCAGAGCAGGAACACTTGTACACGCGTTCACCCCCGACCCCGGAAGCGAAAAAGTCGCTGTCCGGTCCGCCAACGTCTCCCGACAGCGCTCCCGCGCCTTCGCGGCCGCCCATCGGCTGGCTGAGCTACAGTCATCTCAGGGTGGAAGCCGCGATCTTCATGCTGCTGGCCCTGACATTCGCCGCGGTGCTGGGCCAGGGCGCGATCACTCGCAAGGAACTGAGCTTGGCGCCCAGGGACGGGCGGGCGCCGACGCAGCTCTTCTATCCCTACACATATTCCGACGACGGCGACCAAGGTAAGTCCATCATCAACACGGACGTGCAGCGCCCACTGAAATGGGCCTGTACGCTCAAGTCCGGCGCCCCCTATCCATTCTGCGGCTACGGCATGAATCTGGGTCAAGAGGCCAGAGGCAATGGCATGGACCTGTCCCATGTCCAGAAAATCCGGCTGCGTATGACCTATGCCGGCGTCGGCGACAGCATGCGCATCGTTTTCAAAACGCGGCTGCCGAAATCGCTGCAGGGCAAGATCGAAGACCAGACCATGCCGCTCATGGCCGAATTCGATGTCGTCAACGGCATGAACGATGTCGGGTTGTCCCACGGCCAGCTCATCCCGGAAACCTGGTGGCTGCAAAGGCACGGGCTGACCAAGGGAAATGTCGAAACCGACCTGTCGCAGGTTCAGGCCATCGAGTTGGTGTCGGGCAATAACATTCCTAATGGCCGCTTCAATGCGTCGGTCGAAAGCATCACCTTCAGTGGCGCCTCATTGTCGACGGCGCAGTGGTACCTGATCATCCTCGGCGTCTGGCTGGTCCTGACCGGCGGCTTCCTGGTTTTCCGCTTTTTGGACTTGCGCCGCGGTTATGAAGCCCGCCGGCTGCGTCTGGCTGAGGAAAAGGCCGTCCTGACCCGCGCCCATGCCGCGGCCGAAAGCGCCAGCGCCGCCAAGTCACAATTCCTGGCCAATATGAGCCACGAACTGCGCACACCACTGAACGCCATACTGGGTTACGCCCAGTTGTTGAGGGACAGCACGCTGACCGACCAGCAGATGGCGGCCGTCAGGACGATCCATCATTCGGGTGAACACCTGCTGACCATGATCACCGATATCCTGGATATCGCCAAGGTCGAGGCTGGCAAGCTGGAACTGCTGCCCGCCCCCTTCGACATCCGGGCATGCGTGCAGACCGTCGGCCAGATGGTCCGGCTGCGAGCCGAAGAAAAGGGCCTGAGCTTCGTGGTGACTGTCGCGGCTGATGTCCCCAAGGATGTCATCGCCGACCAGAAGCGCATCCGCCAGGTGCTGATCAATCTTCTGAGCAACGCCATCAAGTTCACCCCCCACGGCGCGGTCAGGCTCGATGTCTCCGTCGTTGCCAGCGGCGAGGGCGCGGCACACCTGCGGTTCGATGTCCAGGATACCGGCATAGGCATCCCGGAAGCGCAGATCGGCCGTATCTTTCGCCCGTTCGAGCAGGCCGGCAACGCCATCGACCGCAGCAGCGGCACCGGACTGGGCCTGGCCATCACGTATCAGATCGTCACCATGATGCAGGGCGAGATCACCGTCGAAAGCCGGCCGGGCGAAGGCAGCCGCTTCCGCGTCGAGGCGCCCTTCCCGCTCGCTCGCGCCGACAGTTGCGCCGCCCCTCTGGCATCCGCACCGGTGGCCGGCGACGACGTGGACACGCCCGCCAATAACGCCGACGCCCCACTCATCCCGCCGCCCGCCGATGTGCTTGATCGGCTGCTGGATCTCGCGCGCGCGGGCAATCTGCGCGCTATCCGCAAGGAACTGCCGGCGATCGTCGCCGCGGGTTCGCAATACGAAGCCTTCACAGTGCGTCTCGACGCCCTGACCGCCACCTATCAATCACCGGCCGTTCTGCGGCTGATCGAGCAGTACGCTCACGAGAGGACCGCCGCGTAACCGGCGAGAGTAAAAAGCATGACGCAGCAACGTATTCTGGTCGTTGACGACAATCCGCTCAATCTGGGCGTCCTGGTCGACCATCTCGAAATCCACGGCTACGAGGTCCTTGTGGCCCTCGGTGGCCTGGAAGCGCTCGAACGCATCGGTTACGTCCAGCCCGACCTCGTCCTGCTCGACATCATGATGCCGGACCTCGACGGCTTTGAGACCTGCAAGCGGCTGAAGCAGCAGGACCATATGCGCGATGTCCCGGTCATCTTCATGACCGCCCTGACCGACGTCGACAGCAAGGTCAAGGCCTTCGGCGCCGGCGGCGTCGACTATGTGTCAAAGCCGTTCCAGGTTGAGGAACTGCTGGCGCGCGTGCGCACGCACCTGGCCCTGCGCGCGGCGCAACAGGGCTTGCGCGATTCCGAACTGCGCCACCGCCGCCTGTTCGAAACCGCCGGCGACGGCATCCTGGTCCTCGACTGCGAACAGGGTACGGTCCACGACCTCAACAGCCAGTGCGCCAATATGCTGGACGTCCGCTCGTCCGAGGTCCGCGGCCGCCGCGTGGAAGACGTCGCCGTTCTCGACAGGCTGGGCGGCGGGCCGGCCATGGTCGAGTCCCTGCGCGCCACCGGCCAGATGAAATGGGAAGAATGGTCCTGGGAGAAGAGCGACGGCACGGCGGTCAGTGTCGAGGTGGTCGCCACCACCTACCGCGCCGGCGCACGCCTGCTGGCGCAGTGCACCTTCCGCGACGTCCTTGCGCGCAAGGAGGCCGAGGCGCGCGTGCGCTACCTGGCCCTGCACGACGCCCTGACCGGCCTTCCCAACCGCACCCTCCTGCTCGATCGCCTCAACCAGGCGATGGCGCACGCCCGCCGCGACCAGACCCAGGTTGCCCTGCTGCTGCTCGACCTCGACCATTTCAAGCATATCAATGACAGCCTGGGCCACCTTATCGGCGACGGCCTGCTGGAAGAGGTCTCCCGGCGCATTCGCAGCGTGCTGCGTGAAACCGATACGCCGGCGCGCCTGGGCGGCGACGAGTTCGTCATCGCGGCCTCAGGCCTGACCGACGTCGCCGACGCCGAAGGGCTGGCGCAGCGCATCCTAGAGGCGCTGCAACCCTCCACGGTCATTCAGGGTCACGCCTTACGCATCGGCACAAGCATCGGCATCGCCATGTATCCGGGCGACGGCGACAACCCGGCGGCTCTGCTCCAGGCCGCCGACACCGCCATGTACCAGGCCAAGAAGAAGGGCCGCGGCACCTATCGCCTGTTCACCCGCGACCTCAGCATGGCGGCCGAACGCTGGCACACCCTCTCGAACGATCTGCACGGCGCCTGCGAACGCGGCGAATTCGTCCTGCATTACCAACCGCAATATTCGCTCGACAATTCGCGGATCACCGGCGTCGAAGCCCTGATCCGCTGGCAGCATCCAACCGAAGGCACCATTCCGCCCGGCCTGTTCATTCCGCTTCTCGAAGAGCACGGCAAGATGGTCGAGGTCGGCCGTTGGGTGCTGCGCACGGCCTGCGCCCAGGCCGTGACATGGCAGAAGCAGGGCCTGCCGCCGCTGCGCATGGCCGTCAACCTGTCGGCCCAGCAGTTCTATCGCGGCGATATTATCCGTACGGTGCGCGAGGCGCTGGACGACACCGGCCTTAAGCCGGAATGGCTGGAACTGGAACTCACCGAAAGCCTGACGCTCGACGATACCGAAGCGACCATGCGGATCATGCACGACCTGAAGGCCATGGGCGTCAAGCTGTCGCTCGACGACTTCGGCACCGGCTGGTCGTCGCTGAGCTATCTTAAGCGCTTCCCGCTCGACCGCATCAAGATCGACCGCAGCTTCGTGCGCGACATGATGAACGACAACTCGACTGCCGCTATCGTCCACAGCATCCTCGACCTGGCACGCCAGCTGGATCTCGACTGCGTCGCCGAAGGCGTCGAGACCGAGGAACAGCTCGACCACCTGCGCGAGGAACGCTGCCCCGGCATCCAGGGCTTCCTGCTCAGCCGCGCCATTCCCGCCGGCGAGGTCCCGGCCCTGCTGGGCAAGACGGTGGGCGTAAAGGCGGCTTAACGCTTAAGCGCCGCAGTACTGCCTGATGAAGCCCTCGTGCGTCGGCATGGCGGCGACATTACGGTCAATGCTGCCTTTGAGATTGCCCAACGCTGCCGTCATCTGGTCGCGGGTCATCATCTGGCCAAGATGGTGCCAGCGCTTGGGCTCCAGCCTCTGGCCCAGCATGACCTGAACCCAGGAATCGACCCGGAACAGGTCGTCCGGCGCCTGATAGGCGACGCCATTTTCAGCGAACAGCGCAATCCGTTCCGTCAGCGTGTCGGGCAAGGCCATGTCCCGCCGGTCACGCCAGAACGGCTCGTCGCGCTCGTTGAGCGCGTAGTGCAGAATGACGAAGTCGCGCACCCTTTCCAGCTCATTGCGCGACAGGGCGTTGTAATGGTCGGAGACGGCGTCGGTGATCCCGGCGAACGGGAAGAGTTGGATCAGCCGCGTCACGCCGATCTGGAACAGGTGGATGCTGGTCGATTCCAGCGGCTCGATAAAGCCGCTCGACAAACCCAGCGTCACGCAGTTCTTGTTCCACGACTTCCGCCTGCGGCCGGTCTGGTAACGGATCAGGCGGGGCTCGATGAGGGGCGGAGCGTCGACCAGCGACAACAGGCGGTCGCGTGCCGCATCGTCCGACAGGTAGTCGCTGCAATAGACCAGGCCGTTGCCGACACGGTTCTGCAGCGGGATACGCCAGCGCCAGCCGGCGTCGTGCGCCACGGCGCGGGTATAGGGTGTCAGTTGCCCATGGGATTCGGTCTGGACCGCCACGGCGCGATTGGTCGGCAGCCAGTGGCTCCAGTCCTCATAGCCCGTTTGAAGCGTCTTTTCGATCAGCAGGCCGTGGAAACCGGTGCAGTCGATGAACAGGTCGCCTTCGACGCGCACGCCCGATTGTAGTTTGAGTGCGGTGATAAACCCTGTTTCGGGATGCTGCTCGACGGCCTCTATGCGGCCTTCGATGCGTCTGACCCCGGCCGTCTCGCTGAGGCCGCGCAGGAAGCGGCCGTAAAGCCCGGCGTCGAAATGATAGGCATAATTGATCTTGGCATTCTCGCCCGTCCGGAACTTGCCGGCCTCGGCGGCCTGGAGTTCGAAACAGTAGTCGCCGATGGGGCCGGCCACGCCTTCGGAGCGGGCCTGGAGCCACAGGTGGTGGAACGGCGCCATCCACGACGATTTGCCCACCTCGCCAAAGGAATGGATATAGCGGTCACCCTTGCGCGCCCAATTTTCGAAGGCTATGGCCAGCTTGAAGGTGGCGTTGGTCGCGCGCAGGAATTCGCGTTCATCGATACCGAGCAGGTGATGGAAGGTCCGGCAAGTCGGGATGGTCGCCTCGCCGACACCAACGATGCCGATCTCTTCGGATTCGACAAGCGTGATATCGAGCAGCGGCCCCACAAGCTTGCTCAGCGCCGCCGCCGCACACCAGCCGGCCGTCCCGCCGCCGGCAATGACCACCCTCCTTACGGCCTGTCCGCTCACATCGATTCCCCAGTTTATCTGTTCAGCTTGTTAAGCAGCATGGCGCGAAGCCTGCGTGCCTTCATGTCGTCGAGCGGCCCCAGAAGTCCGCGCGCCTGTTCGGGCAGATGCGCCCCGGCCTGAGCAGCGGGACCAAAGACATAATAGTCGAACATGGCTTTCCACGCCTGTTTCTCGGCGTCGGGGCGGTCGCGCAACGACAATATGGCGTGCAGAAGCGTATTTTGCGGCGTGTCCATATAGGCGGGCGCCGTGTTCCACCAGTAGTTCACCAGGATATTGAACGAATCCAGTGCTTCGACATGATGCCACCACAGGGCCGGGTAGAAAAGCACATCACCCGGCTCCAGCTCGGCGACCTCGGCATTGGCCACTGCGTCGCGAAAGCGCGGATAGCGGTCATAGTCCGGGTCACGGAAATCGACCATGCTGACGACCTGCCCCCCCGGCGTCGGATCGAGCGGCCCCGGATAGAGGTTGTGCACCTGCTCCGGAGGAAACAGGGTGAAGCGTCTCCGCCCGGCGACGCAGACAGCGATATTGTGCGACATGTCGTGATGCGCCGTCGCCGTCGTCCGGTTACCGATCCAGATACTGGCCAGATAGGGCTGCGCCGTGAACATGGGATGGTTCAGAACAAGGCTGTTTTGCTCCCGCAGCCCCGGAAGATACAGATCGAGGTCCGTCGAGCCGATGTAGAAGGACGGCGCCGCCGGATC
>CAMLPZ010000243.1 GCA_946482045.1 uncultured Asticcacaulis sp.
GGCGATGTCTTCCAGCATGGCCTTGCGGCGGTCACCGAAGCCAGGCGCCTTGACGGCTGCGACGCGCAGGCCGCCACGCAGACGGTTGACAACCAGGGTCGCCAGGGCTTCGCCTTCGACGTCCTCGGCGATGATCAGGAGCGGACGGCCCGACTGGACGACGGCTTCCAGGATCGGCAGCATGGGCTGCAGCGAGGAGATCTTCTTGTCGAACACCAGGATGTACGGGTCTTCGAGGACCGCTTCCATCTTGTCCGGGTTGGTGATGAAGTAGGGCGACAGGTAGCCGCGGTCGAACTGCATGCCTTCGACGACGTCCAGCTCGGTTTCGGCGGTCTTGGCTTCTTCGACGGTGATGACACCTTCGTTGCCGACCTTTTCCATGGCCTTGGCGATCATTTCACCGACTTCGGTGTCGCCGTTGGCGGAGATGGTGCCGACCTGGGCGATTTCCGAGTTGGTCGTGACCTTCTTGGAAACCTTCTTGATTTCTTCGACGACGACGCCGACAGCCTTGTCGATGCCGCGCTTCAGGTCCATCGGGTTACGGCCCGAGGCAACCGACTTCAGGCCTTCGACGGCGATCGACTGGGCCAGGACCGTGGCGGTCGTGGTGCCATCACCGGCCTTGTCGTTGGTCTTGGAAGCGACTTCGCGGATCAGCTGGGCGCCCAGGTTTTCGAACTTGTCCGAAAGTTCGATTTCCTTGGCGACCGAGACGCCGTCCTTGGTCGAGCGCGGGGCGCCGAAGGACTTTTCCAGGATGACGTTGCGGCCCTTGGGGCCCAGGGTGACCTTCACCGCGTTGGCGAGGATGTTGACGCCGCGCAGGATCTTGTCGCGCGCGTCCGAAGCAAACAATACGTCTTTAGCAGCCATTGTTCGTGACTCCTTTGTAAATCAAAATTTTTAAGGGATTAAGCGACGATACCGAGGATGTCGGATTCCTTCAGGATCAGCAGGTCTTCGCCGTTCAGCTTGACCTCGGTGCCGCCCCACTTGCCGAACAGGATGCGGTCGCCGGCCTTGACGTCGAGGGCGACTTGTTCGCCCTTGTCGTTACGGGCGCCGGGACCAACGGCGACGACTTCGCCTTCCTGCGGCTTTTCCTTGGCGGTGTCCGGAATGATGATGCCGCCCTTGGTCTTGGCTTCTTCTTCAACACGCTTGACCAGGACGCGGTCGCCTAACGGGCGAAAGCTCATGGGATATCCTCCAGATGAAAGTGTAAGTGTGTTAGCACTCGATCACTGTGAGTGCTAACGGCGCATTTGAGGTAGTCGCGAGGTCAGGGGGAGTCAAGAAGGCATAAGCGGAATTTTTTGTGACCGCGCGATATCAGGCAGGTCCGCGTTATCTGTGGGCGGCGAAATTCATATCGGCGACGACTGGGAAGTGGTCGGAGATGACCTTGCCGTCGAACGAGTCGGTCAGCACGCCGTAGCGGATGATGTGCGCGCCGCGGCTGACGAAGATGTGGTCGATGGCCTCGCCGGATTTCGAGATATCGAACCCGTTGAACGTGCCGCGCGGACCGAAATCGACCTTGGCCAGTGTTCGGGCATCGGCCAGTTTCAGGCCCTGGTCGTCCGTCAGTACACGATAGGGTGCGCTGTCTGGGCCGCTGTTGAAGTCGCCCAGCACGACGATATCGGCTTGCGGCCAGACGGGGGTCGCCTCGATCTGTTCGGCGCATTTTTCGCGCGCGACGACCCCGACATGGTCGAAGTGCGTATTACGGACATCAAGCAATCGGCCGGTAGTCTTATCGCGCAGAATGACGCGTGTGATGGTGCGCGGATAGGCAGCGTCATAATCCTTGCCGGGCGTGCGTGGTGTGCGCGAGCACCACTCGGTGGTCTTCTGCAACGCCTCGTACCGGTCGGTCCGCCAAAAGAGAGTCGTGGTCTCGCCAAGCTTGCCGTCGTCGCGGCCGAGGCCGTAATGCGCATAGTCCGGCAGTTGCGCCGCCAAATCGGCGACAGCGGTTTGCTGAGCCTCTTGCACCCCCATGATATCCGGCGCCAGGAAGGCGATCTGCCTGACCATCGGCACCTTGCGTTCGGCCCAGCGTGGCAAGTCGCTGGCGACATCGATGCGGATATTGTAGCTCATCACCCGTGTAAGCGGAGCCTTGGCATGTTCCGCGGCGGCGGGCAGGGCGAGGGCGAGATACGCGGTGCAGGCGAGTAGACGGATCATGGGCAGGCTATTCTACCCTTCGTCTCTGATGTTCAAATCACTTTCGTCGCGATCATATTCAAGGATATCCGCCGGCTGACAGTCGAGGATCAGGCACAGCTTGGACAAAGTATCGAAGCGCATGCCCTTCACCTTGCCGGTGCGCAGCAGGGACAATTGTGTTTCCGACAGGCCGATCTGGGCGGCGATATCCTTGGCCCGGACCTTGCGCCGGGCCAACATGACATCAAGCGTAACGCGGACGGGCATAAGCACTTTCCAAAAAGTGGGCCGCACTTTTTTGATAAAAAGTGCGACAAGGCAAATATTCAGGACATGGCGGCGGTAGGCATCGTGTCCTAAACAAATTGTTCCAATTCGGCCTTGAGCGCCTGGCCCTGCTTGGCCAGGATATAGAGCACCACGCCGACCAGGCAGATGGTGACGCTTTCGATATCGGTGTCGTAGCGGATGCCGCGGAACCGGTCGCTGAGCCAGGGCGTCACGCTCGGCACGATCACAATGGCGGCCAGGGCGCCGATCACCAGGTTCTGGCCGACTTCGCGTATGCCCTTGACGAGGCTCGGCGCAAAGGGACTGCCCTTGTTGACATTGGCGAAGACATTGGCCGCCGCCCAGGCCGCGCACAGATAGAAGCCCGGCGCCAGCAGGGCCAGCCAGAAGGTAACGATGGCCGCGCCGTTCTGCCGCCACTCGCCTTCCTCCCATACGATGTTCGTCAGGGGGACCGACTGTTCCTTGATGAAGGCCAAGGCCAGGACGACGATAACAATCTTGATGGCAATACTGGCGGGGCCATGTGGCACAGCAAACTTTGACATGATGAGAGGTTCCCGGTTAGATGTTCATTAAATTACATAAGGCGCATATAAATTTAAATAAAACTTAAAGTCAAGTGCCGTGGTGACATCGATGACCCGGGTGCCAACATGGTCTTGTGGCTGCGCAGAATCCATGCTTCTATGCCGTCGGGACGCGGGGGAGACGCGTCTCCACAAAAATGGACGGGCTCCGGGACGCCCGCCGATAACGCATTAAAACAAGCGAGGAACGGCCCGCGAATGTCCTATGATTCAACCCCACGGGGGGACTCCCTGCATCTGAACCGGCGTAGCCTGCTAGGCGTCGCCGCCTTCGTCACCCTTTTTGGCTCCGCCCTGATTGCGCCACTGGCGCGCGCCGCCGAGGCGGACGCGACCGGCCTGACCGGCGGCTTTGCGCCATCACGCAAAATCCTCAACCCGGCGCAGCGCGCGGTCCTGGAAGCCGCCAGCGAGCGCATCGTGCCGACGACCGACACGCCGGGCGCCATTGCCGCGGGTGTGCCCGACTATATCGAAATGATGCTGGTCGACTTTTTCACCGCACCGGAACGCGACAATTTCATCAAGGGGGTGGATGCACTTGCAGCCCACAGTGCGGGTTTCGCCACCGCCAAGCCCGCTGACCAGGACGCCGCCCTGACCGCGCTGATGACCGGGAAGGTGACGGCGGCGCCGGCCGATTTCTGGGGTTCGCTGCGCCAGATGGTGCTGACGGGTTACTACACCTCGGAAACCGGCGCCACGATCGAGCGGTCCTACCTGCCGGTTCCCGGCGAATATGACGGCCACTATCCCTACGCCAAGGTCGGCCGCATTTTTGTCGGCTAACATTTCATCTTGTGTCGCTGCCATTCAGGCGCCTTTTTCGCCAGATACGCGGCAGTAAATTGTAATCGAATACAAGGCTCGCGGAGACGAGCCTCCCGGAGGTTAATCACATGGCTCAGGCCGGTACATATGATTTCGATGCCATCGTCATCGGATCGGGCATAAGCGGCGGGTGGGCCGCCAAGGAACTGACCGAAAAGGGCCTGAAGGTCCTGATGCTCGACCGCGGCCGTATGGTCGAACACGGCGACTACCCCTATGACGGCAAGGGGTCGTGGGAGATGCCCTATCGCGGCCGGGTGCCCAAGGAACTGGTGGCCAGCGACTATTTCCAGAGCCGTTTCGGCGGCGCCGACGGTTCCGACCGCATCCAGTATTTCAACAATGATCGCCTCAACCCCTACGCCTACGAAGATAGCAAGGCCTATCGCTGGGTACGGCCGGCGATCTTCGGCGGCAAGTCGATCACCTGGGGGCGCGTGTCTTTGCGCTGGAACGCGGTCGACTTCGAAGCCAACAAGAAGGACGGCCACGGCAATGACTGGCCGGTGCGCTACGAAGACATCGCGCCATGGTATTCCTACGTCGAAAAGTGGGCGGGCATCTCCGGTTCGAAGGAAGGGCTGGACGAACTGCCTGACGGCGAATTCCAGCCGCCGCACCCTATGAACATTGCCGAGGAGTGGGTCAAGCCGCGCTTTGAGGCGGCCAATCCCGGCCGCAAGCTGATCCATATTCGCAATGCCAACATGACCCAGGACAAGCCGGAGCAGGGGCGGACGCGCTGCCAAAACCGGTCACAGTGCGCGCGCGGCTGCTCGTTCGGCGCCTATTTCTCGACCCAGGCTTCGACCCTGCCGGCGGCCATGGCGACCGGCAATCTCACCGTCATGCCGGACTCGGTGGTGACCAGCCTGGAATACGACGAAAAGGCAAAGCGCGTAACCGGCGTGCGCGTTGTCGACGCCAATACCAAGGTCGGCAAGGTCTATCGTTCGCGCATTGTCTTTGTCTGTGCGTCGTCCAACTCATCGGTTCATTTGCTGCTCAATTCGCGCGCCGAAGGCCGCTCAGACAGCTTCGCCAACCGGTCGGGCGCCCTGGGCCGTTATGTCATGGATCACATCTTCCGCGTTTCGGTGGGGGGAATGGTCCCGGGCTTCGAGGACACGATCGAATATGGCCGCCGGCCGGGCGGCATCTATGTGCCGCGCTTCCGCAATCTTGGCCGCGCCGGCGAAGAAGAGGTCGGTTACGTGCGTGGCTTCGGCTACCAGGGGGGTGCGGGGCGCGGCCCTGCCGATCCGGGTGGCTTCGGCGCCGCAATGAAGGATGGCATGCGCAAGTATGGCCCGTGGATGTTCGGCATGACCGCCTTCGGCGAATGCCTGCCGTACAAGGACAATACCCTGACCCTGCATCCGACCAAGGTCGACCGCTACGGCGTGCCGCAACTCGTCTTCAACGTGACCTTCCGTGAGAACGAGCATAAGATGATGGCCGACGCGCTGGAGACCGGCAAGAAGATGCTGACGGCGGCCGGTCTCAAGAACGTCTACGGTCACCAGGACGTCCACGTTCCGGGAGATGCCATCCACGAAATGGGCGGGGCGCGCATGGGCAACGATCCGAACGACTCGGTGGTCAACAAGTGGAGCCAGCTCCACGACGCGCCGAATGTCTTCGTCACCGATGGCGCGCAGATGGCGTCGACCTCCTGCGTCAACCCGTCGCTGACCTTCATGGCCTTTACAGCCCGCGCCGCCGACTATGCCGCCAAGCAGTTCAAGGCGGGTGTGATTTAAGTCTTAGTCCCCTCTTCCCGTTTCGGCTGCCGCCGAGGCCGGGGAGAGGGCTAGGGTGAGGGGCCTCTTTCCGCATGTGCGGAAGGTTCCATTGCCCCTCATCCGGTTCGCTAATCGCGAACCACCTTCTCCCCGTAAACGGGGAGAAGGGAATTAAAAAGGAAACAACCTAATGACCATGAAACTCTCCCGCCGTCACTTCCTGGCAGGCGCTGCCGCCCTCTCCGTCACAGGCCTTGGCGGCGCCGCGTTTGCCGGCCTGGGCGGTAAGCCGTTTAAAAAGATCGGCGTCCAGCTCTATACCGTCCGCGACGCCTTGAACGCCGATCCAGCAGGTACGCTGGCCAAGGTGCGCGGCATCGGCTTCGACGAAGTTGAAACCGCCGGTTTCGGCGGCAAGTCGGCCAAGGAATTCCGCGCCTTGCTCGACGGCGCAGGCCTGATCTGCGTCTCCGGCCATGTCGGCTACGACGACTGGTTCAAGCGCCCGGAAGCCGCGCTCGATGACATGGCGACGCTCGGCGCCAAATACGCCGTCCTTGCCTGGTTGCAGCCCGACCAGCGCAAGGAGTGGGGCGCGCTCGGCCAGAAGATGAACCACTGGGGTGAGCTGTGCAAGGCGCGCGGCCTCCAGATGACCTATCACAACCACGACTTCGAGTTCCAGAACACGCCGGAGGGCATGCCCTTCCACCTGCTGCTGGAACACACCGATCCGAAGCTCGTCGCGTTTGAACTCGACTGTTATTGGGCCAGCTTCGCCGGCCACGACCCGGTCCACGTCCTTCATGAGCATGGCGATCGCATCCGTCTGCTGCACGTCAAGGACAAGGGCGCTGACGGCAAGATGACGCCGGTCGGCCAGGGCACGATCGACTGGAGCAAGGTCCTGCCGGCCGGCAAGCAGGCGGGCGTGACCAATATCTTCGTCGAGCACGACAATCCCGCCGACCCGTTCGCCAGCAT
>CAMLPZ010000244.1 GCA_946482045.1 uncultured Asticcacaulis sp.
CAGCGCATCGTACCCGAAGGCTACGATCGCCAGGCCGACAACCTGCCGCTCGATGCTCTGATGGACGCACTGGCGGAACTGAAACAGCGTATCGACGTTAATGTCGTGGAGATGCCGTCGCATGCCGACTTCGTCCGCGACTTCTGTTTCGATCCCAATGCGGTCAACGGCACGGTGACGGCTATGATGGAGAAGGCCAATGGCTGAGGCAAGGCCGGTCCGCAGAATCGTTATTCTGGGGCGCGACGAAACGCTGTGGTTGTCGGCCAATACCCTGCTGCGCGCTTTCTCACAGGCGGGCATCGAGGTGACGGCGGTCGAACTTCCATCCCTTGTGAGACCAGGCGACGTGTACCCGACCTCGCGGATGCAGGAGGGATTTCACAGCCTGCTGGGGATTGATGAAAAAGCACTTATGCGTTCGTCCCAGTCCACCTTCAGCCTGGGTCAGAGATTCTCCAACTGGGCAAAGACACGGCCGCCATTTTTTCTGGCCCACGGCGTCTATGGGACGCGGTTCGAACGCGTGGATTTCCATCACTATTGGGTCAAGGCTCGGGCGCAGGGCCTGAAGGCCGACTATGAAGATTTTTCGCTTGCCGCCGCAGCCGCGAAGCAGGGACGCTTCTTCATTCCAGATGAGGAAACCGATAGTTTCGCCCTCAGCGATTACGCGTACAATCTGGGCGCCGCTGGCTATTGCCAGGTCCTGAAACAGGTCGCCCTCCAGCGCGGGGCCACCCACGTGGCCGGGCGATTTGCCGAAGCCATGCGGGATGCGGATACCGGCTTCATCACCGGCTTGCTGCTGGCCAATGGTCAGACGGTGGAAGGCGACCTGTTTATCGACGCGTCCGGTGAGGAAAGCCTTCTCCTCGGACGGACGCTGGGGGTTCGCTTTCAGTCATGGGATTGGTTCAACTGCGATCGCGTGCTCACCGCCTATGCGCAGCCCTTATCGCCCTTACCGTCTTTTAACCAGGTGTCGGCATTCCGTTCCGGCTGGGTCGGATGTTATCCGTTGCGCGATCGCACCGCTGTTCAGCAGGTTTACCCCAGCGCCGACATGAGCGAACAGGAAGCGCTGGAGGCGGCGACGCTGGTGTCGTCATATCGCCTCAGCGACCCGGCGGTTACAAAGCTGAATGCCGGCGTCCGTCAACAATTCTGGTCGGGGAACTGTATCGGCATCGGAGAGGCCTCCGCGGTCTTCGATCCGATCGACAATGTTCGCATGCATGTCAACCTGGTGGGCTTGTCGCATCTGGTTTCACTGCTCCCGGCAGACAGCCATATGGCGGCGGAGCGCGATGAATATAATCGTAATGTCGGGACAACCTTGGAACGCATGCGCGATTTCCAGATCTGCCATTACAAGCTCAACCAGCGGTTTGACCAGCCGTTCTGGGACTACTGCCGCGCGATGTCGCTGCCGGACCGGCTGCAGTACAAGCTCGACCTGTTCGCCGCGCGTGGCGTTATGGCGGTCTATGATGACGAAGTGTTCGAAGACGGGGACTGGGTGGCCATGCTGATCGGCCACGGTCTGATCCCGGCCGCCTACGACCTGCTGGCCGACCAGGTACGGGACGAGGATGTTATCCGCCGGTTCCAGCAGATTCTCGGCTTTATCCGGGCCAATGTCGAACGCATGGGACCGATGGAAACTCATCTCGGCATGGCTCTGCCGGCAAATGCCGGATCGCGATAGTCATACAACCATATGCACCGGGAGAGACATGTGGAGTCAAAAGTAAGGTCAATCGTTATCGTCGGCGGCGGGTCGGCAGGTTGGATGACGGCTGCCGCCTTCGCCAAGGCGTTGGGAACGCAGGGCTATGAAATCACGCTGGTCGAATCCGAAGAGATCGGGACGGTCGGCGTCGGTGAGGCGACAATTCCGCCAATCATGCGGTACAACAATTTCCTTGGCATCAGCGAGTACGAGTTCATTCGCGAAACCAATGCCACTTTCAAGCTGGGAATCGAGTTTGTCGACTGGCAGAAGAAGGGCGTCACCTACTTCCATCCCTTTGGCTTTTTCGGCCGAGAGATGGATGGCTTCAGCTTTCCTAATTACTTTCTTCGGGAGTATCACCGCCGCGGCGGCGGCGCGTTCGATATCGGCAAGTACAATGCTGAAACCGAAGCGGCCCTGCAAGGGCGCTTCGGCCAGGTAAAGCCGGAGCCGGGAAAGCCCGACATTAATTACGCTTATCAGTTCGACGCCGCCCTCTATGCACGGTACTTACGCAAGTATTCGGAGGCACGCGGCGTCGTCCGGAAAGAAGGCAAAATCGTCAAGGTCAACCAGAATGCTGAGACCGGCTACCTGACTTCAGTCGAAATGCATGATGGCCGAGTCATTCCTGGCGACCTGTTCATCGACTGCTCGGGTTTCCGTGGCCTTCTGATCGAAGAGACGCTGAAATGCGGTTATGCCGACTGGAGCCAGTGGCTGCCCAACAATCGCGCGGCTGCGGTTCCGTGTGAGCGCACGGCCGATCTTACGCCCTACACGCGGGCGACGGCGCGTGAGGCCGGGTGGCAGTGGCGTATCCCTTTGCAGCATCGCACCGGCAACGGCTACGTTTTCTGCAACAATTTCATCAGCGAGGACGAGGCCGCACAGACGCTCCTGACGCGCCTGGACGGCAAACCGATGGCCGATCCAAAAATCCTGCGCTTCGTGACTGGCCACCGCAAGCGCTTCTGGGAAAAGAACGTTGTAGCGCTCGGTCTCGCCAGCGGCTTCCTGGAACCGCTCGAATCGACCAGCATCCATCTGGTCCAGGCGGGCGCGTTCAAGTTCCTGGCCCTGTTCCCGCGTAACGGTTTCAATCCCCGGATTGTTGAAGAATATAACCGGCAGATGCTGTTCGATTACAACAACGTAAAGGACTTTATCATTGCACACTACAAGGTGACCCAGCGCGACGACACGCCGTTCTGGCAATATGTGCGCGACATGGAGGTGCCAGACTCGTTGAAAGAGCGTCTGGACGTCTACCAGTCGACAGGCCAGACGCTCAGCAATGAACGCGAATTGTTCCGGGAGGTCAGTTGGTACGCCGTCCTCAGCGGGCAGGGGTTAATCCCGCAGGACTATCACCCTGCCGCCGACGCCATGGACGAGGACGATCTGCGCCTGCAACTGGGGCGGTGGCGGTCGGCTGTTCTTGACCGGGTCAAGAGCCTGCCGACCCATGAGGAGTTCATCCGGAAGAATTGCGCGTCCGAGGCGCTGAAAACGCGTGATGCCGGTTAGAGCCTTGCCCGCTAACGCGGAGCAATGCTCAAGTGTTTTCCTTGCTCGCATTTCCCAACGGCAAACCGCCAGAATTGCGCTTTTTCACTCCTGGAAATGCTCGGAGCTTTGCGGTATCCAGTGGCCTTATGACCATGCAGATCCTTACCGTTGGCAGTGAACAGACCCGTGTCGTAGTCATCGATAATCTGGTCCAGGACCCTGACGGACTGGTTGGTGAGGCGGCGCATATGGCGCCGTTTCCCCCGGTCGAAGGGAACTTTTATCCTGGCGTGAGGCGGGTGATCACCCCCGATGACGGCCTGGCCTTCGACTATGCCCAGGCGATCTTTCGTACCGCCGCGCCCCTGATCGGCAGAACCTACGGTGTCGGTGAACTGGAGCTGATAGAGGCCGGCTTTTCCCTGGTGACCACACCTGCGGAGGCTCTGCACGCTCGTCAATCGCGGCCGCACGTCGATGCCTATGACGCCGGCTATTTCGCGATACTGCATTACTTAAGCCGCCGGCCCAGCGGGGGGACCGGCTTTTACCGTCATGTGCGCACCGGCTTTGAGACCCTGCTTCCGGATCGGGTTGCGGCTTACGATGCGGGACGGGCGCGCGATGAAAAGATTTTTGGGGCACCCGCAGGCTATGTTTCCGGAGATTCAGAAGGTTTTACCCAGGTGGCAAAAGTCGACGCCAGGTTTAATCGCGCCGCCATCTATCC
Source organism: uncultured Asticcacaulis sp. (assembly GCA_946482045.1). Next base: position 3,981 of record CAMLPZ010000244.1, read on the forward strand.
CGGCAATCTGCTGCATTCGGGCCTTCTACCAAACGGTTTCGATTTCAGCCCCGACCCGCGCTTTGGGCGGCTGACAGCGAACTTCCTCCTGCGAGTCAGGACGTAACAATCATGATCTTGTATTGTGAAAGGTGTTGGCAGTCAGCCTGCCTGTGCGCGGATCATCGGTCAGTTGCCCGGCGTTCTCGACCCTGGCCGAGTGCAACTGATTGGCACGGTATACGACCAGCCGGTTGAAGACCGGCTCGACGCGGAAAATTTCCTCATATAGTTCTGCAAGCAGGCTGTCGGTGGGTTGCCCATCACGATCGGCAATTTCCTTTAGGCGTAGTTTGCCAAACGTATGGCCTTCGACATTCGAGATCGCCTCAAAGCCCGTCGCCTTGTGGCGGAAGAAGGCGGTTCCGCCAAAATCGCCGTTCAAATAATGAACCGTAGCGAAACTGTGGAGGTTCCCGGAATCGGTGTGCGGAATGGCTTGCCTAGGTGTCATGGCGGCGGAACTCTGGGTGGTGAGACCGAAGAAGCCATGAGAGTGGCGTAGGGCACCGTGCGGCATACCGAAGACGTGGGTCAAGGTTGGCCGCAGGGCATTCAGCAAAACAGGCAGATAGTTGTCGGGCAGGTGTGCCATCCGGCCAGGATAAAAGGCGCCTTCCGGCGGGGAGTGAAAGTCCACTGTTTCGGCGTAGGCGTACAGCGCGTCGGCGCCTTCAAGTGCGTCATCGACAATGATGACGGGCTGCCGCTCTTGCCCAATGCGCGTGACCTCGATCCTTGCTTTTCGGCTGAGCGCGAGATTGGGTAGGCCTTGGGTCATGCGGTCTCCCCACTATCGATTCGTCACTCTTCTTTACAAGATTACACTGACAGGGCCAATTCCAGCTTGCCGAGGCCCTCGTCCAGGAGGGCATCGCTGACCGTCAACGGGCACAGGATGCGGATCGTGTTGGCATAGACGCCGCAAGACAGCAGGATCAGACCGTTGTCCTGCGCCTTCATGCACGCGGCTTTGGCGGCGGCGGCATCCGGTGTGTGGCTGCCGCGCTCGGTCACGATGTCGAAGGCGATCATGGCACCCAGGCCCCGGATGGCGCTCATCGGCACGATGTCGTTGCGACGGCTCAGCTCTTCAAGACGGGCCTTGATTTTTGACCCTTGCGCATTGGCGGCGTCGAGCAGCTTTTCCTCTTCGATGACATCCAGCACGGCTAAAGCCGCGGCGCAGGCGACCGGATTGCCGCCATAGGTGCCGCCCAGTCCTCCGGTGACCGGCGCATCCATGACCTCAGCGCGGCCGACTACGCCCGACAGCGGGTAGCCGCCGGCCAGAGACTTGGCCATGGTCATCAGGTCCGGCTTGACGTCGTAATGCTCCATGGCAAACAGCTTGCCGGTCCGGCCAAAGCCGGTCTGGACTTCATCGGCGATCAAGAGAATGCCATGCGCGTCGCCTATATTGCGTAAAGCACGCATCAGTTCGGGCGGAGTGATCAGGAAGCCGCCTTCGCCCTGGACGGGTTCAATGATGATGGCGGCGACGGCGTCCGGCGCGATGTCGGCCTTGAACAGGTAGTCGAGCATCTTCAGCGTATCGGCGACATCGATGCCGTGCGCTTCAACAGGAAAGGGCAGGTGATAGACGCCGGGCTGCTGCGGCCCCAGGTCTTTCTTGTATGGCACGACCTTGCCGGTCAGGGCGGAGGTCAAGGCGGTGCGGCCATGGAAGCCGCCGGTAAAGGCAATAATGCCATCGCGCTTGGTGTAGGCGCGGGCGATCTTTACGGCGTTTTCGACGGCTTCGGCGCCGGTCGTGAGAAAGACCGACTTGGCCGGCTTGGCGACGGGCGCCAGGTCGTTGAGGCGTTCGGCCAGGGCGATATAGGCCTCATAGGGCACGACCTGGAAGGCGGTATGGGTGAAGGCGTTCATCTGGGCCATCGCCGCAGCCTGGACTTTTGGATGGCGGTGGCCGGTATTGAGCACGGCGATGCCGCCGGCGAAGTCGATGAAACGGTTGCCGTCGGCGTCCCACAGCTCAGCGTTTTCGGCGTGTCCCGCGTAAAGCGTCGTGGCGTGGCCTACACCGCGCGGAACGGCGGCAGCACGGCGGGCGGCGAGATCGGCATTGTGGGTCATGGGACGGCTCCGTTGGAAGCCAATCGATAACAAATGTGATCACAATTTGCCAGCGCGGAGCGCGGGAGAATTGAAGGAAGGATTATCCACAGATTGCGCAGATGTGCGCTGACGCGCGCCACACAGATTGTCCGAGCAAGCTGACAAAGCCGCGCGCAGATAATGATCACTTCGACAGCGCTTTGCGCTGTCCTCAAATTCATCTAACCACAGGCCTAATCCCACGCTCGGAAAATCTGTGTGGATGTGCCTTTAGGCACATCCATCTGTGCAATCTGTGGACATACTTCTCAAGATCGGCGCCGCGCGTACTGCGCCCAATAGAAGAGGGAGCGGGCCGGGAATCCGCTCCCTCCGTCACGGTCCACCGTGACACCTCGCCAGGGGGTGGCGAGGATTC
>CAMLPZ010000245.1 GCA_946482045.1 uncultured Asticcacaulis sp.
ATCCGTTTCGAAAACGCGATCGACGGCGCCTTCACCTATGACGGCGCGATAACCGTCTACGGAAATGACGCCACCGGCCTGGCGCTCGACAAGGGCGTCACCGGCAATGTCTACCTGAGTGGCTCGGCGGGCGTGTGGGGCAGCAACAGTACCGCCGTTCGGCTCAATGGCGCCATCGGAGGGTCACTCATCATCGACGGCAGCTACAGCGGCACCGGCTATTCGACGACCGGCACGCTCGACAGCGACACCCTGGGCGGGCTCGATCCCGCGCTCAACCTGCTGCAATCCGGCCCCCTCATGACGATCTCGGGCGATGTCGCGGGCGGCATCCTGTTCGGCGCTTCGGTCACCAGCGAGGACGACGACAATACCGACGAGGACGGCGACGGGCTTACCGACAGCACACAGACGACGGCGTCGCTGACCCAATACGGCGGCGCGCCCGCCCTGCGCGTCGCTTCGGCCGACGCCGACATCGCCATCGGCGGCCTCTCCTATGCCAGCACGGCGCTCGATCCACCCAGCGTCAATTACGGCCTGCTGGTGCGCGGCACCATCGGCGCCTACGGCATCTATTCCGGCGTCGACACCACCGCCGTGCAACTGGGCGGCCTCGGCCACGGCGTCACCATCGCCAACGGCATCGGCGTGGCCGGCTCCGTCATCGCCTCGGCCTATGGCGGCGATACCACCGCTATGGTCCTGATGGCGGGAGCCGCGACCCCGCGCCTTGACGTCACGGGCGCGATCCGCGCCACCACCACGACGGCGACGACGGTCGATGACGACGATGTCTATACGACGGTCGGCAACACGACCGCCAAGGCCGTCGCCATCGCTTCGGGCGCCTCCCTGCCCACGATCGCGATCGGCGAAAGCGCCAGCCTCCATGCTTCGGCCGTGGGCTCGACGGCCAGCGCCACGGCGATCGAGGACCGGTCCAATACCCTGACCAGCATCGCCAACAGCGGCACGCTCAGCGCCACCATCACCGCCTCCGACGACGACGGGGACGACGTCGCCGACGCCATTACCGGCACGGCTGTCGCGGTCGACACGCACACCAACACGGTCGGCCTTACCCTCACCCAGACCGATACAGCGCCCGACGACGACGACATCGCCGCCCCCTATATCTACGGCAAGATCCGGCTGGGTTCAGGCGACGACGCCATATCCTCCTCCGGCGGCTTCATCTATGGCGACGTCACCTGGGGCGCGGGCACGGGCAGCTTCACGCTCAGCGACGGGGCCGTCTATCTGGGCGCCATGACCTCATCGGGCGCCGTCGCCATGGACATCACCGGCGGCAGCTCGGCAGCGCTTCTGTCCGGCACGGACCTCATCTTGAGCAGCCTCCACGTCGACGGCGACAGCACCTTCGGCCTGACGCTCGACACCGACGCCACGGCCACGCCGCGCGTCACCAGCACGGGCAATGTCGTCTTCGATGACGGGGCGACACTCAATCTCGGTCTCGACAAGATCATCACGACGCCGACCGCCTTCACCGTGCTGACGGCCGGCAATATCAGCCTCGGCGACATCGAAACCTCGACGCGTGACGGCTACATCCCCTATCTCTACCACGCCGACCTGAACCTGAATGACGCGGCCACCGTGCTGTCGGCCAATTTCCGCCTGAAGACCCAGGAGGAAGCCGGCTATTCCGACAACCAGTACACCGCCCTCGTGCCGGTGCTCAGCGTCGTAGCCCAGGACAGCGGCGCCCAGGCCTCGCTGCTGTCCCAGACCGACAAGACGGGCTTCGACAGCGTTTTCAACCAGTACCTGCCCGACTATAGCGGCGAAGCCCTCCTTAGCCTGTCGCTGGGCGCGCAGTCTCTGAACCGCTCGCTCAGCGCCCTGACCGTTATCCCCGCTAATGACGGCGGCCAGTACTGGCTGCAGGAATACGGCTACCACACCCAGCGCGACTATGGTGAGACGGCGGGCTTCACCGCCACGACCCTCAGCATGTCCGGCGGACGCGAACGCAGCGTCTACGGCAACCAGATGGTCGGGGTCTATGCGTCGATGACCGCCGCCTCGCCCTATGACAGCTTCGCGATTTCCAGCGAAGGCATGTCGGCTTCGGACCTGACGGCCGGCGGCTACTGGCGCCTGAACCACGCGACCGGCGTCAAGGCATGGGCCCATGCGGGCCTGGGCTTCGTCCAGCTGCGCAGCATCCGCAATCTCCTCACCGCCTATGTCGTGCGCGAGTCCGAGGCCAAATGGAACGGCTATTCGATCAGCGCCGGCGCCGGGATGAGCTACGACATCACCGCCGGTCGCTTTGCGGTCACGCCCGAGGTCCTGGCCGACTACTACCGCCTTAGCGAGGCGAAACACACCGAAGCCGGCGGCGGCGACACCTTCGACCTGACGATTGCCGAACGCGATAGCCACATGGTCTCCGCCACGGCCCGCCTGCGCGCCAGCTATGACCTGGGCCTCGTCCGGCCTGAGATCTGGCTGGGCTACCGCCAGAATGTCAGCGTGAAGCTGGCCGACACGATTGCCAATTTCGCGGGCGGCGACGCCTTCACCTTGAGCGCCGGCGCGGTCGAGGGCGGCGGCCCGGTCGCGGGCTTCCGTATTTCGCAGGACGGCCAGTACAGCCATCTTGGCCTCGAAGTGCAGTACGAAAAGCTCGAGGCTTACGAAAACACGTCGATTGCGCTGCGGACGCGCTTCCAGTTTTAGCGCATGATGAACTTAGATCGAATTCTTGGTTTGATGTCGAAATCCCCTTCCGTCACGGCGCAAGCGCCGCGCCACCTTCCCCGTAAACGGGGAAGGAACTATCTGAATCTGTGGTTTTTTTCCTTCCCCGTTTACGGGGAAGGTGGCATTTGCGGAGCAAATGACGGAAGGGGGGGGAACTTCCGCATCAAGGCAGTTATTCGGTCAATCGCATCATGCACCCGGCCGCCCTTAAACCCTCAAAACAAAACCAAGCCCCCGCACCGTCCGCAGCCGCCCCTGCTCAGCCCCCAGCCGGCGCCGCAACCCGTTGACCAGCACCGGAACACTGCCCTGCCCGAACGACACGACGCGTAAGGCGGTCAGCCGCGCGGCGATGGTTTCCGCCGTCAGAACGGTGTTGGGTTCGGCCAGGAAGATCCGCACCAGGCAGGCCTCGGTGTCGTTGAGCTTCAAGACGCCGCCGTCTCCCGAAATTAGCGTCCGCGCCACCGTGTCGAAGGTCCAGCCGCCGATGGCGTTTCGGGTCTCGGCCTGGACCGCGCCGCGCGCCCGGCCGCGCAACACCGCCCGGATGCGCGCGAACAACTCGCGCGGCAGCGACCGGACCGGCAGATAGTCGTCGGCGCCGGCCTCAAGCGCGCTTATGGCGTGGTGGGTTCCATCCGGGCCGATGGCGACCAGGGCATTGGCGCGAAAGACAAGCGACGCATAGCGCAGCAGGTCCTCGCGAAATCGCTCAGGGCCAAAGTCGACGACCAGGACATCGGCGTGAAAACGATCGGTGGTGAAGCGGCCGTCGGGCAGGCAATCGGTCTGGCGGCAGTCGAACCCGGCCGCTTCGGCTTCCGCGACCGGCGCCCGCGCCGTCTTTGCCAGGGTAATCCACGTCAGGGTCGGACACGGCGCCATCGCGGCATGGGGTTTAGACATCAAACTCTTTACACTTCTGGAATACCGGCATGACCCTATCACTGCGCGCGACACCGGGGATGTCAGGACCGCAACATGCACCTGCATTTGCCCTTGACCCGGCAGAATTCATTTGACACCATTGCCACAAATAAAAACTTATTCATGGGTGAAACGAAATGGACCGCCGGCAATTTCTTCTGGGCGTGAACGCCGCAGCCCTCCTGGCTGGCGCGCTGGCGCCGCATGCGGTGAGCGGCAAGCCGGCCACCCGTGCAACGCGCCGCCTGCGCTTCGGCCAACCCGCCAAGAACTGGATGGAAGCCCTGCCCATCGGCAACGGCCGCAGCGGCGCGATGATCCATGGTGGAACCCGGCACGAACGGCTGGCGCTCAACCATATCGAACTGTGGTCCGGCCGCTCTGCCCCCGCCGACCGGCCGCAAACCCGCAACGCCCTGCCCAAGGTGCGCGACCTGCTGTTCAGCGGCAAGTATGCTGAAGCCAATGCCCTGGCCCAGGCCGAGATGATGGCGCCGATGGACCACAATTTCGGCAGCTATCAGATGCTGGGCGACCTCAGCCTGGACTTCGACCACGCCGACGCCGTCAGCGACTACCAACGCGAGCTGGACCTCGATTCCGCCGCTGTCACCGTCGCCTATAAGGCCGGCGGCTTCACCTATCGCCGCACCCACCTGGCGAGCTTTCCCGACAAGGTCATCGCCGTGCGGCTTGAGACCGACAATCCCGCCGGCCTCGCCCTCACCGTACGCTTGTCGCGCGCCAAAGACGCCACCGTCTCGGCCGAAGACAGCGTCATCGTCATGCGCGGCCAGCCCAAGCCCCATGGCGTCGCCTTCGCCGCGATGCTGACCGCCACAAGCGAAGGCGGCACGCGCGAAACGCTTGGCGACGGCTTTCGCTTTTCCGGCGCGAAGACCGTCACCCTCTTCCTCACGGCGGCGACCGACCTGATCGCGCCCGATCCCGAAGGCCAGTGCCGGACGCTCGTCGCGGCGCTGAACGGCAAGAGCTGGCAGGACATCCGCGCCGCCCACGTCCGCGACTACCGCCGCCTGTTCGACGCGGTCCGGCTTGAATTAGGCAAAGATGGCGGCGACAGCGATGCCGCGCAGAGGCTGGCCGATGTCCGCGCCGGCCGCGACAGCGCGCGCATGGCCGAGACCTTCTTCAACTTCGGGCGCTACCTGCTGATCGCCTCGTCGCGGCCGGGCTCGCTGCCGGCGAACCTGCAGGGCCTGTGGGCCGACGGTTTCTCGCCGCCGTGGAGTTCCGACTACCACATCAATATCAATCTGCAGATGAACTACTGGCCGGCGGAAACCTGCGGGCTCAGCGAACTGACGGGATCGCTGTTCGACTATACCCATCGCCTGTTGCCGCACGCCCGCCATACGGCGTCGGTCGCCTATGGCTGCCGGGGCGCCGCCGCGCACTATACCTCCAATCCGTGGGGCCACACTGCGCTCGACGGCAACATCCAGTACGGCCTGTGGCCCGACGGCCTCGCCTGGCTGAGCCTGCACCTGTGGGAGCATTATCTTTATACCGGCGACACGGCCTTCCTGCGCGACCGTGCCTATCCGGTCCTGAAAGCCTGCGCCGAGTTCTCGCTCGACTACCTGGTGGCCCACCCCACGACGGGCGAGCTCGTGGCCGGCCCCGCCACCTCACCGGAAAACACCTACCGCCTGGCGGACGGGACGACGGGCTTCATCACCATGGGCCCGGCCATGTCGCAGTCGATCGCCTATGAGACGCTCAGCCAGTTCATTGAGGCCGCCAAACGGCTGGACCTCGACCCGGACACGGCGGCTGAGGCCCGCGCGGCAATCCAGCGCCTGCGCCGGCTGAAAATCGGACAGGACGGCCGGATCATGGAGTGGCCGGAGCCGTTCGAAGAGGCCGAACCTGGCCACCGCCATATCTCGCACCTGTTCGGCCTCTTCCCGGGCAGCGAGATCGACGTCACCGGCACGCCGGACCTGGCCCAGGCCGCGCGCAAGACCCTGTCGGCGCGGCTGGCGCACGGTGGCGGTCATACCGGCTGGAGCGCGGCGTGGCTGATGATGTTCCGCGCGCGCCTGGGCGAAGGCGACATCGCCCACGACATGATGACCAAGCTGTTCCGCGAACAGACGGCGCCCAACTATTTCGACATGCATCCGGGCGGCGACAGCGGCATCTTCCAGATCGACGGCAATTTCGGCGCGGCGGCGGCGCTTGCGGAAATGCTGCTGCAAAGCCACAATGGCCGGCTGCGCCTGCTGCCCGCCCTGCCCTCGGCCTGGCCCGACGGTTCGGTGCGCGGCCTGAAGGCGCGCGGCGGCCTCAGCATCGACATCGACTGGAAGGCGGGCAAGGCGACTTCGGCCGTGATCCGGGCCGCGCAAGACACTGAGTTGGAGATCGTCGCGCCACCGGCCCAGGCCGTAAGCCATCTCTCCGGCCGTGCCTATGCCGGTGGCGTGACGCGCTTCGCCGCCAACACGACCTATCGCCTGCGCTTTACAAACGCTACATGACATAAACTTAACCTGTTCTGTCACAAATCCGCCTGAAACCGGCGGCCCTCTGCGCAGTATGCTGGGTGCTTTTTTACACAGATGGTGGCGATCCCCCGAAGGCGTGCTGACGCGCCTCGAATGCCTCGTACTGCGCGGCTGGCTGAACGCCGCCCGGCGCGACATCCGCTTCGGCCTGTCCGTCGTGGTCATTGCCGGCTTCGTCATCGCGGCGATGGTCCGGGCGGTCCGCCTGATCGCCATCAAACCCGATATCGGCCTCGTCCTGGCGGGCGTCGCGGGCTTTGCCCTCTTCCACCTCAGCTTCATCGGCCCCGGATCGGCGCGCTGGCGGCAATTGCGGAC
>CAMLPZ010000246.1 GCA_946482045.1 uncultured Asticcacaulis sp.
TCGGTGCGCCCGGAACCAGCGACCAGCTATTGCCGCCGTCGGTGCTGCGGTAAAGTGTGGAGCCGTTGCTGGCGGCCTGCGCTGTGCTGACGCCGGCAAAAATGGTCTTCGTGGCCTGGCCCGACGCACTCGACGGCTTGTGCATGGCGACGAAAGCAACGCCCGCGCCGGTGTCGTTGTTCGACATGGCCGGGAAGCTGGTCACCTTGGACCAATTGTAACCGTTGTTAGTGCTCTTCCAGAGGCCGTTGTTCGAGGCCCAGGCCGAGGTGTTCGCCGTACCGTAGAACAGCACCGAACCCAGGTTCGGGTCGACCGCCAGGCGCGGGCCGACATTGCGGCCGGCCTCGTTGCCGTTGACCTCGAACGGAAAAGGCACAATCTGGAAGCTGTATCCCTGGTTCCACGAAATCAACAAGGCGCCGCAGCAGTTGGTTTGCCAGTCATGGCCACCACCGGCAACCATGTAGAGCAAGTTGGTATTGTTGGGGTCGACGGCGATGGCTTGAACGTTGTTGTACGCAGCCTGGTCCGGGGTCAGCCAGTCGAGCAGCGGCACCCAGGTGCTGTTCGATGAATTGTAACGATAGGCGCCGCCCACGTCGGTGCGGGCATAAAACAGGCCCTGTTGGCTCGGATGGGCGATGACTTCGGGCACGTAACCACCGCCGCCGATCTTTGCGGTCTGCCAGGTGTAGCTCTGTGCGTAAACGGGGGACACTGTGGAAATCGCCGCTGCCGAAATGGCAAGCGCGCCGACAGCCAGCCCTTTTAAAAGGGCATGACGCAAGGTTTTTTTCATGACGTCCTTCCTGGTTTTTTGAGCCCGAAGCAGGCGCACGACCACAAAGGATTAGGGTCGACACTCCCTACCAAAGGCGGGTCTTATTGTTGAACCCACCACAGAGATACACACTAAAATGCCATATGCAAAATTAAATTTCACATATGAATTCTACATTGAACGTGTGCAGTTTCTTCCATATCCTTTAAAGGGCTGCCCCACAGTCAGTGACGGCGATCCAACTTATTGAAATAAAGCAATACATTACAAACTGCGCAAACGTTCCGATTTCGATCAAAACCAGCGTCGTTTAAAAAAATTAGGAGTTTGGCCAGTGGCGGAGGAAACGTCGTAAAATTATTTTTTACTAATGATTTATTCGCATGTGATCACGATCTACCGCGTTAACAGCGTCGATTCGCGTGATGCGTTTAGGCGTTGCTCAATCTCGAGTCTTTCCAGAGATCAAAAACGAACGGCTTCAATCTGAATTGGCGGGGTGTCAAAGGCCTGTATATTGTAGAGGGTTCCAGCTGATGCGAGCAAGTTTGTTCGCAAGGGCGGCCACGAGCTTGTTTTGGTGCATGGGTGTGTCGGCACTGGTGAGCCAGCACCGATATCCCGCCGTCGATCAAACGCGAGCGCCCACTCTAAGATTCTACTTCTGCCAGCCGACCCGCGCCACTTGCGGAAATAGAACCGGTCCGGTGCCGGTTTGGAATCATTTGCCCAGGAGGAGACTTTAGCAGTTCAGCTGGTCAAGGTTGCGTACACGAGTCAACCCCGAATGGCTCTACGTGACAGCCGCCTGGTGAAGTCCAACTGGAAGTTAGGTGGTTACCTGAGCGAGTCTGCAATCGGAACTCGCTCCAGGATTCCTTTCCCCCGTCGCATATAAGGATACGCGTTACCGGCGTACAGACCCAAGCCCGGCGCCTATAGCGGCCCCAAGTGCAACACCGATAGAGATATTGTCTTAAGCGACCCCGGCCACTTGCGTTTTGGCCACCTGCCTGTCGCGATATTCGCCAAGGAATTTGGCGACGCGGCCGATGGCTTCGCGCAGGTCGGCTTCGTGCGGCAGAAAAACGATCCGGAAGTGATCGGGGGACGGCCAGTTGAACCCGGTGCCCTGCACCAGCATCACCCGCGTGGCCTCAAGCAGTTCCAGGAAGAACTGGCGATCGTCCCGGATCGGGTAGATTTCGGGATCGAGACGCGGGAACATGTACAGCGCGGCCTGCGGCTTGACGCAGGTGACACCCGGAATGGCGGTGATCAGCTCATAGGCCAGGTCGCGCTGCTGGCGCAGGCGCCCGCCTTCCGCCACCAGGTCGTTGATGCTCTGATAGCCGCCCAGCGCCGTCTGGATCGCCCACTGGCCGGGCACATTGGCGCACAGCTTCATATTGGCCAACATGTCCAGGCCTTCGATATAATCGCGCGCCGAGGCCTTGTCGCCCGACACCACCATCCAGCCCGCGCGATATCCGCAGGCGCGGTAGCTCTTCGAAAGCGAATTGAACGTCAGGGTGACCACGTCCGTTGACAGGCTGGCCAGGGCGGTATGCCTGACGTCGTCATAGAGGACCTTGTCGTAAACCTCGTCGGCCAGGAGGACCAGGCCGTGCTCGCGCGCGATTCCAACCAGTTCCCGCAACACATGGTCCGGATAGACGGCGCCGGTCGGATTATTGGGATTGATGACCACGATGCCCTTGGTGCGCGGCGTGATCCTGGCGCGAATATCGTCGAGGTCAGGAATCCATCCCTTGCTTTCGTCGCACAGATAATGGACGGGCCGGCCTCCGGACAGGCTGGCCACGGCGGTCCACAGCGGGTAGTCGGGCGCGGGCAGCAGCAGTTCATCGCCGTCGTCCAGCAGGGCATTGGTCGCCATCGCGATCAGGTCCGACGCACCGTTGCCGAGATAAATATCTTCCAGGGTTACGCCCTGCACGCCCTGCGACTGGGTGTAGTGCATGATGGCCTTGCGCGCCGCGAAAATGCCCTTGCTGTCCGAATAGCCGGCGGAGTTGGGCAGGTTGCGGATCATGTCCAGTTGGACTTCCTCCGGCGCATCGAAACCGAATGCGGCCAGGTTGCCGATGTTCAGTTTGATCAGCTTCTGCCCCTCGTCCTCCATCTGCTTGGCCCGCGCCATGATGGGACCGCGGATGTCGTAGAGTACGTGCGCGAGCTTTGTGGATTTGCTTATGGGTTTCATCGGTAACCGTACTGTGACATCGCGCCTTGCGGCGGGAACAGGGCATTTAGAGCGATATGGCGAAAAGTGTAAGCGGTTTTCGCCTTAAATATCGCGACAAAACAAAAATTTAGATCGGCATGATGCTCCTACTTAAAATCATGCCGATCTAATGATAGACGCGCCAAAGTCAACCAAGGCCATCGCTTACTACAGCCACCGGCGCAGCTTGAACCACCACAGAAGCCCGCCGGCGATGGCGACCATGATCGCCACGACGATCCAGAAGGCCGGCGGACTGTGCAGGCCCGGCATGGCGTCGAAGTTCATGCCGTAGATCGACGCGATCAGGGTCAGCGGCAGGAAGATTACCGAGGTAATCGAGATCAGCCGGACGATATTGTTCTGTTCCAGGTTGATGAACCCGAGCGCCGCATCGAGCAGGAAGGTGATGTTGCCGGTAACATATGTGGCGTGGTCGCTCAAGGACACGAGGTCCTGGGCCATGGTGCGCAGGCGCTCGTCATATTCGCGATCCTCCTCGCCCTTCAGCCCCGTAATGCCGCGCTCAAGACCGGCGGCAAAGACGCTCAAGCGGGTGAGCGAGACAAGCGAATCCCGAATACGAGCGATATCGTTCTGCAGGCCGCCCAGGTCATTCAGCACGTGCTCGAGCCGCTTGGTCCGCCGCGCCTGGAAGATGGTCCGCGACAGGTCGTCGACATCATCTGACGTCTTTTCGATCAGGTCGGCCGTCCGGTCGATCAGCACGTCGAGCAGACTCAGAAAGACTTCCGTACTGCTCATGCAGATATGGGGCTGGCGTTCGATGTGGTCGCCGAACAGCCGGAAGGAGGTCGGCCGGATATAGCGGATGGTGATCAGCCGGTCCTTCGACAGCACGAAGGTTACGGGTCCGGATTGCAGGTGATCGAGACCGCCGTAAAAGGCAACCTGGGCCGTCATGAAGGCCGCGCCCTTGTCGATATACAGCCGGCTCGACGACTCGATCTCAACCATGTCCTCCTGTGTCGGCAGGGCCAGGCCGAGGTGCGCCTCCAGCGCCAGTTCCTCGTCACGTGTCGGTTCAAGCAGATCAAGCCAGACGGCGGCGGCGTCCACGTCAGCGGCTTCTCCCACCGTTTCGGTCACCTGGCTGACGACCGGCGCCTCGCTACGGCTGAAGGGCCGCTTGGGACGGGCCGGGGTTTCGCAGATCCGCTTGTAGATGGTTAGCATGGCGCAGCATTACCCAAGAGAAAAAGCCCGGCGCGAGAGTCTCGCACCGGGCTCCTGAAAAATCCTTATCGCAGCGGCTTACGGGTTGGCAAGCTGCTGACGGGCCGGCGCCTGGGCGCGATGATCGACGTCGCGGCTGGCGACGCGTGTCTGGTCGACATTGGCGTCGAGACGGGCGATCAGTTCCTTGGCGGCGGCGCCCGAAGCGTGAGCCGAAACGGTCACAGCCTTTGACTTTTCGACGTGGGTGGCAGCCAGCGCGGCCTTAAGCTCTTCGTCCGAGTCGTTCGCGGCGACGGTCAATTGCGCAGCATTCAGCTCATCGACCTTGCTCTTGGGGACGCCGTTGTGCTGTGCCTTGGACTGGTTCTTGGCTTCGTTATAGATGAAGCCGTAGGTGGTGTAGACAGTGGTGCCGAGGTCGTTCAGCGGGCCGTACCACACCTTGACCTTGCTCCAATCGCCTTTTTCTGACACGTCGAGGACATTCACGTCCTTTTCGACCTGACCGCGGCGGCCGTTGATCGGCGACCAGTTGGCATGGGTAATCTGGATGTAGCGATCCGTGACGATCTGCGAGACGACAGCGACGTGACCAACACGCATCTTGCCTTGCGGCTTGAAGACGAGGACCGCGCCTGGCTTCGGCGCCTGGCCTTCCTCGTACTTGCCGGTCGCCTTTTCCCACCAGGTCCAGGCGTCACCGAAAATCTGGATGCCCGTGAACTGACGAGCGAACTGAACACATTGAAGATAAGGGCTTGCGGGCTTCTTCTTGGCCTTTACGGCAGCGACTTTGGTCGTCTTCTTGGGGGCGGCCTGCGCTTCGAAAGCGCCGGTGGCACACAGGGTTGATACGGCGAAAATCAGAGCCGAAAGGATTTTCCGCATGCACTTGTACTCCGTCACTGTTAGTCCTAGTGACCTTCGTACAACACAAAAATTAAATTTCAAGAAATTTTCGTGTGATCGGCGTAAATAAATTAACCTAATTACGCCGCTTTTGGGGTGGGTTTGTTAACCAATTTCTCGCCCCACCGGCGAACGACGCGGCGGAAGGGCAGCTCGACCAGATGGTGCGCCAGCATGGAGAGCGGCACCAGGGCGACGAGACCTGTTAACCACCACATAAAGGGAAGCGCGGCCCCGTTCAAGCCCAAAACCATATCTATCCCCTTCAGATAGACCCACTTCCACGGCACGTAGATCATGTAGGTCGCGAAGGAAATTTCACCGAGATAGACCAGCGGCTTTGAGGACAGGATGCCCTTACCATCATGCCCAAGTCCCCCAATCGCCAGCAGGCCCAGGCCCAGGGCAATGACGGTCAATGAATCGGGCGCGCCGAAATGGGCGGCCACAAGCGCTCCCCCAATGCCGGCTACGGAACCGATGCGGGCAGTCCAGGGCGAATTCACCAGGCCCGACCGCCAGGCGAGATAGAGCGCTGAACCGAACAGGAAGGTGGGGACGATTCGCAGGGCGCCCCAGTGGAAGGTTGCCTTGGTCAGCGGAAAACCGGCAATGGCGGCAAAAGCGGTATTGAGCGCCACCAGGAAACCGATCGCCAGGCCGACCGCCAGCAGCGGGCGATTGCGCAGCGGCCAGGCCATGGCGGCGACAGCCGGGAAGCTCAGATAGGCGAACCATTCGGCCGAGATCGACCAGGACGGATGGTTGAAAGAGGCGGTCGGCGCCAGGCCCCAGGCCTGGGTCAGGGTCAGGTGCGCCGGCAGCGCCGCCCAGTTTGCGGCATTCCCATCGAGCGTGATGCCCTTGATGGCCGCCACGGTGACAAGCAGCAGGGTAAAGGCCAATGTCGCGATATGCAGCGGATAGACGCGCGCCAGCCGGTGAACGACGAACTTGCCGTAATCGAAACGTCCTTCGCCGAAGGCTTCGAGGTAGACATAGGACAGGATGAAACCCGACAGGATGAAAAACAGGTCGACGCCAAGATAACCCTTGTCCAGCAAGGGGACAGCGACCACACCTTGCAACTCATGGATATAGGTGTAGAGGACAACCCAGAGCGCTGCGAAAAAACGCAGGCTTGTCAATGGCTTGATTTGATCTTGCGGCATGTCCCTAACCTCTGAACCTATCCCATTTGGAGAATTCCCGGCTCGCCTTGCAGGATATATGCCGGACGGTAACATGGGGTGAAGATCGGCGCATAGTCCCCTCTCCTCGCTTGCGGGGAGAGGGTTAGGGTGAGGGGCAAACGACCGAAGCCGCACGCATCTACAATAGCCCCTCATCCGGCCCTGCGGGCCACCTTCTCCCCG
>CAMLPZ010000247.1 GCA_946482045.1 uncultured Asticcacaulis sp.
GTCCAGCCGCCGCTTGTGGCGCTCAGCGTCTTCCTGGCGCTGGCATTAGGCTTTGCCGCGCCGTTTACGCTGATCGCCTTTGTCCCGGCGTTGGCGCGAATGATGCCGAAACCCGGCGCGTGGATGGAGACGCTAAAAAAGGCCCTCGCCTTCCCCATGTTCGGTGCTTCGGCGTGGCTCGCCTGGGTCTTGGCGCAACAGGCAGGCACTGATGCCCTGGCTGGACTGTTCGTTTCGGCCGTGGTCCTGAGCCTCGCCTGCTGGCTTTACGGGATGGCGCAGCGCCGCCGCCTGATGGGACAAAAATCCGTGGCCCTGTTCGCCGTCACCGTTGTGCTGGCTGCCGTGGTCGCGGCCCCCGTGGTCCACCTGGCCGGCGCAGCTCCGGTAGCGGCCAAGGCCCCGAAAGGCACCGAGACCATCGCCTGGTCACCGCAGGCCATTGCCGAACATCAGGGCAAGGGCCGGCCAATCCTGGTGAATTTCACCGCGTCCTGGTGTATTACCTGTCAGGTCAACGAGCGCACCACGCTGTCGACCCCGGCCGTCAAGGCGGCCCTGGAACGTACCGGAAGCCTGTACATGATCGCCGATTCGACCAACTACAATCCGGATATCGAAGACGCCCTGGCGGCTTTGGGGCGCGGCGGCATGCCGGTCTATGTGGTCTATCCGGCCGATGGCGGCGCGCCGAAACTGCTGCCTGAGGTCTTAAGCCCCGACATCGTCATCACCGCCCTTAACGAGGCGTCTTGACCGATCACAGGGCCGACAGCGCCGAATGGCCGGCATGGATGGCGCGCGCACAAGGTGGCGATCAGGCGGCCTATAACCGCCTGCTCAAGGCCATGGTGCCGCTGATCCGCAAGGTCGCGCGGCGCAGGATCGACGACCCGGCGCTGATCGAGGACGTGGTGCAGGACACGCTTTTGACCATCCACCGCGTGCGCGCGACCTACGACCCGTCACGGCCCATCCTGCCGTGGATTTCGGCGATCGCGGCGTCGCGCGCCATCGATGCCTTGCGCAAACGCGGCCGGCGTCTCGCGCGCGAGGTCCACGACGACGACGCGCTCAACGCCTATGCCGACGACGACGCGCCGGCGGATGACGCAGGTCACGCCCAGGATATCAGGGACCGCCTGAGCCGCCTGCCCGATCGTCAGCGCGAAATGGTCGAGATGGTTCACCTGCGTGAGATGAGCCTGAACGACGCCGCCAAACACAGTCAACTGTCCATCGGGGCGGTCAAGTCGCTGCTGCATCGCGCGCTTGTCCGCCTTCGCCAAACCGGAGCCGACGATCATGGATGATCACGATGCGCTCATCGATAGCTTAAGCCGCGAGGCAAAGCCCGTAAAACGCCCGCCCGCACCGGCTGTCCGCGCCGCCATATGGATCGCCCTGGCTCTGCCGTGTGGCGCGGCTGTCGGCCTGTGGCTGAGCCGCAGGTTCTTCAACTGGTCGGTGCCGGAAGCCGCCTGGGCTGTGGCCGGATTGGTGGCGGCGTTCGCGCTGGGCGCCATCGCCATACTGTCGGCCTTCAACCTGACGATCGCCGGCCGCAAACCCATAGGCTGGCCGTGGTTCGCCGCCATCGGCGCCATCTGGCTGGCTACGGGCATTGTTGGCGTGTCCCAGGCCGCCGAACCGTGGGGCCACGTCGGCAGCGGGCTTGGCTGTTATATCTTCATGGTGACGGTCAGCCTGCCGATGATCCCGCTGACGATCGTGAGCCTCAGCCGCACGCGGACGCTTTATCCTGTGCGTTGCCTGAGCATTGCGGGTCTTGGGACGGCCTTCATGACGGCGGCGCTTCTGGCGCTCTGCCATCCGCCGACGGGTGACCTGCCGGACTTCCTCATGCACATAGTGGCGGGGCTCACGATCGTCGCCGCCACGGTGGCGCTGGGCCGCAAATGGGTGGCTGTTTAGAGCGATATGGCGAAAAGTGCCGAGAAGCGTTTTTTTGGGGTTTTCGCCAAAAATATCGCGACAAAGCAAAAAACTTAAATCGGAATGATGTTTCCATCGTTCCGATCTAAGATGCGAGGGCGATCGACGCGTTGCCTTGCCAGTAGGCGTCGACATCCTCGCAGATCTGCTTGACGTCGTCGAAATAGAAGGGCTTGGGCAGCAGGAAGGTGACGCGGCCGCGGCGGGCCTTGTTGAGCGCATCGGCGCCTGATTCAGGGTCATTGACCCGGCCGGCGGTCATGATGGCGATCGGCGCGCCGTGCGACAGCTCGCGATAGGCCGGCAGTTCGTCGAGCGTATTATGGCCGTCCATGAAGACGTCGAGCACCAGCAGGTCGAACCGGCCCGCCCTTAGCGCTTCATGTGCCGATTCCGGGGTTTCGACCCAGACGGCGTCGTAACCCGCCTTCTGGAACATTTTGGAAATAATGGTTCCCTGGGTACGGCTATCTTCGAGAACGAGCGCGCGTTTGGCCATCGGATGGTTTCCAGTTTTTTCTGGGAACCCACTATATATCCACAGCCCTAAGATAAGGTTACCTGCGTTATCTGAAAGCTGCTCAACCGACAAACCCCGCCGCGCGGCGGATGCGGTCATTGATCGCCTCGCCTATGCCGTCTTCCGGAATGGGGGCGATTTCGATGACTGGAGGGTTGAAGCGGTCCGCTTCGCGCAGGGCGCGGAACAGCCGGGCGGCGGCCTCGGACAGGTCGCGGTCGGCGCTCAACTGCACCACCGGGCCGTCGTGTTGTACAGGCCCGAACGCCAGGAAGGCCGCGCCCGGCGAAGGTGTATCAACATTGATTTTCACCGGTGCGTCGGGCGCGTAGTGGAGACTCAAGCGCCCCGGCGAACGGTGACCTTCGGAAGCGTCTACGGCCAGCGGCCCGATGACGGCTTCGACATCGGCGCGGGTCACGGCCCCTGCCCTCAGGTAACGCGCGTCCTTCAGCAGGCTGACAACCGTTGATTCGACGCCGACCGTGCAATCGCCACCATCGGGCGACGCGGCGACAAAGGCGCCAGTCTCGTCAAACGCGTCGGCCTGGGTCGTCGGGCTTGGCCGGCCGGAACGGTTGGCGGACGGCGCCACCACGCCGAAATCAATGCCCCTCAGGATGTCGAGTGCCACCGGATGGTCGGGCATGCGGAGCGCGACGCTGTCGAGCCCGGCGCGCGCCAGGTCGCAAGCGGCCTCCGTATCGCGCACAGGCACAACCAGGGTCAGAGGTCCCGGCCAAAATCTCTCCGCCAATGCTTCGGCGCGGTCGTCGAAGACGCCGATCCTGCGGGCCAGATCGATCGAACCGACATGGACAATCAATGGATTGAAGCGCGGACGCCCCTTGGCCTCGAAGACCTTGACGACCGCCGCGGGGTCATCCGCCCGCGCACCCAGGCCATAGACGGTCTCGGTCGGCAGATGGATCAGGTTCCCGGCCCTAAGCGCCTCGATGGCCGCCGCAACACTCACTTAGCTTTGGCTTTCAGGGTAATATCGACCTTGATCTTGGCAGGGATTTCATCGGTCGAAGCCCACTCACCCGAACCGACGCCGTGTGCGATGCGGTCGACGTTCGTGCTGCCTTTCATCTGCGCCACCCCGTTCTTGATGGTCAGGGTGAACGGCAGATCGACGTCCTTGGTAACACCGTGCAGCGTCAGGCGGCCGCGGGCGGTATATTTATCCGCGCCTGTCTTCGTGAACTTGCGGGCGTCGAACACGGCCTTGGCGAAATTGGCCGTATCGAAGAAGGACGCGCCCTTCAGGCTGTCGGCATAGTCGTTATTGCTGGCGGTGACGGCGGCCAGATCAATCGTGACCTTGACGCGCGACTTGTCCAGTTGCTCCGGATCGAAGGCGATATCGGCGGTGTAGCTTGGGAATGCGCCCGTCACGGTCTCGCCCTGGAAGACGGTCGAGAAGCCGATCTTCGTGGCGGCTTTGTCGACTGTCCATTGCGCCACGGGCACGGCCGAAGCGGTTTCGGACACGGACGCGGACGCCATTGCCGACACGGACGCCTCTGCCACCGGATCGCCGGTTTCGGCCTCCGCCGAGGCCAATGCTTCGGCAGACGGCTGCGGCGCAGGCGCGGTCTTCGGCTTACCGGTATAGACGCCATAGCCGATGCCGACCGCCAGCAGGATCACGCCCAGCGGCAATATCCAGCGCCAGTTGGCGACGGGCTTTGAGTTGAGGCCCGGCACCATGTGCGCCATCAGGTTGTCCTTGTCGACCAGTTGGTGCTTAAGCGCCGCCAGCACGTGCAGCGGGATCATGCCGTAGATCAAAAGCTTGGCGACCCAGTTATGGACCGCCTCAAAGGTTTCATGAATGGCCTTGGCGTTCGGCGCGTCGCCCTGCGGCACCGGCAGGTGGAACCACTCCATGAAGAAGAAGGGAATTGGCCGCGCGCTCGTCGAGACCATCAGCCAACCCGACAGCGGCATGGCGATCATCACGACATAGAAACCGACATGCAGCGCTTTGGCTGCCAGGGCCTGCCACTTCGGCATAGGCGGTTCGGGCGGCGCCTTGTAGGCCAGACGGACGGCGATGCGCACAAAGGTCAGCAGCAGGATCGATATACCGATCGACTTGTGCAGGTCGATCATCGAGCGGAACCACGGCGATTCGGGAACGCTTCGCCAGCCGACGAAAACGTTCAACAGAATCAGAAAGGCGATCAGCCAGTGCAGCCAGCGGCTGTAACGATGATAGGACGCGGTTTCCATAGGCCCTCTCCGACACTTCGGCAGTTTGACATATACCGGTTTTCCGGTCTCCGCCATGCGACAAATAAATATGTAACTACATCTATTTCATATCAAGGGTAATAGGATTTTATTGCGCGCAAAAAGTTGACGTTCACGTAAAATCAACTTGCCTGCCCCAAGGTCAAGGACGATATTGACAAAGAAAAGTGCTCAGGGACCGCCGGACATGACCTATCGCCCTTCCGTCAAGGATATCGCCTTCTGCCTCGACCATGTTTTCGGCATGGACAAGCATTATGGCAGCGCGGCTTTTCCCGATTTCGACGCGGATTTACGCGACGCCGTCCTTGAAGCGGCCGGGCAACTGGCCGGCGACGTACTGGCGCCGCTGAACCGCGTGGGCGATCTCAACCCGTCAAAGCTTGACGGCGACCGCGTGGTTGTCGCACCGGGTTTCCTTGACGCCATCAAGGCCTATGCGGAAGGCGGCTGGTACGGTGTCGCCGCCGATCCAGCCTATGGCGGCCAGGGCCTGCCAAAGATGCTGGAACAGGCGTGTTTCGACATGTTCCACGGCGCCAACATGGCCTTTACGCTGCTGCCGACGCTCAGCCAGGGCGCCATCGAAGCCATCCACGCCCACGGCACGCAGGCGCAGAAGGACCTGTTCCTGCCCAGGCTGATTTCTGGCCAGTGGTCGGGCACCATGAACCTGACCGAGCCGCAGGCGGGTTCCGACCTGGCGGCGTTGACGACCAGGGCCGAGCCGAACGGCGACGGCACCTATCGCATCACCGGCCAGAAGATTTTCATCACCTGGGGCGAGCACGACGGGGCGGAAAACATCGTCCATCTGGTCTTGGCCCGCCTGCCCGACGCCCCCAAGGGCACGCGCGGTATTTCGCTCTTCCTGTGTCCGAAGTTCCTGCTCGACAACGACGGCAATCCAGGCGCGCGCAACAGCGTCAAGTGCGTCGGCCTCGAACATAAGCTGGGCATCCACGCCTCGCCGACCTGCGTCATGGCGTTCGAGGACGCCACGGCCGAGTTGATCGGACCGCCGCACGGAGGCCTGGCGGCCATGTTCACCATGATGAATGCCGCGCGCCTGGCCGTCGGTTTCGAAGGCGTCGGTGTGGCGGATGCCGCCTGGCAGAAGGCGCGCGCCTATGCCGCCGAACGCCGCCAGGGCCGGTCCTTGATCACGGGTCAGGACAGCGCCTTTATCTACGATCATCCCGACGTGCGGCTGATGCTGGCCGTCTCAAAAGCCAAGGTCGAAGCAGCCCGCGCCATCTGCATGGCGACCGCCGCGGCCATAGACGAAGGCCTGCTGAACGGCGAAGATACCCAGCGCGCCAAGCGTCGCGAGGACTTCCTGGTGCCGATCGCCAAGGCGTGGGCGACCGATGTCGCCGTTGAGGTGGCATCCAAGGGCGTGCAGGTCCACGGCGGCATGGGCTTTATCGAGGAGACAGGTGCGGCGCAATTCTACCGCGACGCCCGCATTGCGCCGATCTACGAAGGCACCAACGGCATCCAGGCCGCCGACCTGGTTGGCCGCAAGCTGGGGAGCGACGGCACGGCGGCCACGGAGCTTGCGGCGGATATCGACAGCTTTATTTCAGGCGCGCCGGCATCTTTCGCCGCCGAAAGCGAAGCGCTGAAAACCGCCGTCGCCGCCTTCCGTGAAGCCAGCGCTTTCCTTGTCGCGCAAAAGACCGCTGCGCCGCTCGATGTGGCGTCGGGCGCTTCGTCTTATCTGACTTTAAGCGGTGATTTGA
>CAMLPZ010000248.1 GCA_946482045.1 uncultured Asticcacaulis sp.
ACCGAAGCCAAGGTGACGGCCGAGTTCCACAAGTTCCTGATGTCGGACCAGCTCTATCGCGGCTCCAAGCCCGTCATGTGGTCGCCGGTCGAGCGCACGGCCCTGGCCGATGCCGAGGTCGAATACCACCCGCACGTCTCACCGACCATCTGGGTCCGCTTCCCCGTCGCCAACGCCACGACCTCTTCGGTCCTCGGTGATTCGGCCGAAGAGGCCGATGAGTTGAACGCCATCATGAGCGACACCTCGGTCGTCATCTGGACGACCACACCGTGGACCATCCCCGCCAACCGCGCCGTCTCCTTCAACCCCAAGGTCGCCTATTCCGTCTGGCAGATCACGGCAATGAAGACCGAGGAAGAGCTGGGCTTCGCGCCATGGGCCAGGCCCGGCGACAAACTGATCCTGGCCGACAAGCTGGCCGAGGACGTGCTGAAGGCCGCCAATGCCACCGCCTGGGACAAGCTGATCGACCTGCCGCCGACCGTGCTTGCCGGTTTGGAACTCAAGCACCCGCTGGCCGCGCTTGACGCCGGCTACGGCTTCGAGGTGCCGATGCTGGCCGGCGACCACGTCACCGACGATGCCGGTACCGGCTTTGTGCATACGGCGCCGGGTCACGGTGCCGACGACTATATTGTCTGGCTGTCGTCCGGACGGTCGCTCGACACCATTCCCGACACGGTCGATCCCGATGGCGCCTATTACCCGCATGTGCCGCTGTTTGGCGGGCTTAAGGTGCTGGAAACCGAAGGCAAGAAGGCCGGCAAGTTCGGCGAGGCCAATGGCGCGGTCATGACTAAGCTGATCGAAGCCGGCAACCTGCTGGCGCGCGGCCGGGTCGAACATTCGTATCCGCATTCGTGGCGTTCCAAGGCCCCGGTCATCTTCCGCAATACGCCGCAGTGGTTTATCCGCATGGATGGTGAAGCAGGTCTGCGTGACAAGGCCAGCGTCGCTATCAACCTGACAAAGTTCTTCCCGGATTCGGGCCGTAACCGCATCGGCTCTATGGTCGAAAGCCGCCCGGACTGGCTGATCAGCCGCCAGCGCAACTGGGGCACGCCCCTGGCCATGTTCGTCGATAAGACGACCGGCCAGCCGCTCAAGGACGAAGCGGTCAACGCCCGGATCATCGAATACATCCGCGAAGGCGGTGCCGATGCCTGGTTCACCCGGCCCGACACCGATTTCCTCGGCAACGACTACGATCCGGCCAATTACGAAAAGATCACCGACATCCTCGATGTCTGGTTCGATTCCGGCTGTACGCACGCCTTCACCATCGAAGGCCGCGCCGACAGCCACTGGCCGGCCGACCTCTATCTTGAAGGCTCGGACCAGCACCGCGGCTGGTTCCAGTCGTCGCTTCTGGAAAGCTGCGGCACACGCGGCCGCGCGCCCTATGAGGCGGTCCTGACCCACGGTTTCGTCCTCGACGAACAAGGCGAGAAGATGTCGAAGTCCAAGGGCAATGTCGTTGCCCCGCAGGACATCGCCAAGGAATCGGGCGTGGAAATCCTGCGCCTGTGGGTCGCGCTGTCGGACTATTCCGAAGACCTGCGCATCGGCAAGCAGATCATCCAGACGACCGTCGACGCCTATCGCAAGCTGCGCAACACCGTGCGCTACCTGCTGGGTGCGCTGAATGGCTATACGGACGCCGAAGCCGTCGAGTACTCGGACATGCCGTCGCTGGAGCGCTATATCCTGCATGAGGTCCACCGCCTAGACACCCAGGTGCGCGACGCCTATGCGCGCTATGATTTCGCCGATGTCATCCGTCCGGTCAGCGACTTCTGCTCGCAGACCCTGTCCGCGCTCTATTTTGATATCCGCAAGGACTGCCTGTACTGCGACAAGCCTTCGGACAAGAAGCGCCGCGCCGCTCGTACCGTGATGAACATCCTGTTCGACCGCCTGACACTGTGGCTGGGGCCGATCATGACCTTCACTATGGAAGAGGCGTGGGCCAGCCGCAATCCGGACGGCCAACAGAACCTGTTCCGTGTGCTGGAAGCCGCCCCAGAGGGCTGGATCAACACGGCCGAGGCCAATCGCTGGAACCGGATTGAAACGGTCCTCGGGGTGGTGACCGCCTCACTCGAAGGCAAGCGCCGCGACAAGGTCATCGGTTCTGCGCTGGAAGCCGCCCCCACTGTCTACATCGCCGACAACAGCCTGCTTGAAGCGTTCGAAGGCATCGACGCCGCCGAGGTCTTCCGCACGTCGCAAGCGACGCTTACCTACGAAACCGCGCCGGAAGACGCCTTCCGCCTGGACGGTGTCAATATGGTCGCGGTCGGCTTTGCCCTGGCCAAGGGCAACAAGTGTCAGCGCTCCTGGCGCATCCTGCCGGAGGTCGGCAGCGATCCGCGCTATCCGGACCTGTCCTTGCGCGACGCCGAAGCCGTCGCCGAATGGGACGCCCAGAATGGGTGAGTTAATAGCGTCGCTTAAAGCCGCCTGGCGCGCCCCTGTGACGCGCCTTGGCCTGATGTGCCTGGGCCTGGGCCTGCTAATTGTCGTGCTCGACCAGGCAACAAAGGCGTGGATGCTGTACGGATTGCGACTGGAAAACGGTCCGGTCAAGATTTTGCCCTTCTTTTCCTTCACCCTGGTGCACAACACGGGCATGAGCTTCGGCCTGCTGGGCGGGTCGGCGTTCGGACGCTGGTTCTTGACGCTGTTCCAGCTTAGCGCCGGAATAGGTTTGGGCTTCCTGACGCTCAAGCAGGTGCAGCGCCTTCCGGCCATTGCACTTTGCCTGATCGCAGGTGGCGCAATAGGGAACGTTATCGACCGCATCCGGTTCGGATTTGTGGTCGATTTCCTTGATTTTTCGGGGACGAACATCTTCCCATGGGTGTTCAACGTCGCCGACAGCGCCATCTGCATCGGCGTAGCCCTTCTGGCCTGGCACTTCCTCAAGTCCGAGGACAATGCCAAGGCTCCGGCCTCCGGTCCTGACGCCTGAATAAGGGCGCTTGGCAGGTGGTGACAAACGCAGTACACATCTCTGTCCGCCGGACAGGGGAATTTGGAGCGAATTGATGAAGTCGGTAAAGATCGCGGGTTTGGTGGTTTTGGCAGGGTTTGCCCTGTCGGGGTGCGAGTCGACCCGTAACGCGCTGGGCCTCAACAAGGTCGTGCCCGACGAATTCCGCGTCGTGACCAAGGCTCCGCTGGTCGTGCCGCCGAACTTTGCCCTGCGTCCGCCTGCGCCGGGTGAGCCGCGTCCTCAGGAACTGCAACCCGACAGCGTGGCCCGTCAGGCGCTCCTGGGTGAACGCGACGCCGTCAGCCGCACCCAGGGCGAACAGCTCTTCGTCGCCCAGGCCGGCGCCGACAAGGCCGATCCGCTGGCCCGCTATGTCGTTGACGATGAATTCGGCGACCTTGCCTATAAGGACACAAGCTTTGCCGACAAGGTGCTGTTCTGGCGCAAGCCGGACGCGCCGACGGCGCCTGCCAATACCAATGCGCAACTGGCGTCCGAAGCGACGCCAGTCGATGCCGAAGCCGAAAAGGCCCGCCTGACGGCGTTGACCGGCGACCAGCCGATCATCATCGCCCAAAAGAAAGACCAGAAGTTCAAACTGCCGGGCCTCTAAACCCGGACTACAGTCCCAAAAGTATCGAGGCGTTCCATTCGGAACGCCTTTTTTCTTAAACGCGTCAATGCTGGAGGATAAGATGAAGCTGAAATCCCTGTTCGCGGTATCCGTGTTCCTGATGGCGCCGCTGGCCCT
Source organism: uncultured Asticcacaulis sp. (assembly GCA_946482045.1). The sequence continues at coordinate 3,753 of CAMLPZ010000248.1, forward strand.
GCCCGCCCTGGCCTCTCCGGCCGCCGACTGCGCCAAGCAGACGCTGGAACAGCGCGTCGATGGCGCCCTGGCAGCCGCCGACCGTCCCGCCGACCAGCGCGAGCGCGACGCGGTCCGCAAGGCCGAAGTCACCTTCCTGCTGTCGCACGTCAAGCCGGGTGACCGCGTGCTCGATATCGGCGCAGGCCAGGGCTACGTCTCGTGGCTCTTGTCTTCCGCTGTGTGCAACGGCCATGTCGATTCGCAGAATCCGCAGGGCTGGGTCGACTATTACAAGATGGGGCCGGCGCGCGACGCCATGGTGGCGGCGCGTAAGAATATCGGCCTGGTGACGGCCGATTTCGACAAGATCCCCGTCCCCGCCAAACCCTATGACGTCATCTTCATGGGCATGGTCTATCACGACACCTACAACGAAAAAGACCACGATACGGCGAAGCTCACGGCCTCGCTGAAGTCGCTTCTGAAGCCGGGCGGTCTGGTTGTCATCACCGACCACGATACAGCCGCCGGCAAGGGCGCGACCGAGACCAACACCACCCACCGCATTGAAAAGGCGCAGGTTCTGGCTGATTTTAAGGCGGCCGGCTTTACGGTTGCCGAGGACAGCGCTGTGCTGGCCAATGCCGGCGACGACCACACCAAGAACGTCTTCGATCCGGCGATCCGCGGCAAGACGGACCGGATGGCCCTGGTCTTCCGCAAGCCATAAGATTCGACCACGAACCACACGAACCGACGCAAGCGCCGTCACGAACATTGAATCTCTGTGTTCGTGTTTGTTCGTGTCGTTCGTGGTTAAACCCTTGCTGACACTCAAGCCGACTCCGGCTATTCTGCCGCGATGTCCGTAATTCAGCGTCTCCCCCAGGATACCATCAACCGCATCGCCGCCGGCGAGGTCGTCGAGCGTCCGGCGTCCGCAGTCAAGGAACTGGTCGAAAACGCCATCGATGCCGGCGCGCGCCAGATCGACATCCGCTGCGACCTGGGCGGCCTGTCTCGCATCCTGATCGAGGACGATGGCTGCGGCATGGGGCCGGACGACCTCAACCTGGCCATCGAACGCCACGCCACCTCCAAGCTGAAGCCCCAGGACGATGGCACCTGGGACCTGCTGCACATCCAGACGCTGGGCTTCCGCGGCGAAGCCCTGCCGTCCATGGGCTCGGTCGCCCGCCTCAGCCTGACGTCGAAGCCTCGGGACGGCGATGCCTTGACCATCACGGTCGATGGCGGCGCGATCCAGCCGCTGCAACCCGCCGCCTTCAGCCGCGAACACGGCACGCGCGTCGACCTGCGCGATCTGTTCTACGCCACGCCGGCGCGGCTAAAGTTCATGAAGTCCGAGCGCTCGGAAAACATGGCCATCGCCGAAGAAGTCAAGCGCCAGGCCATGGCGCACCACGACGTCGGTTTTTCGCTCGAACTCGACGGCAAGAAGTCGTTGCGCCTTTACCGTGAAGCCGATGGCTTCGAAGGCAGGCTGAAGCGCCTGGCCGCCCTGCTCGGCGCCGACTTTTCCGAGAATGCCTTGCTGATCGACCAGCAGCGCGAAGGCGTCCGCCTCACGGGCTATGCCGGCCTGCCGACCTTCTCGCGCGGCAACGCCCTGCATCAGTATCTGTTCGTCAATAACCGTCCGGTACGCGATCGCCTGCTGGCCGGTGCACTGCGGGCCGCTTATGCTGACTTCCTGGCGCGCGACCGGCATCCGCTGGCGGCGCTCTTCATCGAAATCCCGCCCGAGGAGCTCGACGTCAACGTTCATCCGGCCAAGACCGAGGTCCGCTTCCGCGATCCCAACCTGGTGCGCGGCCTGATTATCGGCGCCCTGAAACACGCCCTCGCCTCGGCCGGTCACCGCGCCTCGACCACGGTGGCGTCACAGACGCTCAGCGGTTTCCGGCCCGAAGGCATGATATCGCCGGTCCAGCCACAGTTGAGCCTGAACCGGGCGTTTGCCGCGCCGGCTTACGATCGCCCCTCGCCCTCGCAGATCGCGGCCGTGCGGCCGTGGCTAAGCCCCGAGCCATCGCCCTTTGTGCCGGCCGGCCGCGTCGAACCAGTGGCCGCCTTCGATGCGCCCGGCGTGTCCGAAGCGCCCTTCATCGACATGGACGGCGTCATCACCGAAGTCGCAACCTGGAGTCAGGTCGACGCGCCGTCCGTCCCGGACGCCATTGCCTTCCCACTGGGTGCCGCACGCGCCCAGATCCACGAGACCTACATTCTGGCCCAGACCCAGGATGGCATGGTCATTGTCGACCAGCACGCCGCCCACGAACGGCTGGTCTATGAGCAGATGAAGGCGGCCATGGCCGAGGGCCACGTCGTCAGCCAGAGCCTGCTCATTCCCGACATCGTCGACCTGGAGCGCGAGGAAGTCACCCGGCTGATGGCGCGTGCCGATGACCTGGCGGCCATGGGACTGGGCCTCGAAGCCTTCGGCCCGACCAGCGTGCTTGTGCGCCACATCCCGTCATTGCTGGGAGATTGCGATATCGCCGGTCTTGTCCGCGACCTGGTCGACGACCTGACCGAACACGGCGAACTGCTGGCGCTGAAGGAACGGATGGCGGAAATCTGCGGTGACCACGCCTGCCGGCACAGTGTGCGCTCGGGCCGCCGCCTGACGGGCGACGAGATGAACGCC
>CAMLPZ010000249.1 GCA_946482045.1 uncultured Asticcacaulis sp.
CAGATCGACCGCATGCGCCACTCGGCGACGCGGGCGATCCTGGAGCGCGACGACGTCATCGTCGTGGCGTCGGTCTCCTGTATTTACGGCATTGGCTCGGTCGAGACCTACACGGCCATGACTTTTGACCTGAAGGTCGGCCAGACGATCGACGAGGCCCAACTGCGCGCCGACCTCGTCGCATTGCAATATAAGCGCAATGACCAGGCTTTCGAGCGCGGCACCTTCCGCCGGCGCGGCGACGTTATCGAGATATTCCCGGCGCACTACGAAGACCGCGCCTGGCGCATCAACATGTTCGGCGACGAGATCGAGTCGATCTCCGAATTCGATCCGCTGACCGGCAAGAAGATTGTCGACCTGCGCGACCTCAAGGTCTATGCCGCCAGCCACTATGTCACGCCACGCCCGACACTTAACCAAGCGGTGGACCGCATCAAGGCGGAATTGAAGTGGCGGCTGGAGCAGTTGCACGGTGAGGGCAAGCTTCTGGAGGCCCAGAGACTGGAGCAGCGCACCACTTTTGACATCGAAATGATGCAGGCGACGGGGTCTTGCGCCGGCATCGAAAACTATTCGCGCTACCTGACCGGGCGAAACGCGGGGGATCCGCCGCCGACCTTCTTTGAATACCTGCCCGACAACGCGCTCCTGTTTGTCGATGAAAGCCACGTCTCGGTGCCGCAGATCGGCGGCATGTACCGTGGCGACTTCGCACGTAAATCGATCCTGTCAGAATACGGCTTCCGCCTGCCGTCGTGCATGGATAACCGGCCGCTGAAGTTCGAGGAATGGGATGCCATGCGGCCTCAGTCGGTCTACGTGTCGGCGACGCCGGGCAACTGGGAGCTGGAGCGAACCTCCGGCGTCTTCGCCGAACAGGTTATCCGCCCGACCGGCCTGATCGACCCGCCGGTCGAGATCCGTCCGGTGCACAAGGATGGCTTCAACCAGGTCGACGACGTTATCGCCGAAGTCCGTGAAGTCGCCAAGAACGGTTACCGTTCGCTGGTCACCGTCCTGACCAAGAAGATGGCCGAGAACCTCACCGACTATATGCATGAGCAGGGCATCCGCGTCCGCTACATGCACTCCGACGTCGATACCCTGGAACGCATCGAGATCATCCGCGACCTGCGGCTGGGCGCCTTTGACGTGCTGATCGGCATTAACCTGCTGCGCGAAGGCCTCGACATCCCGGAATGCGGTTTCGTCGCCATCCTTGACGCCGACAAGGAAGGTTTCCTGCGGTCGGAAACCTCGCTGATCCAGACGATCGGCCGGGCGGCGCGGAACGTCGACGGCAGGGTCATTCTTTATGCCGACAAGATGACCGGCTCGATGGAGCGGGCGATCGCCGAGACCAATCGCCGCCGCGAGAAGCAAAAAGCGTACAATGCTGAACACGGCATCACGCCGGAATCGGTCAAGCGTGGCATCAGCGACATCCTGGACAGCCCGTATGAGAAGGGCGACCGCGTCCAGATCCCGATGGGCGTGGCCGAAAAGGACGCCAAACCGTTCCTGGGCTCCAACTTCCAGGCGACGCTCAAGGACCTGGAAGCGAAGATGCGCGAGGCCGCCGGCAATCTCGAATTCGAGACCGCCGCCCGGCTACGCGACGAGATCAAGCGGCTCAAGCTGCTCGACCTGGAGTTCGCCAAGGATATGCTGGACGGCGCTCAGTCGAATTGAGGCATCTCTTTATACTGGGCGGGCGTGACGCCAGTCGTCGCCTTGAAGGCCTTGTAAAAGGCGGACTTCGAATTGAAGCCGGCGTCGAGCGCGATATCGAGCACCGTCCGGTCGCTGGTTCGGATCATGGGCAGGGTAGCTTGGACGCGCCAGCGGTTGACATAGGCGAAGAAGCTTTCGCCCAGGGTTTCGTTCAGCGTCTGGGAAATGGTGTTGGGCGCGACCGCGATATGCGCCGCCAGCTTCTGCAGGGACAGGTTAGGATCGAGATATAGCCGGTCTTCGCGCATGGCCGCCTCGATGCGGCCGGCGACGCGCCGGGACTGTTCGGGCCCAAGCGCGGATTTCTGATACTTTTTCGGCGGTTCCGGAGCGTCGGGCTCGGGCAGGTAGCGGCCTGCGAAGCCTGGGCTTTGCCGCAGCCCGCAGGCGGCGAATGCGCTCAGGGCCAGCAGGCCCAAGCCGTGAACCCAGGCGGGTGATATGAGCGGAAGGTTGAGGAAGCTGTCCGACGCGACCTGAAGCAAAGCCAGCAGCCAGATGACCGCGATCAGGCCGGTCAGGGCGGTGATCCATTCAAGTTCCCTCTGGTCGTTATTGGCGAAAAGGTCGCGGAGCCGGATGCGATAGGCCGTCAGTCGCCGCAGGATGCGCCACGCGTAGACTATGGTCTGGCCGATCCAGGTCAGGATCAGTCCGAATATGAATACGCCGATAAACAGAGCAAAGGGCGATGACGGTGTTTCGCTCCGAACCATCATGGCGTCGCGCTCCGCCCCCGGCAACAGCACGACCAGGAGGACTGCCAGGCAGCCGAGACCGGCCGGCACGGCGTGCCAGGCTTGGCCGCGGCGAGGGTGCCACGGCGTCTCGGAGGTCAGGGCGTCAACATAGAGCCACAATGCGGGCGCCAGGCACAGATGTGCCGGCAGGCTGAAGGCTGTGAGCACGGGAGTCGCTGGCGGGAACGCGGATGACAGGGGCTCCGGAAGGGCGATCAGCGCGGCGGCGGCGAATACAGCCGCGAGCGGCCCGGTGGCTTCGTTGGCGGGGCGTATCAGCGTCAAGGTAAGGCAGAGCATGGCCTGGCCCAGTGCCATTGCCGCCACAATCAACGTGACCTCATCCTGCATGCACATCCCTCCCGTTGTTTTGTCAGCTCATAGCATTTTCCGGGCATTTTTCCGCGGTTCATCCGTTCTCGCCTACAGGCAAGGACGACGCGGACCGGATAATGCGCTGATTGGCGGATGGATCATGTCATCGACAAAGGGAGGCTATCATGACCGCTAATAATAAACCGGGGACACCTTGGCATTTCTGGGCGTTGGCCGTTGTCCTGGTGCTGTGGAACGGACTGGCGGCGTTCGACTATGTTTCGAGCGTTGTTCTGGGCGACGCCTATTACAAGTCGTCCGGCATGACGGCGGCGCAGGTGGCCTATTTCAGCAAACTGCCAATGTGGGTTACCGTGGCCTGGACGGTTTCGGTATGGGGAACGGTGGCAGGGGGCGTCGCATTCCTGCTCAGGCGCAGGCTCGCGGGTGTTCTGCTGGGGGCTGCTGCGGCGGCCACCGCGGCCTACGTTCTTCATACCTATATGCTGTCGGAAGGACGTGCCGCCATGGGGATAATGTGGCCAATGCCGGCAATTATCGCGGTGGTTCTGGCCTGTCTTGTCGGTTACGTGGCCCTCCTGGCACGGCAAGGCATCATGCGGTAACCGAACTGCGTTTTTAATTCCCTATTTCGGGAATTGAGCGGTTGGCAATTCGACGCGGATTTGTGTGCACTGGTTAACACCTAAGTTAACCAAGGCGTTGCGGAGGCTGGAAATATTCCGGAAAATTAGAAGAAACTGTTGCGTTCGGGTTTCAATACGCGCGTAACCGCACCCCAAATGCGCGAATTGCGGCCTTATTGGACATATTCATACTGGATTTTTATATCAAATCGCGCGACCTTAACCGCACGAAAGCGCGACTGGCCTGGGCTGTGCATAGGACTCACGGACCGGCCGACGGTGTCTCGAAATAAATCGATTATTAACCGTGACTTTTTAGTCTGGTCTTAATCATCGGGCGACACTTGCGCGGCATTTTGAACGGGCGCTGAGCCAACTGGGGTGAATGGATGCGTAGGACTAGACTGAATGTGGTGCCGCCCGTCTCTAAAGAGATCGCTCTGGGGCCTGTCATCAATGGCGCGAACGGCGTCAATGGAGCCATGAATGGCGCCCTAAACGGCGCCAAGAACGGAAGCGCTGATAAGATGGTCAGCCTGCCCGCGCAGATGGCCGCGACCGCTGTGGCGACGCATAAGCTCGTTGGCGAAGAGATCGTCACCTCGGTGGCCACCGCCCCGCGCGAAACCCGCACCCAGCGCGTCAAGCGCCTGCAGGAAGAAGCGCGGGCCCTGGCGCGCGAGCAGATCGGGGAATTCGAACTGCTGCTCGACGCCACGGCCAAGATGGCGACGGAAATCGCCGATGGCGGCGAAGTCTATTCGATCGGCGCGCGGGAAATCTGCCGCCGTCTGGCCGACGAGCTGCCGCGCACCCTGCAAACCCTGCAGGTCATTTCCAAGAAAAAGAACTAAGCAGCCACTCCTGAATTTCCCTGTGGACGACTGTCTGTTCGTGGTCGTTCACGCGGAAATGTGACTGGCTTGGACTCAAGCGTTCCCCTACCTCTAGGTTCTACTGTCAGGGGAATTCCTTATGTCCAAGGCCGTTTACCGGTCGGCGTTTTGTTGCGTCCTTGCCGTTACCATCATGGCTGGCGGATGCGGGAAAAAGCCCGAACCCCCTAAAAAATCCGAGCCTGTCAGGGTGATGTCCGCCGTGAGCATCGTGCCGCGTCCGATGCAGGTCCTGCCGGCGCGGCATCCTGGGCTATGGGAAACGTCGGTGCGTGAGGATGGCAGCGACGACGTCCAGACCTTGCAGATCTGTATCGACAGCGTGACCGACACCCGTCTGGGCCTGCGCGGCAACGACCTCGGCGGCGACCGCTGCGGGCCGAAGTCGATCAGCCGCATCGACGCGGACAGTTGGAAGGTCATGACAACGTGTCAGGTCTCGGGCGGCGGTACGGAGGCCTATTCCGGAACCTTCTCGGGTGATTTCGCCACTGACTATACGATGAAGCTGCGCGTCCAGACAACCGGCGGTGCCGTGCCGCAGATGAACCGCGCGGCGAACTATATTATCGAATCGAAACGGGTCGGCGACTGCGGGCCGGACCAGGCGCCTGGCGACCTGACCAATGACGGTGTCACGGTCAACCTGTTCGAAATGGAAGGCCACAAGGCCCCCGCTTCTTAGACCATCCAGCTTTTCGGATTGGGGTAGGGCCGGTTGTAGAGCAGATGATTGAAGCCGATGACGCAGCGGCCAGTCAGGTAGATGAGCGGAACCAGGACCAGGGCCAGCGACAGGATCTGATTGTTGATTCCTTGTATCCGCAGGGCGAAGCCGACCGCAAAGCAGCCAATGAGCGGGACAACGCCTAGCCAGAATGTCCGGCGCTGGAATTCATAGTGGCTTTTCAGCCAGTCTGGGGCGTCGTCTTCGCGGAAGCTGGCGATCAGCAGTGCGATAATGCCGGTCAGGCCGCACGTTAGAACCATCAGAAACAGCAACAGGTAGTTGAGGAACAACACCTTGCGCGGATCGGCGAGGAAAGGCGGATTGGCGGGCGCGGGCTTGTTCATGAGACTCGGACGCTGTGACGATGGCCGAGCCTAGCCTGAGTAAGCCATGCTGCATAGCCGCAATTGCACATCGGGCATTGAGGGTGCCGGATCGGCAACACCTGGATATCAGACGTCTGAGGGCGCCAGGTCGTTGAGGCTGAGGTCGGGGCGGTGGCACCATTCTCCCAGCCGGATCGGGCACGCGGCGATGTCTTCTGGCGTCAGAATGACGCTGTTGGTAGGTGTTTCCTCAATTTCGAAGCGTACGCATTCGAAGGCCGGCAGATAAAGGGCCAGAATAGTGTTGAGCTTCATGTAAAGCGCCATGGCGACGGCTTCGGTCGTCGGATCGCCTTGGACGATCAGCAGGCGCGGCAGCAGTTCCGGCTCATGCGCCCGGAAATAGCCGATCATCGGGTCGTCGTGGCCCAGTTGGAAGGCGTGATCGAGCGCTTCGTCGACAAAGCCGTGCCAGTGCCGTTTCATGTCGGCGAAACTGGCGGCATAGTTCGACGCGCCCCAGTCCACACTGTGTACTTCCGTCCTCGGTTTGAGGTCCACTGTCACAAACTCGTTGTGACCATGCGGTGTCATGCACTTCGAGTTGCGGTCGAAGCGCAGGCGATGGGCCATGGAAAAGCGGCGTTTGAACTGGATGAGCATGTCGCCATCAACAGCAAAGCGTGGGTTGAGTCAATCTGGACCAAGAGCAGCAGACGCCGGCCCGAATCGTAGTTGCCATGCAGTTCGCCATCTGACGAAATCGTAAATTCATATTTATGTGATACCGATTATATAAAGGAACTGTAAGCGGGGGCCTTGATGGCAAGTATCATGCGTACCAGTACAGTCTTGCGGAAGGCCGGACGTGCCCTCGGCAAGCTGGCGCGGCGGAAAGAAATCGCCACCGCAATCTCATTGTCCGGCACGGCCCTGCTCACTGCCTGCGGTGGTGGGGGCGGTGGAGGCTCGTCCGGAGGCGGAGGCGGAGG
>CAMLPZ010000250.1 GCA_946482045.1 uncultured Asticcacaulis sp.
TGCGGCGACAGGTAGACCGTGCCGACCATGGGCGACTTGATGGCGTCCTTGGGAGCACCGGCGGCAGCGGGTGCGGCCTCAGGGGCAGCCGTTTGGCTTTGAGGCGCGGCGGCAGGGGCGGGAGCAGCCGCAGGGCTTGGTTGAGGCGCAGCGACATAGGAGACGGCCGCGGGGGCGGCGGTCAGCTGGCGCGCGACGCGGATCTTCAGATCGCCTTGTTCGACCTCGATTTCCGACAGCTCGGTTTCCTTGAGGATGTCGGCGAGCTTGCGCACCAGCTTAGGGTCGATCGGCTCGGCTGAGGGTTTGGAAGTCGTCATGTAATAACCTTGTATGCCGTCTTTTCGCGGGAAAAGACTGAGTTAGGCCTTATTTGTCATGGACTGGGCGGCTTGAATCGCCAGTTCATAACCAAACGCGCCGAAACCCGCAATAATGCCTTTGGCCGCCAGCGACACATAAGAGTGATGGCGGAAGGGCTCGCGGGTCTGAGGGTTGGACAGGTGGCATTCGATGACAGGTATGCTGAGGGCCTTCAGCGCATCGAGGAGCGCCACGGAGGTGTGGCCGTAACCCGCCGGATTGATGACCAGCGCGCAAGCTTTCTCGCGTGCTTCGTGAATCCAGTCGATCAGTTCGCCCTCATGGTTGCTCTGGCGGAAGACGAGATCGAAGCCGGTGCCCTCTAAGCGGGTGCGGCAGGCGGTCTCGATGTCCTTGAGGGTAGTATAGCCATAAATTTCCGGTTCACGGACCCCAAGCAGGTTGAGGTTGGGGCCGTTGAGGACATATATGGTCTGAATCATCGGGCTCACGGGCGGGTTGACGAGGCGGCACTTGTATCAACGGGGACGTTTCGCCACAAGCTGAACTGTGCCGCAATGTCGCCGCTTTAGGAAAAATATGGTTCCCAAATGGTAAATATCGTGCTGAACGGCGAGGAAAAGCAGGTTACGGCCGCGACCGTGACGGCCCTGATCGACGAAATCGGGCTGGATGGCCGTAAGGTGGCGGTCGAACGCAACCTCGAAATCGTACCGCGTTCGCAGTATCTCGGCACGTCCCTAAGTGACGGCGACCGGATCGAGATCGTGCATTTTGTGGGGGGCGGATGAGTTTTTGGTTCTCCTCCCTATCGCTTGCGATGGGGAGGTGGCATTTGACAGCTTGCTGGCAAATGACGGAGGGGTCATTGCCGGCGGAGACTACCCCTCCGTCTTGGTCAGCGTAACCGCTGCCCAATCCACCTCCCCATCGCAGGCGATAGGGAGGAGAAAAGTTAGGAATGGACATGCCCGATACCGTCGCTCAAGAACTTAACACCGCCGAAACCTGGACCGTCGCCGGCCGGACCTTCACATCGCGCCTGATCGTCGGCACCGGCAAGTACAAGGACTACGCCCAGAATGCGGCTGCAGCGCGCGCATCCGGCGCCGAAATCGTTACGGTGGCCGTGCGCCGCGTCAACCTGACCGATCCGAACCAGCCGATGCTAATGGACTTCGTCAAGCCGGATGAATTCACCTACCTGCCCAATACCGCCGGTTGCTTTACAGGCGAAGACGCCGTCCGCACGCTGCGCCTGGCGCGCGAAGCCGGCGGCTGGGACCTGGTCAAGCTCGAAGTCCTGTCCGACCCCAAGACGCTTTATCCAGATATGGAAGAGACGCTGCGCTCCTTGAAACTGCTGGTCAAGGACGGCTTCCAGGTCATGGTCTACTGCTCGGACGACCCGGTCTATGCCCGCAAGTTGGAAGAGGCGGGGGCCGCCGCCATCATGCCCTTGGCCGCGCCCATCGGTTCGGGCCTTGGTATCCAGAACCCGGTGACGCTGCGCATCATCATCGAAAACGCCAAGGTGCCCGTACTGGTCGATGCCGGTGTCGGCACGGCCTCCGAAGCCGCCGAAGCGATGGAGCTGGGTTGCGACGCTGTGCTGATGAATACGGCCATCGCTGAAGCCAAGGACCCGATTCGCATGGCGCGTGCCATGAAGCACGCCGTCATCGCCGGTCGCGAAGCCTATCTGGCCGGGCGGATGCCGCGTAAGCTCTACGCAGATCCGTCATCGCCGCTGGCGGGACTTATTTAGACGATGGCTTCCGCCCCAGCAGGGCCAGCATGTCTTCGAGGACGACCAGGTCGACCGGCTTGACCAGGTGCAGGTCAAAGCCTGCCTCGGCTGTGCGGCGGCGCATTTCCGAATCACCCCAGCCGGTCTGGGCGATAATCTTGAGACCTGAATAACGTTTGTCGGCCCGCAGGGCGCGCGCGACTTGCAGCCCGTTTAGCCCCGGCATGCCGAGATCGAGCAGGATGACGTCCGGCTGAAACCGCTCGACCGCCTCGAGCGCGCAGCGGCCGTCGTGGCACACCTCCACCGTATAGCCGTGCGACTCAACTGCCCAGGCCAGGGTCATGGCCGATGGCACATTGTCGTCAACGACAAGGATACGCAAAGGGTCGTCCTGCGACGAGGACGAAGGCACGAACACACGTTCCGCAGTAAGCGCAGAGGAATAGGACATAGACAGCATTTCAGTTTTGGGGATACCGGCGGACGGCGGTATCCATGACTGTAACGCATTCAAAATAAAGAAGCTGTGTGGAGCGCCCTCTTACGACGACTTTGTAAGAGCAGATTTGGCCAGCGGCCCTTTTTTCACACCGGCCTTACGTGCAGCCCGTCGCGCCTGTGTCACGGCCATCGTACCGATAAGCAATGCCAGCAGGACGCTCCACGCCGCAACAGTCTGGACAGTCAGCAACGCGGTAACGCCGACGCCGATATTCAGCAAAACTATAATATCGATGGCCACGCTTACGATCTGCCCCAGCAGCGCCCATTGCGGCCAGGGGTGCTGAGTGTTCCAGCAGGCAATATAGAAACCGAGCAGGCAGATGACGTCGGCGACCAGCATATAGGCGGCGATGTGATCACTCGAAACCAGGGAAAATCCCATGGTCAGAAGATAGCCCGATAAGTATATGAACGCGCCGAAGCGTTCGCGCCATGTCCCGACAACAATCGCATAAAGACATACTAAGGCGACTGCGCACGCGCCAAGTTGTGTCACCCATGACTGCAACATGCCCGTTCCCCGCTTTTCGCCCGACTCGTCAGGGACGGATAGAACAGGGAAAGGACATGTCTGACAAGGCTAAACCTTGACCCCGGGTCAAGTCGTCGCAAGGCCTGCGGCCAGCGACGTGTCGTCCTTGGGTTTGTCCCCGTCCTTAGGGCTGTCGTCAATTGGCATCATCGCCGCGGGAATACCAATATGCTTGCGGATGCGGGTCAGGCCCCGATGCGCCTCCGCCATGTAGCCTTGCGCTTCATTCAACGCCTGCATCGCCTTAAGGGTATTCTCGTTGACCTCTGTCGCACGCGCGGGGCACAGCTCCAGCGCGCGCCTTGAGGTTATATAGGTTTCCATCAGGTGCGCCGCTTCGCCAAGCGCCGTATCGATGGCTTCCTCGGCGGCGCGAATTTGGGTCTGAACCGCCCGGGCGACATTGACCGTTTTCTCTGTAGACATGATTTGTCCTCTCACTGACACATCGTCCGGAAAACGCTGGACGCCCGCCGAAATTAAGACAGCTAGAGATTGCAAATCGTGAAAAGTTAAACTTAAATCAATGTTTACTACGAATTTCTTAATATTAGGATTAACCTGCCTTTAACCGCTTGCGCTCGGCTTCCACCGCCGCCTTCAGGTCGTCAAGCTTTGCGCCGTCGATCACGGTCGTACCGACGATAAACGCCGGCGTGCCCGTAATGCCGATGTCGGACCCCAGGGTGACGACGCGGTCGATATGGTCGTGGACCTCTTTTGAGGACGCGGCTTCGCTGATCGCCTTGGTGTCCAGTCCGGCACGCGTCATCAGGGCCATCATGTCGGCTTCGCTGGCGATCTTTGCGTCCATCAGGGCATAGTGCATCGCCTCGTATTGGCCGGTCTTCGCGGCCCCCAGCGCAAACGCCGCCAGTGGCCGTGAGTTTTGGTTGATGACCGGATATTCCTTGACGATGATCGCGACGTCCTTGTTTTCTTCCAGGAAGACTTTCAGCTTGGGCGCGGCGGCACGGCAGTAGCCGCAGTTGTAGTCGAGAAACTCGACGATCTTGATCGGGGCCTTCGGGTCGCCCAGGACGGGATCGGACGCGTCCTTGTACAGGGACGCCTGGTGCATTTTGACGCCTTCCAGGGTCTTGGCGGATGCCTCGGCCAGTTGCTGCTTTTGCAGTTCCAGGCTGGCGTCCTTGAGCATGGAGGGTTTCGCCATCAGGCCCGCGCGCACCTGATAGGCCTGGAGTTGCGGCACGACATAGGGCGCCCCCGCCAGGATCACCGCCAGGACGGAGAGTCCAAGCGTGATATTGGCCTGGGTGAAGACGCCGCCCAGCGGAGAGGGGGAAGGTGCGGGCTTTGGGGCTTCGGGCGGGAGTGTCTGGTCGTCGTTCAATTGTTCATACTTTCAATCGGGTTCGTTCCCATCCTTATACCTCCCTGGCTTTGCCGGGGAGGGGGACCGCACGAGGCGGTGCGTCGGCGACAGCCGATGCGTCGATGAGATGTGGTGGTGGGGTTTCCTGTTTCCTTGCGATGTCGGGCCGAATAAGCCGTCGTCAAAAGGCGAGAAACCCCACCACCACATCTCGTTCGCCATTGCTTGCGCAATCCCTCATTCGTGCGGTCCCCCTCCCCAACAAGTTGGGGAGGTATAAAGAACGAAACTCATCATTCTCTAATTGCGCTGGCGGCGCTTGGTTTCGCCTTCGACGGGCGCCACGCCCATCTCATAGGACGCCGCCATGACGATGTCACGCGCCCGGCGGTATTCCGGCGACGTCGTTTCGAGATATTTCTGCGACCATACGGCCGAGGTCCGCGCGCCCATATAATCGCCACCGTAGAACTGCGCTTCGGCCTGGGCCAGCCGGGCCATACCCGGCTTGTTCAGACCGTCATAGGCCTGCGCCATCTGCATCCAGGCAAAGCTGTTGTCCTCTTCGGCCTTCAGCGATTCGTGCAGGTTGACGATGGCGGCGTTGAGATTGTCCTTGTCGCCGATGGCGATCTGGGTCTGGGCCAGGTTGAGACGCAGCAGTGGCGCCTCTGGCATCAGGGCGACCGCCTTTTCGTGCGCGGGCTCCGCCAGCGCCGCGCGGCTGGTCTCGAAATAGATCTGGCCCTTCAGCTCCCACAGGTAGGGGTTATTGGGCTGTTCGGCAATCAGACCATCCAGTTGCGTCAGCGCCTTGTCCCAGTCGCCGCGCTTATAGGTCGCGATGACGCGCGCATAGCGGGCCGGGTAGGAGGTATCGCTTTCCGGATACATGTTGAAGGTCTTAATGGGATCGTTGAGGAAGCCCGCCAGCTTGGCCTGGACGACCTTGAACTGCGCCACCGTCTCGGGCGGATCGACTGCATTGTAGTGCGGTTGCGATTCGACCATGCGGCGCAGGCTCTGGATGCGTTCGCGCGATAAGGGGTGCGTGATGAAGAACTTGTAACGTTCGGCGTTCGAGAAGGTCTCGACATTGCGGAAATTATAGAAGAACTCGACCAGGCCCTTGCCCGACATGCCGGCGCGTTCAAGCGCCTTGGCGCCGGCGGCGTCCGCGGCCGATTCCTGGGTTTGCATATAGCGCAGGGCATTGAGCGTGCCGAAGGTCGTCGACGAACCCATGAGCGCGGCGCCGGCGGTCGGCGCCTTGGCCATCATGGCGATGACGCCCAGACCCAATGCGATCGCTGTCGGCATCTTGGCCGCCTGCATGATCTCGTCGGTGCGCATCATGTGACCGCCGCTCAGGTGGCCCGCTTCGTGTGCGACGACGCCCAACAGCTCATTGGGCGTCTTGGCTTCGAGGATCAGGCCAGTATTCAGGCCCATGCGCAGGCCCGTGGTGGCAAAGGCGTTCAGTTCGTCGTCGGCGATCAAAAGGTACTGAACCTTGTCGGCGTCCAGACCGGACGCGACCATGATTGGCCGGGTCTCTTTCTTGAGGAACAGCTCAACCTCTGTATCGCGGATGACGCCTTGTGCGTGGGCATTTCCCGCCATTGCGAAAGCCAGCACCGCCGCCGCCACGCAGACGCCGGTGCGCAACGCTTTGCGCGCCCCTGCGCCAATGTTCAAAGGACCTCGGTTCATGGACGGTAATCCCGGCGCCGACGTACGATCAGCGCCTTCTTATGTTTCATCGCAACTTCCCCGGCAGCTTATCGCTATCCGGCAAGCATGACAAATCTAAGGCGTTGAGTGGGAAATAAAAAGGGCCCCGGCAATGCCAGAGCCCTTAGTTTTTTGCTTGCCGCGATATCTACTCAAAAACCGCTTCACACTTTTTGGATATCGCT
>CAMLPZ010000251.1 GCA_946482045.1 uncultured Asticcacaulis sp.
CGGCCCGCCAGGCGCTGCTGGTCAAGGAGAAGGCCCTGCTGCGCCAGATGGACGCGCTGGCGGCCGAACGGCGCACCCTGCCCTGGGTCAAGGTCGACAAGCTCTATCTCTTCGATACGCAGGACGGCCCGCGGAGCTTAAGCGACCTGTTCGAAGGGCGAAGCCAGCTCCTGATCCAGCATTTCATGTTCGGTCCTGACTGGGAGGAAGGCTGCGTCGGCTGCTCCTTCGGCGCGGATCATATGCACGGCATCTGGATCCACCTTGAAAATCACGACGTCAAGTTCACAGCCGTGGCGCGGGCGCCGCTTGCCAAGATCGAAGCCTTCAAGGCGCGCATGGGCTGGGGTTTCGACTGGGTGTCGTCGTTTGGCAGCGACTTCAACTACGACTACCACGTCTCATTCACCGAGGCGCAAAAGGAAGCCGGCCGGGTATTCTACAATTTCCGCGAAGACGATTATGCCTGTGACGAACTGCCCGGCATGTCGATCTTCGTAAAGGGCGCTGACGGCGCGATCTATCACACCTATTCGTGCTATGCCCGCGGCACCGAGGTCTCGGGCGCTCTTGGTCTGCTTGATCTTACACCGCTTGGCCGCAATGAGACCGGCCCGAACGGTGACTTAAGCGACTGGGTGCGCCACCATGACAAGTACGACGACACGAAGGCCCAGCCGGCCTGCTGCGGCAAATAGTTTGTCGCGCTTTTTATCCAAAAACCGCAATGCACTGTTTGGAAAGGGCTTGGCCTAGCGCTTATACGGCACGCCGAAGACCTGAACCCAGTACAGCCCCTTGCCCGAACGACCCGGCGTCACCCAGACGCCGGTGTCCTCATAGCGGCAATTGAGGATGTTTTCACGGTGGCGCATGCTGTGCATCCAGGCGTCGACGATCTTTTCGGCTGATGCTTCGCCGTCACTGATGTTCTCGCCGATCAGGATGAAGTAATAACCGCTGGCGTTGGCGCGCCTGCCGACGGTCGAGCCATCGCTGCCGACGTGGCCGATGAACCGGGCCAACGCCATATCCTCGCTATGCTTGCGCGCGGCGGCCGTCAGCATGTCATCGAGCTTCAGCACGCCGCAGCCGGCCTCGACGCGTTCCAAATTGACCTTATCGAAGACGGTGATGGCCATTGGCACGTCCTGGAGCCGGCTTTCGCGGTCAAGGGCGTGCGCCGAGGTAGCGAGCATCGCAGCAGCGACAAGGATGGCGCGTAACATGGTGGTTCCCCGGTGGCCTGAAAGCACTTTAACAGCGCCACGCCCATCTGGCGAGTGTTCACCCGCCGCGAATGCGCTCCATCATGACCGAGAAGTCCTGCTGGCTGTGACCTTCAGCGCACAGGGCTTCGTAAAGCGCGTGGGCGTGCGCCCCCAACGGCGTGTCGGCGGACGCCATTTGCGCAGCCTGCATAGCCAGAGTCAGGTCCTTCAGCATTAGCCCCGCCATGAAGCCTGGCTTATAACCGTTATTGGCGGGGGACGCCGGCACCGGGCCGGGCACGGGGCAGTAACTGGTCAGCGACCAGTTCTGGCCCGAGGCTTTCGACGCGATATCAAAAAAGACCTGGTCCTCGAGCCCGAGCTTTTCGGCCAGGGCAAAGGCTTCGCACGTGCCGATCATGGTGATGGCCAAAAGCATGTTATTGCAGATCTTGGCCGCCTGCCCTGCCCCCGGACCTCCGGCGTGGATGACGGCCTTTCCCATGGCATTCAAGATCGGCCGGGCACGTTCGAACGCCGCGACCTCACCACCGACCATGAATGTCAAGGTGCCGGCATTGGCGGCGGCGACACCGCCCGAGACCGGTGCGTCGACCATGGCAAAGCCTTCAGCGGTGGCCTGGTCGTGGGCCGTGCGGGCATTGGCGACATCGATGGTCGAACAGTCGATCAGGAGCGCGGAGGCCGGCGCGGCCCTTCGGACCGCCTCTTGGACGGACAAGACGTGTTGCGCCGCAGGCAGCATGGTCACTACCGCGTGGGCGCCCCGGCAGGCTTCGGCCACCGAAGATGCGGCTACGGCACCGGCCGCGACGGCCCGCGCGACGGCTTCGCGGCTCAGGTCAAACGCCCGTATGCCATAACCGCCCTTTACCAGATTGACGGCCATGCCCGAGCCCATATTGCCCAGGCCAATGAATGCGATTTCCATAGACGCCTCCGTTTAAGGCAGCTGCAAATCCATATTCCCCAAGGAGTCGAACATCTGTTCGATCAACGGACCAAGGTCCGCGCCAGCCAGCCAATCGGGCGCATTGTCCTTGTCTTCGATGACCGCCCGCACACCTTCGGAAAAGTCGCGCGTGCGCGTGATGCGGCACGCCAGCCGGTATTCCATCTTCATGACCTCTTCGAAGGAGGTCATGCGGCGGCCTTCGCGCAATTGTTTGAGCGCCACGGCCAAGGATTGCGGCGAGCGCTTGGCCAGGATTTCCGCCTGCTTCAGCGCCCAATCACTGCCGTCTTGGTTCAAGGCAATGGATATCTGCGTCATCGTGTCGTGCGCAAAACAGCGATTTATCTGCTCAATATGCGAAAAATAAGAAGGCCGGGCATGGTCAGGAGCCTCGTCCTCTTCTACCGTTCGAATCGTCCCAGGATGCTTGCTTATATATTCAGCTGTCACCCTTCGGATGATCTCTCCAAGTTCTTCAGGGGTGCGTTCGATGGCGTCCCTCGATCCACGCACAATGAAGTAAAAGATCGTAGAATGCTTCGTGATGATTTGGTCCAAATCATCATTAGCGGTTGACGCCAGCAGCGCCGCTTTCAAGGCTTCAATATGATCTGACGGTACGAAATGCGTGCCGATGCGCGCATGCACCACGTCCTTGCCATGCAACTTGGCGCCGGTAAGCGCCAACCAGGTGCCGAGTTCTCCCTCCAGACGCGGAAGGAACCAGCCGCCGCCGACGTCGGGAAACAGCCCGATCCCCGTTTCCGGCATGGCAAAGACGGTGCGCTCGGTGACGATCCGGTGCGAGCCGTGCACGGAAATCCCGACGCCCCCGCCCATGGTGATGCCGTCCATGATGGCGATGTAGGGCTTGGGATAGTGCTTGATCTGGTTGTTCAGCGTGTATTCGACGCGGAAAAACTCGGCCGCTTCGACGCCGTCCTTACGGCCGCTTTCGGCGACTTTACGGATATCGCCGCCGGCGCAGAAACCGCGCGTGCCTTCGGCGTGATCGACCAGGACGGCGCGCACCGCGTCGTCGTGTTCCCACGCCGTGAGCGCCTCGGCCATCGCCGCACACATCTCGGTCGTAAGGGCGTGCAGGGCCTTTGGCCGATTGAGCGTGATATGGCCAACGCCGTTTTCGACGCGGGTTATGACTTCAGTCATGCCGTCTCCATATGGCGGGCGATAATGACGCGCATGATTTCGTTGGTGCCTTCGAGTATCTGATGCACCCGCAGATCACGGACAATGCGTTCGACGCCATAGTCGTGCAGATAGCCATAGCCGCCGTGGATCTGCAGGGCGTCATTGGCGACCTTCGAGCCGGTATCGGTGACGAAGCGCTTGGCCATGGCGCACCACTTGGTGGCGTCTGGCGCTTTTGCATCCAGTTTCTGCGCGGCGTCATAAAGCAGCGACCGCGCGGCCTGAAGCTCGGTTTCCATGTCGGCCAGCTTGAACTGCGTCGCCTGGAAAGCGTCCAAGGTCTTGCCGAACTGCTTGCGTTGTCCTGCATAGTCGCGGGCGCGGTCGAGCGCATCCTGGGCGCCCCCCAAGCTACAGGCCGCGATGTTCAAACGCCCGCCATCGAGCCCCTTCATGGCGAAGGTAAAGCCCTGCCCTTCGTCACCCAGCCGGTTTTCAACGGGGATGCGGACATTGTCAAAGATCACCTGGCGCGTCGGCTGGGCATTCCAGCCCATCTTTTTTTCGTTGGCGCCAAAGCTTAAGCCCGGCGTGTCCTTCGGTAAGATAAAGGCCGAAATACCCTTGGGACCGTCTTCGCCAGTCCGCGCCATGACGACGTAGATGTCCGACACGCCAGCGCCCGAAATGAACTGCTTGCTGCCATTCAACACGTAGGCGCTGCCATCGCGGACGGCGCGCGTGGCCAAGGCGGCGGCGTCCGATCCGCTGCCCGGTTCCGTCAGGCAGTAGCTGGCGATAGCGTCCATGCCGACCAGATGTGGCAGCCAGTGCGCGCGCTGGTCTTCCGAGCCAAAGCTGTCGATCATCCAGGTGCACATATTGTGGATCGACAGAAACGCCGCCGTGGCGATGCAGCCGCGCGACAACTGCTCAAAAATCAGCACGGCGTCGAGGCGCGAAAGGCCCGAGCCGCCGTGGTTTTCGCGGGTGTAGATCGAGGCGAAGCCTAAGCTAGCCGCTTCGCGCAGAACATCGACCGGGAAATGCTTTCGTTCGTCCCAGTCTCCGGCGTTCGGCCGCAAGCGGTCATACGCAAAGCGCTTCGCCGTGTCCTGGATGAGCAACTGGTCTTCGTTAAGCAGCATTGTGGTCCCTGTTTAAGAACCCCACCACCGCATCTAGCGCTTCGCGCGTCGTGCGGTCCCCCTCCCCGACAAGTCAGGGAGATATGCCCTTTATACCTCCCCAGCTTGCTGGGGAGGGGGGCCATGAGCGCAGCGAAATGGTGGTGGGGGTTCTTGCTTGTTTTTTATAATCCTCACCGCATCGTCGGAATAACAAAGGCCTGGTCGCCCAGGTCGCCGTCGGGCCAGCGCTGGGTGACCGTCTTGACCTTGGTATAGAAGCGCACGCCGTCTTCGCCATACTGGTTCATGTCGCCGAAGGCTGAGCGCTTCCAGCCACCAAAGCTGTGATAGGCCACCGGCACCGGGATCGGCACATTGATGCCGACCATGCCGACATTAACCTTGGCGGCGAATTCGCGCGCCGCCAGTCCATTGCGGGTGAAGATGGCGACGCCATTGCCGTAGGCGTGTTTCGACGGCAGGCTTGCCGCCTCTTCAAGCGTTTCGGCACGCACGACCTGAAGCACCGGGCCGAAGATTTCGTCCTGGTAGGTCTTCATACCCGGCTTGACGCGATCGAACAGGGTCGGGCCGATGAAATAGCCGTCCTCGTGGCCTTGCAGCTTCAGACCGCGGCCATCGAGCAGCAGGTCTGCGCCTTCATCGACACCCATCTGGATATAGGATTCGACCTTGGCCTTGTGCGCGGCGGAGATGACCGGGCCATAGTGCGCATCGGCATCGGTCGAAACACCGACTTTCAAGCTCCGCGCCGCATCGATCATGCGTTCGACAAAGGCATCGGCGGTCCTGGACCCGACCGGCACCGCCACTGGCAGGGCCATGCAGCGTTCGCCGGCCGAGCCATAGGCCGCCCCGACAATGTCCTTCACGACCTGGTCGAGATCGGCGTCGGGCATGATGATGCCGTGGTTCTTGGCGCCGCCCATGGCCTGGACTCTTTTGCCATGCGAAGCACCCGTCGCGTATATATACTGGGCGATATCCGACGAGCCGACAAACGACACGGCCTTGATCAGATCGTGGGTGATCAGGGCATCGACAGCCATCTTGTCACCGTGGACGACTTGAAAGACGCCTTCGGGCAGGCCCGCTTCGATCAGCAATTCCCCAAGACGCACCGGTACCGACGGGTCCTTTTCCGAGGGCTTGAGCACAAAGGCATTGCCGCACGCCAGGGCCACGGCCGCCATCCACAGCGGGATCATGGCCGGGAAGTTGAACGGCGTGATGCCGGCGACGACGCCCAAAGGCTGACGGATCGAATAGACATCGATGCCCGGCCCGGCGCCTTCGGTGTAGTCGCCCTTCAGCAGGTGCGGTATGCCGCAGGCGAATTCGACGACCTCAAGCCCGCGCTGGATATCGCCTTTCGAGTCGGCGATGACCTTCCCGTGTTCGGACGACAAAAGGTGCGCCAGTTCGTCCATATTGGCTTCGATCAGCCCCTTGAAGGCGAACATGACGCGCGCCCGGCGCTGTGGATTCATCTGCGCCCAGCCCACCTGCGCGACGGCCGCTTTTTGAACGGCATCATCGACCTCGGCCGCCGAGGCGAGGGCGACGCGCGCCTGCACCTTACCGGTGTTCGGGTCGTAGACCTCGCCGAACCGGCCGGATGTACCCGGCACGGGCTTGCCGTTCAGGAAGTGGTGGATATCGCGCATCGCCCTCGCCTCTCAAATATCAGGCGACAACCTTCGTTCGCGCCTTTGCGGCGCGGAGTTTAGCCTTCGCCATGGCGTCGGCAACCTCATTTGTGATCACATTTTCGCTTTTCGACCGGGCGAAGATTTCATCGAGACGCGGACCGATGGCATCGACCGCCGCCGTTACCACCGCCTTATCGTTGTTGCC
>CAMLPZ010000252.1 GCA_946482045.1 uncultured Asticcacaulis sp.
CTCGGCATAAGGCGCGCCTTGCCAGTCGCATTGTCGGCTGGAGCGGTTGGCCGGCTTAGCTCAGTTGGTAGAGCAGTTGTTTTGTAAACATCAGGTCACGGGTTCGAATCCTGTAGCCGGCACCATCCCAAACATTCCCCTCTGCCGATTATCGCGCGTCCGACTGGCTCCCCGAAGCCCCGGCCCTACTCCAATTCCGTGAAAATACGCCGCGCCGGGACAAAGCGAGACGTAACGCATTGACTCAGCGCACCGATATAGAAAATCTCGCGGTCTTAAAGAGAGGGGCATTTCATGGCCGAAATCAGACACTACCCGTTCGTACGGCATTTGCGTGCCGACGCTTCCTCCCATGTCATCAGGTTCTCGAGCGGTCGAAAGACTGCGAGCGGGCGCGGCCTTACCTTTTACTTCCTGCCCGATCGGACCTCGGTGGCGGAAATCGCCGTCGATGACCGCGACCTGACCTATATCTTCACCGGACGCTCCAAGGATTACCAGGTGCTCAATGCTCAGGGCACGATGACCTGGCGCGTGGAAAATCCCGAACAGCTTGCCGATCGGGTTGACTTCAACATTGATCTGAAAACGGGCCTCCTGCGCGGCGAACCGAGACAGCAGATCGAAACCTTACTGACCGGTCTGGCCCAGCAGGCTTCGGTGCAGTATTTCGCCGAACGCACGGTTGCTTCGGCATTGGAGGCCGGCGTCAAGCCTTTGCAGGAACGCATTGGTTCGGATCTGACCGCCTCACCCTTGTTGTCAGAGATGGGCCTTCGGGTGATCGCGGTGCGCGTCACAGCGGTCACGCCAAGCGCGGATCTGGAAAAGGCGTTGCAAACGCCGACGTTCGAACAGCTCTTGCAGAAGGCCGATGAGGCCACGTTCGCACGCCGCGCACTTGCGGTCGATAAAGAGCGGGCGATTGCGGAAAATGAACTGGCTAATCAAATTGAGCTTGCCCGCAGGCAAATGCAGTTGATTGCCGAAGAGTCTGCAAATGCCCAAGCCGAAGCGGAAGCTGACGCGAAGGCAATGAAGGTAAAGGCCGACGCCGAGGCCAATCGCATCACCACGATCGGCGCGGCCAATGCTGATGCTGAACGGGCAATGCTGGGCTCCTATAAGGAGTTGTCGCCGGACGCCATGTTGGCTCTGGCAGCGCGGGAATTCGCGACCAAGCTCAACAGCATCGAAAACCTCAACATCACGCCGGATCTGCTTGCCACGGTTGTCGGAGAATTCAAAAAGGCTAAAGGCGCTGAATGAGTACCTTGACGCCCAGAGTGGTCCTGGTGACGCGTGAGAGCGATTACGAATGGCTCCTCGCCCACCACGCCACGCGCGGGCAGACAGCGTTCTTCCTTGAGCAACGCGGTCAAAAACTGGCTCAGGTTGAAGCCCGCCACGAAAGACTGAAGCAGGCGCTGTTCAATGTTCGCTCGGCTATTCCGGCTGAATGGCGGACAGCGCAGGTCAAGCGGGGCGATCTCGATCGTTTCCTGTTTGCCAGCGAAGACATCATCGTCGCCGTTGGCCAGGATGGGCTGGTCGCCAATGTCGCCAAATATCTGAATAGTCAGCCCGTCATCGGGGTCAACCCGGAACCGGATATAAACGCCGGCGTGCTGGTGCCTTTTCGCGAAGACAATATTGCCCGGGTACTGCGGGCAGCCCCTCAAGGCGACTGGCCGACCGAATTGCGCACTATGGTCCTGGCGTCGATGGATGACGGGCGGCGTCTGCTTGGCCTCAATGAAATCTTCATCGGCCACGCCAGCCATCAGTCGGCAAGGTACGAAATCAGGTTTGACGGTGCGCATGAAAACCACTCGTCAAGCGGCATTATTGTAACGACCGGGACCGGCGCCACCGGCTGGGCCAGGTCGATCCGGCAACAGTCGCGGATGGTCCATACCGAAGCGCCTGCGCCGACGGATCAGGTGCTGGAATTTCTGGTGCGGGAGGCCTGGCCGAGCCGTTTTACGCAGGCGGAACTGGTGGACGGCCTGATACGCGGATCCAGGGCTCTGCGGATCACGTCCCGCATGAACGATGGCGGCGTTGTCTTCGCCGACGGCATGGAAAGCGACCGCCTTGCCTTCGGCTGGGGCCAAGGTCTTGAAATCAAGGTCGCAGATCGAAAACTAAAGCTCCTCAAGGCGTTGTGACGCGCCTCCTAACACATCTGGTGTTTCTTTGATTGGAACCCTGGACTACCGTCTAAGACGAAATGCAGGACATAACAAAAAAGCCCACGGCGTTTCCACCGAAGGCTTCTTGTTTGGATGAGCAAATTTGCTTTCGACGCGCTTACTCGAAAGGCGAAACGACAAGGGCAGCGGGAAGCAGCAACAAAAACATCGGGGCAGCCACAATACAGCCTAAAATCAGAAAAAGTCCGTTTGGCTTAGCAGGCGTCGAACGCGTATTCATCTTACTCTCCGCGACAAGATCAAGTGTCCTTTAGTCATTCAATATGGTAAATGCAGTATTAATGAGGGCAATTTGCGGCTTAAGCGAGGCAAGCCCAAACGTGAGACCGGAAGGGAACGAAGCTCCCCACCGGTAATTACATGGCCGGTAGCCCTATCAATGGCTTGATACGGCAGCATCAATCCTTATCGACCTTCTGGTCGAGTTTATCGAACACCTTCTCAAACTTGGCCGACATGTTGCGGCCCAGTTCGTCGATCTTGCGTTCGGTGTTCTGCTGATAGTTCTCGACCTGGCTTTGCGTGTTCTCGTCAAACTTGGCCAGGGCCGTAACGGAGCTCGTCAGCTTGTCGTTGAAATGGTCGATGCGCTCATTGGCGAGGTTGATGCGCCCTTCCTGGCGCATGGCCCAGATGATCACCCCCGCCCAGGTGACGAGCACGCTAAACCCCACGGCGATGAGCGATACGATAACGGCGGGCGTCAGGCCGGACATGGTGCTCATGCCCCCTTCCCTGCCGTCTTCAAGCTTCCCTGGGCAAGCAAATTCGTCTTCGCCTGGCCGCCCGAGGTCGAGCCGAACCAGAAGTTCAAAACTTGAGTGAACGCGGTCCCCAGCGCCCCCAGCATCAGCCACGCCGCCTGATCCGTTCCGGTCGTCCGCGCCCACCCCGACAGCACAAGAAACAGGGCCGCGAAGAAGCCCGTCACCACAAACGCCGATAGCGTCATCTGCGGCCAATGGTTGACGCGGAACAGCTCGCGCGCATTGCCGCGATCCCGCATCTCCAGCTCGAAGACATTGACGCCCAGTTGCGCCATCCGCGCCTTGAAGTCGAACTCGGCAGTCTTGACCGCCGCCAGCACCTCGGGCGACGCGCCGACAATGGCATTGGCTAACTCGTCGTCGGACGCGCCGTCCTTCCCCAGCACGGCCTTGGAGATGGCCGTCACCGCAGCCCGAGCCAACGGTCCGCCGAGCCCTGCGGTGATCGTCGGCGCCACGCTTTTCAGTATGTTTTTCCAATCTGACATCACGCCCTCATCAGGTTTTCGGCGATGCGCTGCGCCCAGCCGCGCCCGAATGCCGGCCATTCGGCCAGGTTGTTCAGGAAATCCAGCCTGTGCCCGTTGAACCGCGCCTTCAGCCCTTCCGGGTCCGCATCGCGCAATGCCTTCAAAGTCACCGGGCCGATCTCGCCGTCGTCCTCGACTTCGGCCGCCAGTTGCAGCAGGCGCACCGCGCGGCTGAGGCCCGAATTAACCGCCGTATCGAACAGATCGAAACGCATCGCTTCCGGCACGCGCTCGCAGCCTGAGCGGATCCAGTAGTCGCGATAATAGATGGCCCGCGCCCGCTCGATCGTCAGACCACGAATATCCTCAAAGGGATAGGCGCGTTTGCTGATACCGAACTTCGTCTCACCGCCGAGGTCACGCGGGTCATACACATAGCCGCCTTCGTGGCCGATCAGGATCCTGAACGCCTCATCGAATGTCATTGTCTTGGTTCCTTATCAAAGTGCCTTAAGCGCGTCGCGCAGGGTATTGATTGCCCTCAGGATTGCGGCGGCCTGTTCATTGGTGACAGCGCCTGAAGCGATGCCGCCGAAGCTGAGCGAGGTCTTCAGGTAAGTGTCGCGCGACCGGCCGAAGTAGATGTTGTTGACCGTCTCATCGGCGAGCACCTTGGCCGCCTGTATCGGTTGGCCGCCGAACATATAAATCGACTGCGACGTGGTGTCGGGCGTCCACGCCATGCCCACGCGGTACGGGATGGCGCTGCCGAGCGCCGGCGCCGCGAGTGGGGTTTCGGTCAAAAGCTGGCTGTAGTCGCCGCCG
The DNA here is from genome assembly GCA_946482045.1 of uncultured Asticcacaulis sp. Next base: position 4,279 of record CAMLPZ010000252.1, read on the forward strand.
TCCAGCCGGTGGAACGTGCCCCGCCAGTTGGCCGACGGGTGGGTCCCGAAGGAGAAGAACGGCCCGCCATTGACGTTCGACGACTGCTCGGAGTCCAGCAGCTCCTCCGACCCGCCGATTATGGCGATGTTGTTCTTGTCCGTGCCGTGTTTCGCTGCGGACCAGCCCGTCACTTCCGAATAGGCGCCGATGTGCGTTCCGGAATACTTGAGGCCGATTTTCGCCGTATGGCCAATCGATCCATAGGTTGTCAGCGGCCAGTCGCTGAACAGCATGTTGGTCTTGGCAACGGCGAGGTTCGGCCCCATCATGGTGTAGAACGCCTTCACGACACTGACGTCCATGTTCGAGGAATCGTAGACGCCAGCGGCCATCAGGTCGTGAAAGAAGCGGTCATAGGCCAGGCGTTCAGCGTCAGTGAATGCCGAAGATCCTTCTGCCACGGCACGCGCCTCGAACGCATCCGTTTCAGGCAACCAGTCCGGCACGATCGCGCCGCCGTGGTATTGCCAGGCGTCGGTCTGGGCCGCTCCGGCCGAGACATAGCCCCAGGCGTCGCCCGTGTTTATCCGGCTTGCTCCGCGCCACTTCAGGCCTGCCTGGTTATGCGGCGATCCCCGCGCGGCCAGCGATACGGCAGGCACGCAGACCGGACCCAGCGGCACCCAGGCCGAGCCGTTGTACTGGATGCCGGCGCCATCAAAATCGTTGACACTGAGGATCTTCAGCCCCTTGAACGTCCACGGAATGGCTATGACTTCCGACAGGTCCATCGGGCCATGCACGTTCATTTCGGTCGATGCCAAAGGATCGATCGTCACGCTACCGCCGCTGCGCACCCAGGCCGCCGGCACGTTGATCGTGCCGCGCTGCCAGCCGGCCTTGATCAGGACGTTGCCGGCAAGGTAGGCGCAGTTGATCGTCGAATTGACGCCAGCGCGCAGACGCAGCGCCCAGAGCGTGTTCGCATTTACACTGCCGCCCTCGAAGCTGCCCATTTCGATTGCGACATTCAGCGTCTTGTTGTCGAAGCTGAGGCCGAAGTCCTGTATCTCTTCCGTACCGTCGCTGCCGGTGCGAACCGGGCCGGGATAGGTCTCGTCGCCGACATCGAGGCCCGCGGGCGACGTACAGCGCCGCATCTCGACCGTCAGGTTGCAATAGCCCCTGACTGAGCCGATCGTCATCGTCGCTTCGTCGGTCAAAGGATTTGCTTGTCCGGCGTCGTTCGTCTTGGCCAGGTTGAAGATGATCCGGCCGGTGACGTTCTTAGGGTTGGCCAGATAGACGTTGCCGTTCAGAAGCTGGATGACGTTGAGGTCGAGGTTGAGGTGACAGCCGCCGGCCGTGTGACCATCCGTCCGGCTCCCGGCCCACATCAGACGGCCGGTACAGCCGCGAATTTCACCGATCCACTTTTCCGACTTTCGCGTCATCACCACGGCGGCGTAGTTGCCGGCCCCAGGCGTCAGCGCTTCGACATTGCATTCATGCGTGATCGACGCCTGCACGCCGTCCATGCCGTAATAAAGGCGGTCGCAGGCCGTGCTGTTGTGGAAAACCTTGACCTCATCGACGCTGTCGGTCGCGCTGTAGCGGTCCTGCACGGCGTCATAAGTCTGGGTCGAGCGCACGGTCAGGCAGTAGCCGCCACGGACCTCAAGGCACTGCAGGAAGATGCGTTTCTTTTCGGTGTTGTCCTTAAGTTCTAAACCATCACCCAGATGATCGGAGACCGTCAGTTCATAGCGGGTATTGGCGCGTTGATCGTCCCTGATACGCAGAGCCACCGTCGCCTGCGTCTGGTTGGCGCGGTAGCCGATGAACGATAGCCGCTTTGTCAGGTGTTGGTTGACACTGACCGTATTGCCGCCAATATCGATGACCGGCCCGACGATCTTCTGTACGATCTCGTGGTTCACGTGCGGATCGCCCTGAACATAGGTCGTGATCGGCAGGCCATTCAGGCTGACCACGTCGGGCTCGGTAAGCGCCTTATTCAGATTGGCGATATTGTT
>CAMLPZ010000253.1 GCA_946482045.1 uncultured Asticcacaulis sp.
GTCGCCGGCAAGGCCAGGGCGAACACGTCGTTCGACAGTCGGCCGCCGGTGTCTTCGGCGCGGACCAGACGCGCGATCATCGAGCCGATCTGTGGCACGGCGTGGTCGAGTAGCTTCTTGGCGCGGGCACGAACCACTTCGGGCGTATCGGCGATCTTGAGGACGCAGATGCTTAAGGGGCGATTGCGCGCGTCGGCGGCCTTTGACAGGCGCGCCAGGTGCGACGCGAACAGGTCGCGGCCGAACAGGCCGGTCGCCTTGTCGATTTCCGGATTGCGTCGCATCGATTCGAGCGTCTTACGGATCGTCAGTTGGCGGCGATGGCTGCGCGCCAGACGCATCAGCCGGTCGGCAATCTCCTGAACGCCGGCCTGGGCATTGGCGATGTCGTTGACACCGCGCAAGTACGCGTCGCCCAGATCGAGCTCGACGGCCTCATTGAGGCGCAGCAGCACCGGCGTGTGATAAAGCCGCGTATTGCGCCGCATGCCGGACGCCACCGATAGGGCTTCGGAGGGCTGCTCGCCGCTCCACAGCAAAACGGCATCAAAGCTTTTATCGTGCAGATAATCAAAGGCGCTGTAGCTTGACAGGGCCGCGACCGTCTCCGCGCCCTGACGGCGCAGTTCGTGGGTTAGCGCCAGATATTCCGGATGCGGCTGGCCGATCGACAGCAGGCTAAGCGGCGCCTGATCCTGCATTAGCCGGTCGGCCTGTTCGACGGGAATATCAAAGGTCTGACAGCGCGTGTCGTATTCTTCTTCGGCAACGCAAGCGCGCACCATGTGTTCGACCGTCAGCAGGATCTGCTGGGGATGGGCCGCACGCGTGAAGGCCATGTCCCAGCCTTCGGGCACCTGAAAGCCGTCGTCGTCGCGCGCCATGATTAGGGGCACGCGGCGCGGCCACGCGGCGGCGCGCAACTTATCAAGCAGATAGGGCGTGGCGAGTTGCGTGCCTTCATCAACCATGACGGCTTCGATCGGCAGATCGGACAGGGCCGCATAGGCCGCATCAGGATGGCGCGCGCTCAGTGTCTGCAATCCCAGCCGGTCGAGCTCATTGCTCATACCCTGCATCCAGCCATCGGTCTGGCCCAGCAGCAAGAGGCGGGGATTGATACTCACGCGTTCAGCACTCCTGAAGACATCGACTCAGAGATTCAACGAATGGATACCAGTCTTAAGGCGCAACAGTAAACAGACTCACTCATAACTCACACCTTTCCGCCACTGGCTGCACGGCTTACGCGAAAAAGCCAATGACTATCGCGTTCTTCCCGCGTCTCGAGGACGAAGCCGTTCTGCGCACAGAAGTGCGGCACATCGATCTGGGCCATCGGATCGTCCGCTATCAGCGTAACATGCTCAAACGTTTCCAAGGCGCGGCGCAGTTTTAGCGTGGGCACTGGGCAGCGATGACCGCAGGCGTCTATAATGGTGTCGGTTTCAGGCATCAGAAAAGCTTTGGGCCGGTGTACGGGAGGATATCTCGCACAACGGCCCAAAATCGCAATCCAATTTATCAGGCGGCTTTCTTGGCTGGCTTCAGGGTCTTCAGCTTTTCGGCGTGCGCCTTGATCAAGGCCTGAGTCGACGTATCGGTGTTGAAGACGCTATACCAGCCTTGCGGCTCGTGCGGCGGATCACCGACATAGGCGGTTTCGCCACGCAGCATCTTGTAATCCGGGTGCAAGGCACGGCCCGCGCCACCCCAGGCCCAGAAGTTCGAGCCGGCGACGGGCGTGTCGTGGCTGATGGCGTCTTCCACGGCCTTGTAGATCATGGCGTAGAACTTGTCTTTATAAACGGTCGGGGTGCCGGGCTCATAGGCCGTATCATCGCGCGGGAAGCCAAACTCTTCGAATACGACCGGCTTGCCCAGCTTCTCGGCCATCCTGATGTGCGCGTTGATGTAGGTCTGAACTTTCTCGGCGCCGCCATCGAAGGTGCCGGCCAGGTTCTTGCCGTCGACCCATGACCAGTTCTGCGGCCAGATATGCGCCGTCAGGTAATCGATATGTTCGTGAGCCTTTTCAACGATATGCGCCTGGTTGTTCGCACCCATCAGGCCCTCGTGGCCCAGCGAGACCAGGTGATTCTTGTCCAGCGAACGGATCAGTGCCGCCGTGTCCTTGATCCAGCCGTAATAGGCCTGCACGTTGGCCGCGACCGAGGCGTCCGAACCGCCAGGACGGGGCTCGTTCGACAGCTGCCAGGCCATGACGGTCGGATCGTCCGCATAAGGCTTGCCGGTTATGGTATTGACGCGGCTGACGACCTTACGGACGTTGGCGTAGTAGACGTCCTTGGCCGCCTGGCTTTGATAGAATTTCGAGGATTCATTGGCGAATTCGGGCCACGGATGGGCAGGGTCGCCGGCATTGATGTAGTGACCGCCGTTAACATAGTACTGCAACGTCATCATGCCGCCCGACCATTCCCAGAAGTTGGTCAGATAAAGGACGGCGCGCATATCGCGCTTCTTCATCTCGGCCATCAGGAAGTCGAGGCCAACCAGCAGGTCTTCGTTATAGTCGCCGGGCTTTTTCAGCGTCGCAGGATCGAGCGAATTGTTGAGCGGCGACAGTTCCGACAGGGCCAGGACGCGCAGGTTGTCGATCCCCAACGCCTTCATGTCGTCCAGTTCCTTGACCAGACGTGCCCGGTCACCAAAAGCAGCCGTCGAACCAAGATAGGCGCCGTACCAGATGTTGGCGCCAACATAACGGTAGGTCTGGCCGCGCAGTTTGAACACTGTGCCTTCGACAGTGACAAAGTCCGAGGATTTCGCCTTCTTCTTACGCGCCTTGGCTTCGGCCAGCCCGGTGGCCGACAGGCCTGCCGTGGCGAGGGTGGCAGCCAACAGGCCGCGGCGTGAAACGGATGTCATGAAATGTCCCTTCCTGCTGAATTATTTTGGCCGGCATTCCGGCATAGGCCAAATTTGTAATTCAGAATAATGAAATATGAAATATTTAACCACGCCGAATTATCAAAATTATTTGGACATACCCGGTAATACCATATGAAGTAGTTCCAGGTATACCTATGATATTCTGAAGCAAATCGCCTTCGCGTTGCAGTACCGGCACGACCGATAACCGGCTTCGCGCGCGCCCGTAGAAACTTTTTGCCACAAAACCACACGCCACCGTCATACAGGTGTAAGACCTGTACGGGACGCGCTCGGGACGCGTTTAGGCGCTCTTTAAATCTGCAAGCGATTTCAAAGAGTCACATCATTTAGCTAAGAAGAAGTTAATCAGAGGGTTTGACCTCGGTGCGCCTTTTCCAGCAAGGCATAGCCGTTCATGCGGCGATAGGGCTTGAGCCGCTCTTCCGGTGCAAATTGCATGAAAAACCTGCCTATCGGACCAGCTGGCAGGTCGCGGCCAACCTTGCGGCCTTCTTCGCCGATATAGCGCAGCTCTTTGATCTGCCAGTGCCGTTCGGCAAAGAATCGCGGCCAGGAATCGGCGTCATCGCCTGGATCAAAAAGAAAGGGCGCGTTGGCCGCAAGACGTTTTCGAATGCCGCTGCGCGCCGTAATCGTTTTGAAGAACGGCGAGGCGTAATCCGTAATCCAGAAATGGATCTGATCCTGTGCATCGAGATCCTGAGCCAGATCGCTGACCGCCTCATTGCTGAGATAGGGAATAACGCCCTCTGTCAGGACCAGTATTCTTTGGGCGCGGCCGTTGATATCGGCCAGCAGCTTGCGGCGCTCGGCATCATCCGACAAGTCGCAAGCGATACGCGTCAGCCGGCAAACAGGCGTCTCATTGGCCAGAGCATTGGTCTTGTAGTCGATCATGTGGCCAAAATCGGCTTCGACCCATTGGAAATCCGCCGGCAGGTCCAGGCGGTAGGGACGGGTATCCAGTCCGGCGCCGAGATTGAGCACCAGGTCGACCCCGTCCTTGATCGCGTTCATGATCAGGTCGTCGATGATCCAGGTCCGCACCGACAGCGTCCATGCCATGGCGCGTTCGGCGCCCATATGCTTCGCCACACGCCGGCCACGCTCGCCGGAGAGCTTTTCGGCAAGCGGATCACGGAAGAGGGCGTCGCGCTTCTTCGATTCGATGGCGCGGTAGTGGGCCACCCAAAAGGCTGTATCCGAAACGTGATCGACGCTGTCCATGACCTGCTCCAAAGCGTTGCTCCCACCGTCTTAGGAGCGTTACCCTGGCTCGGCAAGGTTTACGCATGGCTTATGCCGCCGGACAATCGCGGGCATGCCAAGATTATGCGCGGCCTGATAGACTGACGCGTCCGGTGGGGCTTGCACAGGAGATAGCTATGCGCATTTCACCTATGGATGAACGTGGTGTTCAACGTCGCCCGATGAGCGACGAAAACAAGATGGGCCTTGTGCTTGTCGTAGTGGCACTGCTGGCGTTCGGCGCCTACGGCCTCATGTTTTTTTTCGGATTCCTTGGCGACGTACTGAACTAAAAAAGGACGGCCCCGCGCCGTCCTTTTTCATGCTTACCAGTCGTCGCGCCGCCTCGGGCCACGCACCTGCTCATAGCGGTCGTCACGCTCATAGCGCCGCTGTTCGTATCGGCTGCTTTCCTGATCGACCGGACGGTAATCATTATACTGATAGCGCGTGCGATCTTCGGCTCCGGTATAATCGCGCCGGCGCTCTTCCTCGTAGCGATCCTGTTGGAAACGGCGGCTATAATCGTCGTCCCGATCACGATAGCTTCGATGGCGCGGCCCGTCGAATTCTTCGTAGTCGCGTCGGGCGTTACTGTACCCCCCGCGCTCGTCGCGCTCCCAGTCGCGATTACGCTGCTGGTCGCCTTGCGATACCCAACCGGAGCGTCGCGTGGCGCGATCATCTTCATAGCGTTGACCTGACTGCGCCCACCCTCCGCCTAGATAATTGTAACGCTGGTCATAGCGCTCATCGGAATCGCGCTGGCGGTCGGGGCGGCGTTCCTGGTTGGAATAGCGGCGATAATCGTCGCCATATTCTCGGCTGTAGCGTTCAAAGTCGTTGTGCGACTGGCTGTGGCCATAGCCCTGACTGGCCCAGCGGCCGCGCTGGTCGTCATCGCGCGAAGGTGCGCGCTCACGGCGGCGATAGTCGTCCTGATCTTCGAACAGATTGCGCTGGCCACGATCGCGTGCTTCGTAATCGTTATAGTCACGGCGGCTGGAGGCGCGGCGGGGATCGTCGTTGTAATCGTAGCGGCCACGATAGTCGTCATCTTGGCGACTCCGTTGGCGACTGGCGCGCTGCGGTTCGCGGGTATCGTCGTCGGTGGCGAAGCGGCCATGTTCATCGCGCTTGCGATGTTGCGCAGCTTGCGACGCCTGTGCCGCCCGATCGTCTGGAATATTTGCCTTTTCCGCCGCCTCTTCGGATTGACCTCCGCCACCGGCAATCGTCCTGGCTTCTACGGTCGCATTGGCGGATGATTTGTCTTGAGACGCCTTAGTCTCAGCTTGGGGCTTCTTGTCTTGATTGTCGGGCATGACACATCCTTTCCGGAATGGCAGTGCGGAAATGGCGTGCAGGACCAGGTCGACTGAACCATCACCCCTGCCGCCATGTATTCAGGCCGGGGAATCCTAGGAGCGCGCAGGTAAGAATGGCATGCCGATGGACCGGAACCGATGCAAATGTTCCGTAAGGCGAGGGGCCTTAAACCATGTACCAGAGGTGATCGTGTTTCATGCGGATCGACTTTGCATCGGGACTCCGGTCACGGCTGTCGATATAGAAACTCTTCAGGCGCTCCCAACTGCGCATATCCTTATGCTTTGGCGCTTTAAATGCCTGGCCAACAAACCGCATCGCCGTTCCGCATTGGGGACAGGCATTCCTATAGCCGTTTTCGAATTCCATGAGAGCGGTGGATAAAGGCTTTCCAGTCGGCACCAACTCCGCCGCGCGCGCCCATAATCCCACACGCTTGAAGCACTTCCGGCAGTCAAAGCAGGCATATTTCGTGAGACGATGGTGGCTTCGCTCCACGACTTTCGCGATCTGATGGATGAAAGGGCGGAGGCTCGAAGAGGTGGCGGACAGAGTGAGATTGGCTGCGCTTCGCTCCGCCGAACTTCCGCTGACGCTTCGGTTACGAACTCGCTTTATATCCGTGAGTTCGAGTCCTCACTCTGCACTTCCTATCAAAACCCCCACTTCGTGGGGCTTTGATAGGAAGTGGCGGACAGAGTGAGATTCGAACTCACGGTAGGCTTCCACCTACGGCGGTTTTCAAGACCGCTGCCTTAAACCACTCGG
>CAMLPZ010000254.1 GCA_946482045.1 uncultured Asticcacaulis sp.
GAACTGCCGCAGCGCATGCTCGACGCCGAGTTCCAGGGCATCTGGCAACAGGTCGAGCAGGACAAGGCCGCCGGCCAGCTCGACGAGGAAGACGCCAAGAAGTCGGAACAGGAACTCAAGGACGAATACATGAAGATCGCCCAGCGCCGCGTGCGCCTGGGTTTGGTCCTCGCCGAAATCGGCACCCGCCAGAACGTCCAGGTCACCGATCAGGAAGTGTCGCAGGCCATCATGCGCGAAGCCCGCAATTATCCGGGCCAGGAGCGCCAGGTGTTCGATTTCTACCGCAACAACCCGGGCGCCGCCGCCCAGATCCGCGCGCCGATCTACGAAGAAAAGGTCTGCGACCTGATCTTCACCCAGGCCAAGGTCACCGACACGCCGATCAGCAAGGACGACCTGCTGAAGGAAGACGACGAGGCGTAAGCCTCACGCAATTTGACGGAAAAGCCCGCTTCGGCGGGTTTTTTTGTGCCAGCGAACTTCAATTGCTAAATGCAACGGTAAATTGCCAATGCATTGCGGATCGCAATTCATCATCGACGTGACGCAGCTCCTTTTTCATACCTCCCCAGCTTGCTGGGGAGGGGGGCCACACGAGACCGTGCCTGCACGGGCGAGATGTGGTGGTGGGGCCTTCGCACAGCGAAAAGACCTCCGCCTGAAATCCTCAACCCCGATAGCCGCCTTACGCAAAATCTTAAACGAATCGTGGTTTGGTTCGCACGACACCCGGAGATGTCACCTTCTCACCATGGCGCCTACCATGACTGAGAGCACATCAGGACCCGATTTTCGTGACGTCTTCTCTCCGCCGCGCCGGCCTCCGGGCGGCGTCAGCCCTCGTGGCTGCGCTGCTGCCATCCCTCCCGCTCACCGCGCTTCTCACAACCGCTGCTGAGGCGCAGGACTACGTGACCGGCGCCGTGTCCGGCTCGGTATCCGACGACAGGGGCGCGCCTGTCGCGGACGCCACCGTCACCCTGACGTCAAGTACTCAAGGATACAGCCGGATCGTGGCCGTCACGTCCATGGGTCGCTTCAGCGCGACGGGCCTTGCGCCCGGCGCCTACAGCGTCGTCATCCGCGCGCCCGGCCGCGAAGACCTGAGTACCGCCATCGACGTGGCGGTGACCCAGGAAGCGCGCATCGACGCCGTGCTGCAACCGGCCGGCAGTCCGGTGATCGTGAAAAGCAAGCGCGTCCGCATGGATTTTACCCGCGCCACCACCGGCCTGGTCGTCAACCTCGACGCCCTGACCGACCAGGTGCCGCTGGCGCGTAATCTCAATGCCGTGACACTGCTGGCGCCGACGGTCGTGCCTGGCCATCCGGGCTTTGGTGGAGGCGACAATGCCGTGGCCGCGTTCGCCGGCGGCTCAGTGGCGGAAAACGCCTACTATATCGACGGGCTCAACATCACCAACCCTGACACCTATGTCGGGGGCGCCCGCGTGCCCTTCGACTTCTACAAGTCGATCGAGGTCATGACCGGCGGCTATCCGGCGGAATTCGGCCGCGCTACCGGCGGTGTCGTCAATGCCACGACCAAGTCTGGCAGCAACGACTTCACCTTCGCGCTGCACGGCAATTTCAAACCGGACAGCCTGCGGGCCCAGGAACGCGACACCTATAATTACGACGGCCGCTTTTCGACCGCGACCAACAATTCGCTGATCGTCGAGATGGGCGGGGCGTTGGTCCGCGACCGCCTGTTCGCCTACGGCCTCTACCAGGCCAACCAGATCGAATGGGAAACGGCCAATGTCCAGAGCCGCTTCTACAGCCAGACCGAAAACAATGCCCCCTTCTATGGCCTGAAGCTCGACGGCTATATCACCCCGTCGCAGCGTATCTCGCTGACGGCCTTCGACACCACCAACACCGCCATCTCGCGCCGCTATCGCTTCGATGGCGTCGAACGCGGCGACTACGTCGCCACCGAAGTCACCGAGACCGGCGGCCGCAACTGGGTGCTCAACTATTCAGGCCGCGTCAACGACTGGCTGAATGTATCGGCGGCGGTCGGCGAGATGCGCGACCGTTCGAACATCGTACCCGAGGATCCGTCGGCCTACTATGTCCGTGTCGTCGACATGACGAACACGCCAACCACCCTGTCAAAGACCCAGCCGAGTTCCACCGCCCAGGTCACAGACATGACGCGCAGGTTCTGGCGCGCCGACGGCGACATCCGCTTTGACGCCTTCGGCCGCCACCACGTCCGCTTCGGCATCGACCACGAGGACAATTCCGAGACCAAGACCAATAACATGGTGGGCCAGGTGCCGGTGCAATACATCTTCCGCACCTACGATGCCACCGGCACAGTGATCAATAACGACAGCCTGCTGCAGATCGTCTACCAGCAGCTGGGCGGTAATGTCGCATCCGAAAACCAGGCGATCTACATCCAGGATTCGTGGGACATCACACCCGACCTAAACGTGCAGATCGGCGTTCGCGACGACACTTTCCGCCAGTACAACCTGTCAGGCGAACGCTATATCAACCTGACCGGCAATGTCGCGCCGCGTCTCGGCTTCACCTGGGACCCGACGGGCGAGGGCGCCTGGAAGATCCACGGCAGCTATGGCGCCAACTTCATCCCGCCGGCGATGAACCTGGGCGTCCGCGGCAAGGACCTCTACTTCTCGCAATATTTCGAAGCGCCGGCCGGCGGCTGGGTCATCGACCCGACGACCGGCCTGCCCAATGCGGTCGGCCCGACCTACGCCTTGTTCGGCCAGCCATGTCCGGCGTCGCAGCTAAGCCAGGCGCCCGGCTTTAACTCAAGCCACGTCGCCCCGGGTACCGAAGCCTGCTTCGTGATAGGCAACGGCGTGCAGGAAGGCGCGGCATCCAAAGCAGCGGTCGGGCTCAAGGCCACGCGCGTCGACGAATTCACCCTCGGCGCCAACTACCGCTTCAATGACCTTTGGTCGGCGGGTCTAAGCGCCGTCTATCGCAACACCGTCAATGTCTCCGAGGATTCCGAGTTCGGCCCGGCCATCATCGACTACCTGACCGCGAACGGTCTCGACGCCTCGCAGTATGAGTCCGGTGAGATTTCCAACAGCTACTATGTCTGGAACGTCGGCGACCACGACGTCACTATCCGCCTGAAGGAACCGCTGCCTGGTGAGACGCAAGCGCGCAACATTACGCTTACGGCCGAGCAACTGGGGCATTTTGCCGACGCGAAGCGCGAATATACGGCGCTCGTCTTCGACTTCAAACGCACCTTCGACGGCAAGTGGGGTGTGCAGGGCTCGTACACCCTGTCTAAGCTCTACGGCAATTACTCCGGCACGGTCACCGAGTTCGGCAACGGCGTCCAGACCGATGCCGGCGCGACCTTCCGCTGGGATACGCCCAATACCGAGGACCACGCCACGGGCCTCTTACCCGGTAACCCGACGCACAGCCTGAAGGTCTGGGGCAGTTATGCCTTTACACCGCGACTGCTGGGCGGCTTCAACATTATGGTTCAGTCGCCGACGCGGTTCAGCTGCCTGGGCGACGACCCCGACGGCGTCTCGCCTTATGTGGTGTTCCACTATTGCGGTGGCCAGCCGGCCCCGATGGGCAAGGGACTGAAATCCGACTGGGTGCGGAATGTCGATGCGTCCTTGCGCTACACCGTGCCACAAACCCTACTGCCCACGGCCAAGCTGGTTCTACGCGCCGATGTCTTCAACCTGTTCGATATCCGCAGCGTAGTCACGCGTTATGTCACCTATGACGGCGCAACGGCCGGCGCAGTCGACGCCAATTACGGCCAGCCATCAAAATACACCCAGCCGCGGTCGGTGCGGATCGGTTTTGACCTGAGTTATTAGAGCGATTTGGGTTGCAAGTTGCCAGAGACCGGCGACTTGCAACCCGCAACTCATTCTCCAACGACTAAAAGACCATCCAACCGCGCGTAACCGGCCTCCATGCCGTCCATCATCGGCGAGGAGGCGACCAGGTCGCGTGTCTCCTTCGACGCATAGGTGATGGTCAGGACCATCTCAGTGACTCCATCCCGCTCAACCAGGACCATGTCGCCATCGGCCGATCCCTTCGTCCAGTCGTCGTCAAAGACCTGCTGGTCAGCGATATGCCGGGGTTCCTCGATGGCGCGATAGACGCCGCTCATCGCCATGGTCTTGCCGCCTTCGCCGTGCCATTCATAGCGGTACTTGCCGCCGACACGCAGGTCGACCTCGCAAACCGGCATGGTCCAGCCCGGCGGCCCCAGGAGCCATCGCCGGATCAGGTCGGGCTTGGTGTGCGCGTCCCAGACCATCTGGCGCGGTGCGTCGAAGGTTCGCGTTAGGCGAATCTGAGTGTCGGAGGGCAGGGCGGCGTTGAGCCGGCCGACGGTCTTGATGATCATGGAAGACATGTTAGAGCAGGCCTTATCTGAGGGACTTACGCAGAAGGGTACGGTACTGGCTCGAGTCCGGACCGGTCTCGGGGCCGACCGCATAGGTCTCCCAAAGCTCGTCTGTGGTGGCGACGCCCTGGTCTTTCAGCGCCATGATGAACTGCCCCCAGCCATTGCCGAGCCCCTCATAGCCGCCGTGATAGGTCGTGCTGGCCGCCTTCATGGCCGGACGCACGCCAGGCTGGACGCGGCCGGCCGGCGCGACATCGCGATCGACCGGCAGGCAAATCTCAAAATCGAACGTGTCGGTAGGGGCGCGATGGTGATGTGTGAACCAAGGTCCTGACGGCGTGATGCCCTGGGAAGCCAGGGTCGCATGCAGTTCGCCTATGCCGGCGCCCATATGGTTCATGATCTCATTTGTCGGGACCTTGAGCGGGATGACCGCCATCTTCTGTTCGGGCAGGTCGATGATTTCAGGGGTATCGATCACGGGACGTCCTCTCAATTTGAATTTATGGGGGGTCATCAGTCCTTCTGGACCGTCTTCATTTCCGCCAGCAGCGCATCAAGCCGCTGGTAATTGCCTTCCAGCCGCGCACAGAAGTCCTCCAGCCATGCCGTCGCCTGACGCAAGCGCTTCGTCTCGGCGCGCACGGGCCTGCGGGTGCCGTCGCGGCCACGCGCCACCAGGCCGGCATTTTCCAGCACCTTGAGGTGCTTGGATATGGCGGGCTGGCTCATGGAAAACGGCTCGGCCAGGTCCATCACCGTCATCTCGCCTTCAGCCAGCCGCGCCAGGATGGCGCGCCGCGTCGGGTCGGCGAGAGCGACAAAAGTTGCGTCGAGACCGTCGAATGCCATTTAAATAACCGATAAGCTATATAACTTATTAGTTATACATAGGCGGCGTTGCCGGCTGTCAATACGAACCGGATCTTTCAAGACCACTTGAAAAGCTGTGTGCAAATTGCCAAGTTGGCCCCGATAGGGACGGCGCACTCACTTAAGGTTAAGACTTGTTGTCTTAGATGGCGTGACGCCCGTCGATTCGACACACACAAAGGATTCGTGAATGCGCGACCCCGTTGACCATCTGACTTCCTACCTGGTTCCCACCGTCATCGAGCAATCGAGCCGTGGCGAGCGCGCCTACGACATCTATTCGCGCATGCTGAAGGAACGGATCATCTTCCTGACCGGTCCGTTCGAAGACGGCATGGCAACCTCGATCTGCGCCCAACTCCTGTTCCTGGAATCGGAAAACCCGAAGAAGGAAATCTCGATGTACATCAACAGCCCCGGCGGTCAGGTGACCTCGGCGCTGGCGATCTACGACACCATGCAATACATCAAGTCGCCAGTGACGACGGTGTGCATGGGCATGGCCGCTTCGGCCGGCTCGCTGATCCTGCAGGCGGGCGAGGCGGGTCAGCGTATCTCGCTGCCGAACTCCAAGATCATGGTGCACCAGCCTTCGGGCGGCGCGCGCGGCATGGCTTCGGACATCGAAATCCAGGCCGAGGACATCCGCAAGACCAAGAAGCTGCTGAACGAAATCTACGTCAAGCATACCGGTCAGTCCTACGAAACGATCGAAAAGACGCTCGACCGTGACCGCTACATGACGGCCGAAGAAGCCAAGAATTTCGGCCTGATCGACCACGTCTACGTCAAGCGCGCCGACGGCACCGAAACCGCCGCCTGATAGCGGACGGGGCTTTGAATAAAGAAACGCGGCGCTTCGGCGCCGCGTTTTTGTTTGTGCCGGAGGTCAGGTTATCGACCTATGTGTTTGCAGCGTCTACTTATTTAACCACAGAAAACACTGAAAGCGCCTTAGGCGCTACACAGAAAGGCACGGAAATCGCGTTTTAGTCGGCTG
>CAMLPZ010000255.1 GCA_946482045.1 uncultured Asticcacaulis sp.
CATTTTACGGATTGTAAGCTGAGTATGGGCTTTTCATCCAACATGATTCTGTCTTAACAGATGTAAGTTCCGTATAATTTCGCATCTGCGGCACCCATTGCCGGGCGCCCAGACATTTCCCCAACGGTCGACTGGAGCCTTGTGGCATTCGGCGCCTGCCTGCCCTGCTGTAACGAAAGGATCGCGACGTGGCTACGGTGTATATAAACGGCGGTAACGGCGACGATGTCATCGACGCCACCGCTTCGGCTGATCCGGTGCAGGTCCAGGGCCGCCTCGGGAACGATACGATCACGGGCAGCAGCTTCAACGACAAGCTCTACGGCAATGAAGGCAATGACGTCCTGGCCGGCGGCGCGGGCGCCGACACGCTGGGCGGCGCCACGGGCGCCGACATATATGTCATTTCGCGGGCCGATCTCGGCACCGGCAACGACAACATCCTCGACTTCGAAGGCGCCGGCAATGGCAGCGCGAGCGGCGATGACGTCATTCATCTCACCGGCTTCAGCGCCGATGCGACCTTCACCTTCCTTAGTCACAGCGGCGACAGCCATACCTACCTCATCAGTGACGGCGGCGTGTCGAGCCAGGTCACGATACGGTATTCCGGATCGGCGACCCTGGTGTCCGGCGACTATCTGTTCGTCGCGTCGACACCCGGCAACAGCGCGCCGGTTCTTTCTGGGCCGCAGACACCGCTTGCCAACGGCAGCGAAGACATGGCCTACGGTCTGACGGACGCCAGCCTGCTTGAGGGCTATAGCGACCCGGACGGGGATGCCCTGTCCATCACCGCCATCGCCGCCGACCACGGCACGCTGGCAACCACCGCCGGCGGCTATAGCCTGACGCCAGCAGCGAACTATTCCGGCCCGGTCACCCTCACCTACACGATAAGCGACGGCCGTGGCGGCAGCCTGATCGGCACGCGCACCCTCAACCTGGACGCGGTCAACGACGCGCCCGCTCTGACCGGAGCGCAGGCGCCGATGGCGCGCGGCGATGTCGACGCGGATTATGCCGTTACGGACGCCAAACTGCTCGAAGGTTTCAGCGATGTCGATGGTGACGCATTGACCGTCACCGGCCTGAGCGCCAGCGAGGGCACACTGGTGGCCAACGGCAGCGGCTATACGCTGACGCCGCCGGCCGGCTTCTCAGGCCAGATCACCCTTACCTACTCGGTCAGCGACGGACAGGGCGGCTTAGCCCCCGCCAGCCGCATCGTGACATTCGGCGGCAGCAATACCGACCCCGTGAGCGAAACCACGGCCGTCGCGACGCAGACCAACCAGATCGTGTCGGGCACACTTACGGCATCGGACGCCGATGGCGACACCGTGACATTCGCGCTTGTCACCGGCCCTGCCAACGGCACGCTCAAGCTGGCGGCAGACGGCAGCTACATCTATGCGCCGGCAGTCGGATATAGCGGAGCGGATGCGTTCACGGTCAATCTTGACGACGGCCATGGCGGCGTGACCCAGGCCACGATCGCGATAACCGTGGCGGAGTCGACCGCCGACTTTTCGCCCTACCGCGATACGTCGGCAGCCGGGGCGCTGGTTTTCGTGCAACGCGACGGGACGTCCGGCTCCTTCTATGTCGACGCCGAGATGGCGCGGGTGACCAGGAACGGAGAGGTCATCGCCGACTGGACCGACGCGGGCGTGATCTTCGACATCCCGCAAGGCGACGGCTATATCCTCGAGACCAAGACCGGCGGGGTCACCACGATCCGTCCTTTGGCCATCGGCGAAGTCGTGGTCGCGGCCGGCCAGTCGAACATGGAAGGCTGGTTCACCTACGCTGGCAGCTCGCATGCGTCCGAGCCCGGCGTCTATATGTGGTCGGCGTCGGACGATGATGAGGCCGGGCATTGGGTCGACACCACGGGCGCCGGCGCGATGGCCTTCGCCGACACGCTGAGGCTGGCGGAACCGGGCCTGCCCGTTGCCTTCATTACCGGCGCGGTCGGCGGCACCAAGCTGCTGCCCGCCGGCAATGTCGACTACTGGCTGGATACCGGCGACGATACGCTCTACCAGAACACCATCGACCAGGTCATTGAAGCCGTTCACGGCCATGCCGGATTGCTGCTGTGGAACCAGGGCGAAGCGGACAGTTCATCACGCCCGGACCCGACCGTCTATGCCGACGGCCTGCGGACGCTGTTCGCGCGCTTCGACGCTGACATCGTGCCGGAACGCATCGTCATCAGCGGCCTGGCGTTTACGAGCGGCAATGCGGATGAGCTGCGTCAGGCGCAGGCCAGCGTCGCCGCGACCTCAGGCGGCCATGTCCTGTATGTCCCGACCACTCCGGCGATCGAGACCATGGACGGTACCCACCTGACGGTACCGGCGCGGGTCCTGCAAGGCACGGAGGCGGCGCTCGCCGTCCTGGCGGCGCAAGGCGTCAGTCTCGCCGAGATCGTCAAGGCGTTCGGCGGCGCGGGCGCGGACAGCCTCGCCGGCACGGCGCTGATCGACATCATCCAGGGCGGCGGCGGCAACGATACGCTCGACGGCGCCGTTGGGGACGATATCATCCGCGGCGAGGCCGGAAACGACCTCATCACCGGCGGCCTGGGCGACGACGCCCTGTCCGGCGGGCTGGACGACGACACGGTTCACGGCGGCGATGGTAATGACGACGTCTTCGGTGACGGCGGCAACGACTCCCTGACGGGCGGCATCGGCACCGACCAGCTGGACGGCGGCACCGGCAATGATACGATGTCAGGCGAAGCCGGCAACGACGCATATGTCGTCGACAATGCCGCGGATGTCATAATCGAGGCCGCCGATGGGGGTATCGACACCGTCTACGCCAAGGGCAGCTATACCATGGCGGCCAATCTCGAAAACCTGATCATCGACTCAAACGACGCCGTCAACGCCACGGGCAACGACCTGGGCAATATCATGACCGGCGATAACGGCGCGAACCTGTTGTCGGGCATGGGCGGCAACGACAGCCTCAATGGCGGACCGGGCAATGACACGCTCGACGGCGGCGACGGCAACGACACCCTGTCCGGCGTCTCCGGGGCCGACCTGATGATGGGCGGCGCGGGCGATGACACCTACTATGTCGACGCCGGCGATACGATCACCGAAGCAAGCGGCGCCGGCTTCGACACGATCATCTCGCAGATCACATACGTCCTTCCCGAAAACGTCGAAGCCATCGTCCTCGGCGGCAAGAGCACGATCGGCGCCACGGGATCGAGCGGCAACAACAGCCTGACCGGCAACGGCAATTCGAACCTGCTGGACGGCGCGGCCGGCAATGACACACTGATCGGCAATGCCGGCAACGACACGCTGGTTGGCGGGCTCGGCCATGACACGCTGCAAGGCAACGAAGGCAGCGATACGATCGATGGCGGCGAAGGCTCGGACGCGCTGGACGGCGGGATCAGCAATGACAGTCTGTTCGGCGGCGCGCGCTGGGACACCCTTGTGGGCGGCGACGGCAACGACACGCTCGACGGCGGCCTGGACAACGACCAGATGTTCGGCGGTCTGGGCAGTGACGTCTACTATGTCGACCACATAGGCGACCGCGTCAACGAAAGCACCACCGTCAACGAGGGCACCGACACGGTTTTTGCGTCGATTACCTGGAACATGACGTCCAATGTCGAAGCCGTCACCTTCACAGGCACGGACAATACATCGACCCTAGGCAACAGTCTTGCCAACACGATTACCGGCAATACGGGCAACAACACCCTGGTGGGCGGCGCGGGCCATGACACCATCTTCGGCGCGGACGGCAATGACAGCCTGGATGGCGGCATCGACAGCGACGTCATCGACGGCGGCAGCGGCAACGACACCGTGCTGGGCGGCCAGCGCTGGGATACGCTGACAGGCGGCACCGGCGACGATGTCCTGGACGGCGGCACCGAAAACGACCGCATGACCGGAAATACCGGCAACGACACCTACTATGTCGATCATATCGGCGATCGCGTGATCGAAGCCTTCGGCGAAGGCACGGACACGGTCTATTCCTCGATTGACTTCGCCTTGAACGCCGACGTCGAAAACCTGTTCCTGACGAACAGCGCCCTCTCCGGCACCGGCAACGGCCTGAACAACCGCATCACGGGGAATGCGAACGCCAACACGCTTTCCGGCGGCAACGGCAACGATACCCTGGCCGGCGGATCGGGCAACGACACCGTCACCGGCGGCGCCGGACGCGACGATTTCGTGTTCTCGGGCCCGGCGGGCAACGGCACCGACACCATAGCCGATTTCACCCACGGCCTGGACCGGCTGGTCTTTGCCGGCGCCGATTATGGCTTTGCGGCGGGCCATGTGCTGACAAGCGCCGAATTCGTCGCCGGCGCGGCGGCGGTGGGATCGGGGCCTCAGTTCGTCTGGGATGCCGTCGCCGGAAAGCTGTGGTGGGATGCCGATGGCTCGGGCGCGGGCGCGGCGGTCGAACTGGCCTGGATGTCGGGCGCCTCGGTGACCAAAGAGGATATAGGTTTTATCTGACCTGCCCACTTCGGTCAGCGATCGTGTCCAATGCCACCGGCGATGCCGTTACCGGAAGTGGCGGAAGCGGAAGCTGTAAACTCCCCGTGCTCGCGGCAACAGGGCATATTGGATTGTGCGTCTATCTGCTTTATGTCCGTTAGAGTGTGAAGAGCACTGCAGCTGGCGGAGCCCACTAAGCAATGTTGGACAGAAAATCATTGCTCGGCCTGACGATTGTCACCCTTGGCCTGGTCGCTGGCGGGGTGGCAATCCTGCAACCGTGGGAGTCTCGCGCCGCTAATCTGACGACGGTTCGCGCCCAGCGGTTGAGCGGCATAAAGGCCGATTTGGCGGATTCACGACCTGGAGGTCGATCCGGTCGAATAGTCGCTGTTGGCGTAGGTGCCGCAAGGCTGTATCTACATCCGTCTCGAAGTCGCTGCTAATCGCGGCGAGAGCAACTTTGCTTCCGCATGTATTCGCGATAGGGTTCCATTGAGCGACGTTTGCAGTCGCATCCTTCAATATGCAGGCGAACGTGGGCAACTTAACTCAACATCCGTTCATGACCGGGCTCCGATCGTTCCCTCGCGCCAGTCAGGCAGCATTCCTGGCTTTTGTGCTGGTGGACGCCGGCCCAACGTATGCTGCCGTGGACATTTGGGCTCAAATGGACCAGATCATGGAGCAGTTGGTAAAGCCTGCTAACGCCATATCAAACGAGGCAGGGCCACTTCTCCAGTCCGATCCCGCCAAGGCTTGCGAAATGGCGAAGACATCGGCTGGCATGATGCGCGAGGCGCAAGTCCGAGCAGAAGCCTTAAAGCCTGTTAAACCGAGCGAAATTCAAGCCGTGCAACACATGCGGGATCGTTTCAAGGAAATCTTGCCGGTGTGGGACAGTACCGAAAAAATGGTCTGCAGCCGGGTTCCGGCCGCTTAATGGGACTGGCAAGTCCGTGTGAGTGCACCTCAAAGGGAAGTTTCCATGAAATTCCCGTAGCCGAGTGGTCAACGATGTCTGCTATCTGGTCGGATACAAACTGCTACTTAGAGAGTTGTGTTTCTGCAATTGGCGCGTATCGGTGGGTCTCCATCCATATTTTGCCTATATTGATGTGACAACGCGCTGCTGATATCGTACCGGATGATCCCAGCTGGCTATCTTTTGAAGCACGTCGCACCAAGACCCGATTGGCTTAAGGCGCCGCACGTTAACTTTATTTATAGTACATCCAGTTGCTGCAGCGGAGACGTCGTTGACCTACAGTCAGAGTGGCTGTTTAACAGTTTTGGCGTAGCAAATGACCCGGCATTGCTTTGGCGATTGGCTGCTAAGCAAGAGAAGTCTCTGTCCGGTGCAGAGCTATTCTATTACGAGGCTTACGAGCAAGGGATGGACTCCGCCTGCTTCGGCCCATCTGAATGGCGACCGTTTACTGACTTTGAGGTGATCGAGGGTCAATTGGCTGTTAGTCCGCCGACTGATCCAGTACATCTGATGGGTTTTGATGTTGTGATATTTGAATGGCAGCATCTGGGATGCTCGCCATTATCATGTAATTCAATGGCTCAAGAGCTTGTCGTAAATGAATACTGCCTATTTGAAACTTTCGAGGAGGCAAAGCAAGCTGTAGAGAGCGGAACCTTCACACAATGCGAACCGGGAATCTATAACATTTTCGCAGTATATCGAGTCAGTACGCATAGCTGACGACGACATGCGACCTATTTCCGCAATTGGGAT